>NZ_CP099490.1:628551-942827 GCF_023923205.1 Ornithinimicrobium cryptoxanthini | reverse complement strand
AAACGCGATGCCAGCTGGCGGCGCAGATGCATCATCGCGGTGTAGGTGCTGAAGATCCGCACGGGCCTGCCCCGATGCGCTCTGAGGAACCGCTCAAGGGCCAGGTCGAGGTCCGGCTCCACGTGCTCGACCGGCACATCGTCATACTCCAGCCGCAGGGCCATGTCCCAGGCCCGCACCCCGCTCGTCAGCGCCACCCCCTGCTCGCGCAGGCTCTCGAACGAGACGTCATAGAGCCAGGAGACATCCCGGCCGTCGGCGTAGTTGTCGTTGATGGCGATCATCGTGTCGACCGGCTCCGAGCCATAGGTGCCCAGGGCCACCGTGAAGCCGGCCGGGTTCTTGACCAGCACCAGCTCGAGAGGGTGGCCGTCGACGTCGATCACCTCGCCACGGCCGAACGGCGGCGTCACGGTCGACAGCGCGGTGGCGGCGACCTGCGGGTCGAACTCCGGCCCGAGGACGGCGCGGCCCATGGCGGTGGCCGCCGTCGCGTTGATCATCGCGGCCAGTCCGCGCTGCTGCAGGGTCAGCGGGCCCACGTCGGCCGTGGAGCCGGTGATCGTGAAGGACCGCTCATCGTGCACCGCCAGCAGTGAGGTGTCCGCGGAGTCCGGCAGGCCTTCGGCACCCGCACCGTCGCTGACCCGCACGTCAGCCTCCTGCAGCGCCGGGAGGAGCTGGGCGCTCGAGGGGTCGACGCCGAACCAGCGCACGCTCACCCCGTCAGCCACCTGGGTGCGGATCCGGGAGATGAAGGAGTCATCGACGTTGAGGACGACAGTGTGCGTCGTCTGCTCGGCCAGCCGGGAGAGCAGCTGTGCGGTCTGGTCGATCTCGGCGAACCGGTCGAGCTGGTCCCTGGCCACGTTGAGCAGCAGGGCGTGGGTGGGTGCCACGACGCGGGCGAAGTGCAGCGCGTGCGCCTCGTCCAGCTCCAGGACGGCCCAGTCGGCGTCGAGCCGAGCGCGCAGGGGGATCTCGGCCAGCATCGCGGAGATGACACCGCGGGTGAAGTTGCTGCCGGTGGGGTTGGTGAAGACCCGTTGTCCATGGGCCCGCAGCAGGGCGACGAGCATCTTGGTGGTCGTGGTCTTGCCGTTGGTGCCCGAGACCACGATGATCCCGCCGGGCAGGTCGCTGAGGGTGTGCGCCAGGATCTCAGGGTCGATCCGCTCGGTGACCAGGCCGGGCAGCGCGGACCCGCCGCCGCGCAGCCGGGAGGCCCCGCGGGCCAGCTTGCCGGCGGCAATTGCGAGGGTGGAGCGCATCACGTGCGCCACTCTAATCGTCGCCGCGCGGATCTAGTCGTCACAGCGCAGATCTAGTCGGCACAGCGCGGAGAGCCCCGCCCGACCGCACAAGAACTGCCCGCCACACTCGCAGGAGTATGACGGGCAGTTAAGGTGAGTGGGTCACCGGAGCCAGCTGTTGCCCACCTTCTCGCCCCACCAGCGGCCGAGGCCCCAGGTGTCACCCGAGAGGGTGTAGGCGGCGACGAGGAGGACGAAGGCCTCGATCCAGTGCGAGTCCGTGATCGGGTTGGTGAAGCCCATGTTCGCCTGGCCGATCGGCAGCGCGGCGAAATACATGAAGGCCATCAGGAGAGTGCCACCCCAGGCGGCGATCTTCAGACCGGCGCCGGTCAGCATGGCCAGGCCGATGCCGAACAGGCCAAACATGAACAGGAAGTCGGTCAGGCCACCGAAGGTCTCGGCCATCCAGACGAAGACCTCCTTGAACGGGCCGGAGGTGGCGTTGATCATGTAGCCCTGCGCGGGTGCGCCACCCTCGATCCAGGCGCGGGCGGACTCGGTGCCGTAGCCCAGGCCGAAGAGCTTGTCGAGGAAGGGCCACATGAAGGTCCAGCCGATGAGGATGCGCATCGCGGCCAGGAGCTTGCGAGCGAAGCTGGAGTGGACGATGTCGGTCTGGAAGACGGTGCCAGTGCCGCGCTCCGCGCGGTCAACAGCAAGGTCGTCCCTAGCGGGGGTCTGGGTCTGCGCGTTCATGACGATGCCTTTCAGGTTCTGCGGTGTGGAGCTCGTTCTCGATCTCCACTACAGAGTGTAGTACTACTTGTCGTCATTTACGAGTTCTGGCGGTCCCGAACCGTGTCTGGTGGGTCACACTCCCCCGGACACGCGTGGAGGGGCTACTCCCACTCGATGGTGCCCGGCGGCTTGCTCGTCACGTCCAGCACCACGCGGTTGACCTCTTCGACCTCGTTGGTGATCCGGCTGGAGACCTTGGCCAGCACCTCATAGGGCAGCCGGCTCCAGTCGGCCGTCATCGCGTCCTCGCTGGAGACGGGGCGCAGCACGATCGGGTGCCCGTAGGTGCGCCCGTCGCCCTGGACCCCGACCGAGCGCACGTCGGCCAGCAGGACCACCGGGCACTGCCAGACGTCCCGGTCCAGGCCGGCCTTCGTCAGCTCCTCGCGGGCGATCGCATCGGCCCGGCGCAGGATGGCCAGCCGCTCGGCATCGACGGCGCCGATGATGCGGATGCCCAGGCCCGGGCCGGGGAACGGCTGGCGCCAGACGATCGCCTCCGGCACCTCCAGCTCCAGCCCCACCTGGCGGACCTCGTCCTTGAACAGGGTGCGCAGCGGCTCGATGAGCGTGAACTGCAGGTCGTCGGGGAGTCCGCCGACGTTGTGGTGGCTCTTGATGTTGGCCGTGCCGCTGCCGCCACCGGACTCCACGACGTCGGGATAGAGCGTGCCCTGCACCAGGAACTCGACCGGGTGCCCCTCCGCGTCGGCCGAGCCCGCCACGTCCCGGGCCGCCTGCTCGAAGACGCGGATGAACTCCCGCCCGATGACCTTGCGTTTCGTCTCCGGGTCGGTGACACCGGCCAGCGCGTCCAGGAACCGCTCGCGCGCGTCGACGACGACGAGGTCGACCCCGGTCGCGGCAACGAAGTCCTCCTCGACCTGCTGGGCCTCGCCCTCGCGCAGCAACCCGTGGTCGACGAAGACGCAGGTGAGCTGGTCGCCCACCGCGCGGTTCACCAGGGCTGCCGCGACGGAGGAGTCGACACCGCCGGAGAGCCCACAGATGACGTGCGCGTCACCGACCTGCTCGCGGATGGAGGCCACGAGGTCCTCCACGACGTTCTCGCTCGTCCAGGTCGGCTCGATGTCTGCACCCCGCAACAGGAAGTTCTCGAGCACCCGCTGGCCGAAGATGGAGTGCAGCACCTCCGGATGCCACTGGACGCCGTAACGCCGTGCCTCGTCGTCCTCGAATGCCGCCACGGCAGCGCCCGGCGTCGATGCCGTGACGCGGGTGCCCTCCGGAGCCTGCGCGACCGAGTCCCCGTGCGACATCCAGACCGGCTGCTCGTCCGGCTGACCGTCGAAGAGCGTGCTGGAGGTGTCGGAGATCCGCGCGCGGGTCTCGCCGAACTCGCGCAGCCCGGTCTTGTCGACCGTCCCGCCGAGCGCGGCGGTCATCGCCTGGAAGCCATAGCAGATGCCGAGCACCGGCACCCCGGCCGTGAGCAGTGCCGGGTCGAGGGAGGGTGCCCCCTCGGCATACACCGAAGACGGGCCACCGGAGAGGATCAGCGCGGCCGGGTTCTTGGCCAGCACCTCCTCGGCGGGCATGTCGTGCGGCACGATCTCGCTGTAGACGCAGGCCTCGCGGACCCGTCGGGCGATCAGCTGGGCATACTGCGCGCCGAAGTCGACGACGAGGACGGGGCGTTGCTGCAGGGCGTCGGTCACCGGGACAGGTTAGCCGGGTCTGGCGCCGTCGCCGACTCCTTGGCCTCGATCTGTGCCCGGGCCGAGCGCGTCACCCTGGACTCGACCCAGAAGGAGAGGAACGGCACGACGCCCGCGAGCATGATCAGCACCATCCGGCCCAGGCTCCAGCCCAGCGCGAACCCCAGCATCGCCACGGCCCCCAGATAGATCATGTAGAGGAAGCCGTGCGGCATCGCCCACCAGCGCAGCACGTCGTTGTCGAAGCCGTACCACAGCACCATCTCCAGGACGAGCAGCAGCAGCCCGAGGCCGACGACGGTGGCCATCACCTGGAAGAACCTCAGCTTGGCGCGGTCAGACATGGTGCGGTTCGATCCTCTCGTCGGCGGGTGCGCTGCTCACTGTAGGCGCCGGACCTGAGGGGGTCGGCGTCACCTCGTCCTGGGCGGCATCGTCCTGGGCGGCATCGTCCTGGGCGGCATCGTCCTGGGCGGCATCGTCCTGGGCGGCATCGTCCTGGGCGGCATCGTTCTGGGCGGCATCGCGCAGCATCTTGACATACATGAACACCGCGAACGCCGCGAAGACCCACCACTGCAGGGCGTAGCCCAGGTTGCGCCAGTCGATCTCGCCGACGGTCAGCACCGGTGGCGGCACCGGCTCGACGGTGGCGGAGGTCAGCTGCGGCTCCTCGGAGGTGGCGAAGATGAAGCCGTTGTAGAACTGTTCGGGCCGCTCGTTGGCGATCGAGGACAGGTCGATGGTGCCTCGCTGCCCCTCGGGCAGCGGATCCTGCCCGAAGTATGGCGACTCGCCCGGGGCCAGCTCCCCCCGGACGGTGACGGGCTGGGTGGGCGGCACGTCGGCCTGGTCCGGCGTGGTGACGAAGCCGCGCATCACCTCGATCACCGCCTCTCCCCCGTCCACGAGCAGGGGTGTCACGACCCAGAACCCGGGTTCGCCCTCCAGCACCCGGCCTGGGACGAGGAACTGGTGCGCGCCGTCATACTCCCCCTCCACGACGACCGGGTGGGCTGCGGCCGACTCGGTGAACGCGGAGTGCGGCGCGAGGACCTCCTGCAGCGGTGCCTCGACGAGCGCCTCCCGCTCGGCCTGGATCCTGGCGACCACATCGTGCTGCGCCACCGACAGCTGCCAGGCCCCCAGCCAGCCGAACCCGACACAGACTGCGGCCACGACAGCCAGCAGGCCGAGCCAGCGGGGGGTGAAGAAGGTGCGCAACACCCCTCCAGGGTAGGTGACCTAGACGTCCGGGTCGGTCGCCAGGGTGTCGTCGAAGACATAGATGCTGCCGCCGTAGCAGGCCACCCAGACCGAGTGCGTGATCGGCTCGTAGGTGATGCCGATCGGGTTGGCGTCGGTCGGCTCCTTCTGGAGCACCTCCATGTCGTCGGTGCTGATCTTGGCGACCGAGGGCTCGTAGTAGTTCACGACATAGAGCGCGGTGCCGTCCGAGGACAGGATCATCGAGCGGGGTTCGCGGCCGGAGACCACCTGGTCGACGATCTCCTCGGTCTCGGTGTCGATCTTGTAGATCGTGTCGTTGCCGGAGACTGCCATGAAGAGGAACTTGCCGTCCGCCGACAGGTTCAGGTGCCGCGGCTTGCGCCCGGTCTCCATCATCACCTCGGACTCACCAGTCTCGAGGTCGACCTTGAACAGCTTGTCGGCATACATCGCCGCGACGTAGGCCGTGCGGTTGTCCGGGAGCACCTCGATCCCCCGCGGGGCGGCCGCAATGGGGATCGTCTTGACTTCCTGGGCACTCTCCCGGTCGACGACTGAGATGGTGGAGTCGCACCAGTTGCTGACCAGGATCGTCTGCTGGTCGGGGGTGATGTCGACATACTTCGGCACGGCCCCGACCTTGATGACCTGGTCCCACTCCATCAGCTCGGCGTTGAAGCGATAGAGGAAGGAGGGGCCCACGCCGCTGGCCGGGGTGCAGTTGTCGAAGCCCTCGACACCGAAGTTCTGGCCATACATCGTGTACTGCGAGACGTAGGCGAACTTGCCGTCGTCGGTCCAGGCCGCCTCGACCGGAGAGCCCTGGGCCGTGCCGGGGTGCCCCTCGACCCCGAACTCCTCGGGCACGATCGTGTCGGACAGGGTCGCGACGAGCTCGCGGGACTCGGCGTCATAGACCGTCGACGTGTGGCTGTACATCATGTTGTTGGCGATGACCAGCCCCGTGTTGGAGGCCACCACCGACTTCGGGGTGATGCCGCCGGTGATGTAGTCGACCCGCTCCATGAAGGATTCGTCGGAGGGGATGGCCGGAGGTGCCGCCACGGGGCCGTCCGGAGCCTGCGTGGTCGTCGCCGCCGCATCCCCCTCGCTGCCCCCGGTGCCCTGGGTGAACCCGTCCTGCACACTGCCAGACTCGGCGGCCGCGTCGTCGTCACCCGGGGCGGTCGTCGCCCCCGAGGCCGTCGGCGCGGCCGGCTCGTCGTCACCGCCCAGTGCCATGCAGGCGGTGAGCGAGCCAGCGGCGATCGCCAGGGTCGCACCGGCAGCGACGGCGCGACGGCGTCGGACGAACTGGGCCTCGCGGCGCACCTGCATCGAGAACTCCTTGGGATCGTGTGTCCCAAGCCTACGGCGAACCACCGCAGAAACCGGTCATTCAGCGCGGCTGGTAGGGCGCGACGACGACCTCGACGCGCTGGAACTCCTTGACGTCGGTGTAGCCGGTCGTGGCCATGGCCCGCCGCAGGGCGCCCATCATGTTGGTCGTCCCGGTCGCATCACGACCGGGGCCGTTGAGGATCTCCGCGAGCGTGCCGACGGTGCCCACCTCGACGCGCTCCCCCCGTGGCAGGAACGGGTGGTGCGCCTCGGAGCCCCAGTGGAAGCCCTGGCCCGGAGCCTCCTGGGACCGTGCCAGTGCCGCGCCGATCATGACGGCGTCCGCGCCGCACGCCACGGCCTTGACGATGTCGCCCGACTGGCCCATGCCGCCGTCGGCGATGACGTGCACATAGCGGCCTCCGGACTCGTCGAGGTAGTCCCGCCGGGCGGCCGCGACGTCGGCGATGGCCGTGGCCATGGGCGCGTGGATGCCCAGGGTGGTGCGCGTGGTGTGCGTGGCGCCGCCGCCGAAACCGACGAGCACACCGGCGGCCCCGGTCCGCATCAGGTGCAGCGACGCGGTGTAGGTGCCAGCGCCGCCGACGATCACCGGGACATCGAGCTCATAGATGAAGCGCTTGAGGTTCAGCGGCTCGGTGTTGCTCGAGACGTGCTCGGCAGAGACGGTCGTGCCGCGGATCACGAACAGGTCGACCCCGGCCTCGACCACGGTGCGCCAGAACTGCTGGGTCCGCTGCGGTGACAGCGACCCGGCCACGGTCACCCCCGCGTCCCGGATCTCCCTGAGCCGCTGGGTGATCAGGTCAGGTCGGATCGGGGCGGCATAGAGCTTGCGCAGCAGGGCGGTGCTCTCCGGACCGGCGGACGCGGCGATCTCGGCCAGGTGCGGCGTGGGGTCGTCATAGCGGGTCCACAGTCCCTCGAGATCCAGCACCCCCAGACCACCCAGCTGGCCCATCGCGATCGCGGTCTGCGGGGACACGACCGAGTCCATCGGTGCCGCGATCACCGGCAGCTCGAAGTGGTAGGCGTCGATCTGCCAGCTGATCGAGACGTCTTCCGGGTCCCTGGTCCGTCGCGACGGCACCACCGCGATGTCCTCGAAGGAGTAGGCGCGCCGTCCGCGCTTGCCACGACCGATCTCGATCTCATTCACCCGCTCAGGCTACAAGCCCGCGACCAGGAGGTGGCGGACCAGGTTCCCTCCGCCATACAGTGACCCCAGCCGGGACCACCTGGGTCGGCGGCTTGTCGCAGGCGTCATGTCAACGGTTGGCCGGAGGCACCACATGGACCAGAACAGCTCGCACCAGCCCAGCAGTGAGCGTCAGCCCGTGCTGTATCTGAGCCACGGGGCCCCGCCGCTGGCCGATGACACGACGTGGACCGGCCAGCTGCACGCCTGGTCGGACCGCCTCCCCCGACCCAAGAACATCCTGATGGTCTCCGCGCACTGGGAGAGCGCCCCGCTGACCGTGAGCGCGAGCCAGCAGCAGGTGCCGCTGGTCTACGACTTCTGGGGCTTCCCGCAGAAATACTTCGAGGTGGAGTATGCCGCGCCGGTCGCCCCCGACCTGGCCGACCAGGTGAGCACGATCATCGGCGACTCGGTCCACCGGGACGAGGGCCGCGGGCTGGATCACGGCGCCTATGTGCCGCTGGTCGAGATGTTCCCCGACGCGGATGTGCCGGTGCTGCAGATGTCGCTGCCGACCCTGGATCCGCGGGAGCTGTTCGAGATCGGCCGCAAGCTGGCCCCGCTGCGCGACCAGGGGACGCTGGTCGTCGGGTCCGGCTTCACCACACACAACCTGAAGTGGTTCAACCCGCGCAACCCGGCCGACGCCCCGCCGCCCCAGGTCTCCCAGGAGTTCGACCAGTGGGCCGCCGAGGCCCTGGCGCGACAGGACGTCGACGCCGTCCTGGACTTCGAGACGAGGGCGCCGGGGGCCCACGAGGCGCACCCGCGCACCGAGCACTGGGCCCCGTTGTATGTCACCCTCGGCGTCGCCGATGCCAGCGGCGGGCTCGACAACGAGGTCGCCGTCGACGGGTTCTGGTACGGCCTGTCGAAGCGGTCGTGGCAGTTCGGCTGAGGCCTTAGCTGCCCACGGCGTAGTTGGGCGCCTCGACGGTCATCTGGATGTCGTGCGGGTGTGACTCCTGCAGGCTCGCCTGGGTGATCCGCACGAACCTGCCGCGCTCCTGCAGATCCGGCACGGTGGCAGCTCCCACATAGAACATCGCCTGCCGCAGACCGCCCGACATCTGGTGCACCACGTTGGAGAGTGCTCCCTTGTAGGCCACCCGGCCCTCCACGCCCTCGGGGACGATCTGGTCGTCGCTGCTGACCTCGGCCTGGAAGTAGCGGTCCTTGGAGTAGGACTTCTTGCCGCGCGAGCTCATCGCCCCGAGCGAGCCCATGCCGCGATAGGACTTGAACTGCTTGCCGTTGACAAAGATCAGCTCGCCCGGGCACTCCTCGCAGCCGGCCAGCATCGAGCCCATCATCACCGACTCGGCACCGGCGACGAGCGCCTTGGCGATGTCGCCGGAGTACTTCATGCCGCCGTCGGCGATCACCGGCACCCCGGCCTCGCGCGCTGCCAGCGACGCCTCATAGACGGCCGTCAACTGCGGTGCCCCGATGCCGGTCACGACGCGGGTCGTGCAGATCGCGCCGGGCCCGACGCCGACCTTGACCGCGTCGGCGCCGGCGTCGACGAAGGCCTGCGCGCCGGCCCTGGTGGCGACGTTGCCGCCGACCACCTGGACGTGCCGGGTGGCCGGGTCCGTCTTCAGGCGCTGCACCATCTCGATCAGCATCCGCACGTGGCCGTGGGCGGTGTCCGCGACGAGCACGTCCACGCCGGCGTCGATCAGGGTGGTGGCCCGCTCCCACGCATCACCGAAGTAGCCGATGGCGGCGCCGACGAGGAGCCGACCCTGGCCGTCCTTGCTGGCATGCGGGAACTGCTCCGACTTCACGAAGTCCTTGACGGTGATCAGCCCGGCCAGCCGGCCCTCGTCGTCGACCAGCGGCAGCCGCTCACGCTTGTGCGCCCGCAGGATGGCCGTGGCCTCCTCGCGCGTGACGTCGGGAGAGGCGGTGACCAGCGGGGGCGGGGTCATCACGTCGCGGACCAGGGTCTGCTCCCACTCCGCCACCGGGGTGAACCTGAGGTCACGGTTGGTGCAGATCCCCAGGAGGTGTCCCTCCGGGTCGACGACAGGGAGACCGGAGACGCGGTACTCGCCACAGACCCGGTCCAGGTCCTCCAGGGTGGCGTCCGGGCCGATGGTGACCGGGTTGGTGATCCGCCCCGTCTGGGTCCGCTTGACCAGATCCACCTGATAGGCCTGGTCCTCGATCGACAGGTTGCGGTGCAGGATGCCGATGCCGCCGTGCCGGGCCATGGCGATCGCCATCCGGCCCTCGGTGACCGTGTCCATCGCCGCCGACACGAGCGGGAGCCGCAGGCTGATCTCCCGCGTCAGGCGACTGGTGGTGTCGATCTGCTCGGGGACCAGGTCGGTCTCGCCCGGCAGCAGCAGGACGTCGTCGTAGGTCAGTCCGAGAGTCTGGAAGGGGTCGGGCACGGCAGAGCGTGAGTCGGCCTGGGTCATTCCTCCAGTCTAGGCACCGTCAGTCCGGTCTCCGCGCCACCACCAGGAGCGGCCAGGAACGGCATGGTTGGTCGTATGCCGAGACTCGCGTCTCGGATTCCCTTGCAGCACTGCGGGTGCGGAGAGTAAATCTTCTCCCAATATTTGGCCGGAGTGGGGGTGATCAGGGTTACAGTGCGTGTGACCGAACGAACCACTCCGACCGGGCACACAACGGGCGGCGACTCTGATCCAGATGTGAGGTGGCGCTGGTGGCTGACACGACTACCGGACCTAGTCCGGTTGCCGAGCAATGGGAATGGCAGTTCGAGGGGCTGTGCCGCACAGTCAGTCCAGAGCTGTTCTTCCATCCAGAGGGCGAGCGGGGCTCGGCACGACGGCGGCGTGACGAGCGCGCCAAGCGGTTGTGCCTGGAGTGCCCCGTGCTGCAGCAGTGCCGTTCGCACGCCCTCAGCGCCCGCGAACCCTACGGCGTCTGGGGCGCCATGACCGAGGAGGAGCGCGCGGCGATCCTCGCCGATGCTGACATCAAGCCCCCCGCGACCCGGGTCGCAGACACCAGCGAGCCGGGCCGCAACACGGCCTGAGGGTCCCGCCACTCCCGGTGACACGACAGAACCCGGTCCCCCACGTGTGGAGGACCGGGTTCCGTCGCCTACGACGTCAGGTCAGTGGCTGTGGCCGTGACCGTCCGCGTCGTCGCCCTCGGGCTTCTCGACGACCAGCGTGTCGGTCGTCAGCACCATCGAGGCGATGGACGCCGCGTTGCGCAGCGCCGAACGGGTCACCTTGACCGGGTCGATGACCCCGGCAGCCAGCAGGTCGCCATACTCACCCGTGGCGGCGTTGAGGCCCTGACCCGGCTCCATCTCGGCCACGCGGGTGGTCGCGACGTAGCCCTGCAGGCCAGCGTTCTCAGCGATCCAGCGCAGTGGCTCCTGCACCGCGAGGCGCACGATGTTGACACCGGTCGCCTCGTCGCCCTCGAGGTTGAGCCCGTCCAGGACGGTCGACGCGTGGATGAGCGCCGAGCCGCCACCGGCGACGATGCCCTCCTCGATCGCCGCACGCGTCGCGGACACGGCGTCCTCGATGCGGTGCTTCTTCTCCTTGAGCTCGACCTCGGTGTGTGCACCCACCTTGATCACGCAGACGCCGCCCGAGAGCTTGGCCAGCCGCTCCTGCAGCTTCTCGCGGTCCCAGTCGGAGTCGGTGTTGGCGATCTCGGCGGTGATCTGGTCCACGCGGGCCGCCACCTCGTCCGAGGCACCCTCACCGTCGACGATGACCGTGGTGTCCTTGGTGGAGACGACGCGACGGGCCTTGCCCAGGACCTCGAGGCCGACCTGGTCGAGCTTGAGCCCGACCTCCTCGGCGACGACCTGGCCACCGGTGAGCACGGCCATGTCCTGCATCATCGCCTTGCGGCGGTCACCGAAGCCGGGCGCCTTGACGGCCACCGCGTTGAACGTGCCGCGGATCTTGTTGACCACCAGGGTGGACAGGGCCTCGCCCTCGATGTCCTCGGCGATGATCAGCAGCGGCTTGCTCTCGCCGACGACCTTCTCCAGCAGCGGCAGCAGGTCGGCCACGGCCGAGATCTTGCCCTGGTGGAAGAGGATGTAGGCGTCCTCGAGGACGGCTTCCATGCGCTCTGCGTCAGAGACGAAGTAGGGCGAGAGGTAGCCCTTGTCGAACTGCATGCCCTCGGTGAAGTCCAGCTCCATCGCGGTGGTGGAGGACTCCTCCACGGTGATGACGCCGTCCTTGCCGACCTTGTCGAACGCCTCGGCGATCAGCTCACCGATCGTCTCGTCCTGGGCGGACAGGCTCGCCACCTGGGCGATCTCGTCGCGACCCTCGAGCTCACGGGCGTTCTCCAGGAGACGGTCCGAGATGGCCGTGACGGCCTGGTCGATGCCGCGCTTGAGGCCGGCCGGACCGGCGCCGGCTGCGACGTTGCGCAGGCCCTGGTGGACCATCGCCTGGGCGAGCACGGTGGCCGTGGTGGTGCCGTCACCGGCGACGTCGTTGGTCTTGGTGGCGACCTCCTTGGCCAGCTGAGCACCCAGGTTCTCGTAGGGGTCCTCCAGCTCGACCTCACGGGCGATGGTGACACCGTCGTTGGTGATGGTCGGTGCGCCCCACTTCTTGTCGAGCACGACATTGCGACCCTTGGGGCCCAGGGTCACCTTGACTGCGTTGGCGAGGGCGTCGACGCCCCGCTCCAGCGCCTTGCGGGCGCTGTCGTTGAATTCCAGCTGCTTGGCCATCAGTGAGACGGTCCTTCCATAGCGGTGGGTCAGCGCACGACACCCCGGCGACGCCTGCGTGCTGCAGGAGTCCCGGGGCGTCGGCGCAGGTCAGTTGCCGACGAGGCTGTCGGCCCGCAAGGACACACTCGGCTTCCGCGCCCCGTTCCGGGACTCGCAAAGCTCGTGTCCTCGCGAGGCTGTCAGCCGACGACTGCCAGCACGTCACGCGCCGACAGGATGAGGAGCTCCTCGCCGCCGTGCTTGATCTCGGTGCCGCCGTACTTGCTGTAGATCACGCGGTCACCGACAGCGATGTCGAGCGGGATGCGCTCGCCGCCGTTGTCGTTGAAACGGCCCGGGCCCACGGCCAGGACCTCGCCCTCCTGGGGCTTCTCCTTGGCGGTGTCCGGGATGACCAGGCCGGAGGCGGTGGTCTGCTCGGCCTCGACGGCCTTGATAACGATCCGGTCTTCGAGCGGCTTGATGGAAACCGACACGTTGGGACCTTCCCTTCACGAGTCTGAACTGTCTAGGTCAGTGTCCGGAGCGGGCCGCCGTCGCGGGGGTCGGCTCGTGCCGGGCGTTGGCACTTGCAGGTGCAGAGTGCTAACTCTGAATCTATGCACCGATTAGCACTCGGTCAAGCCGAGTGCTAGAAAACGTCGCTCGCAGCCGCACCACGGGGGTCGCCAGGGGCGCCGGCCAGGGCTCACAGCAGCGGGTGCAGCGGCTCCAGGATCCACTCGGCCAGCTTGGACGCCCTGCCCCGGGACTCCCACTCCCGCAGGGTGAGCTCCCGGGCGTTCTCCAGGTCGCGCCGGAAGATCCGTTCCATCTGGTCGGCCTGCCCGACGTCATGGATCTCGAGGTTGACCTCGTAGTTGCCGATGAGTGAGAGCCGGTCGATGTTGGCCGTCCCCACGGTGGTCCAGGTGCCGTCGACGGTGGCGGTCTTGGCGTGGACCATGACGTCCTGATAGAGGAAGATCCGCACGCCACCCTCAAGCAGCTTGGTGTATTGCGAGCGGGCCACCCAGTCTGCGACGACGTGGTTGGACGCCTCGGGCATCAGCACCCGGATGTCCACCCCACGCCGGGCGGCCGCCAGCAGTCCGCCCATGATCTCGCGGTCGGGGATGAAGTAGCCCTGGGTGATCCAGATCCGCTGGGTCGCCCGGTCGATCGCCTCGAGATAGATCCCGCGGACCGGGAAGACCAGCCGGCTCGGCTCGTTGCGGGCCGCCAGGATCCGGGAGTTCCAGACCGGCGAGCCGCTGTCCTCGAGCGTGGGGTGGTGGCGCTTGCCGTGCCTGTTCCAGAAGTCGACGAAGGTGTTCTGCAGCTCCCACACCGCCACGCCGCGCACCCGGATGTGGGTGTCGCGCCAGGTGCGGGCATACATGTCGCCGATGTTGTAGCCGCCGACGAAGCCGACCTTGCCGTCCACCACGAGCACCTTGCGGTGGTCCCGGCCGGTGCGCCGCACGTTGATGACCAGCCCGGAGCGGATCGTCGGGAACTTCAGCAGGTGCACCGACTCCGGGAAGGTCTTGAACTCGCGCGGGACGACCAGGTTGGCGAAACCGTCGAAGACGACGCAGACGGTGACGCCCCGCTCGGCCGCGCGGATGACGGCGTCCTTGAACCGCTGCCCGATCTGATCGCCCTTCCAGATGTAGGTCACCAGATAGACGAAGTCGGTGGCGGCGTCGATGGCGGCCAGCATGTCCTCGAAGAGGTGCTCGCCGTAGGTGTAGGTCGTCAGGTCGTTGCCGTCGACGTCGGCACCCAGGGGCTCGTCAGGCGGCACCGAGTGCTCGTCGGGCGTGCGTCGCTTGCGCAGCGCATCGACGCCGGTGAGGGCTATCGCCAGGCTGATGGGCGTGGCCACGCTCGCGACACCGGTCGCAATGATGACCCGGCGGGCGCGGCGGGCCCGCCGGCGGATCGCGCTGCGGCGTCGGCTCATGGACCAGAACCTATCCCGTCACCCTGGTTCCGTCACTCGGGTATCCGTCCCTGTTGCCGCCTGTCCGTTGCGCTCCCGTGCGTCTGTCGTCGCGTCACTCTGCTGTCTCCTCCTCTGGGAGGATGGCCCGGTGGACCCGCAGACCGTCGCCGCGCTCAGGGCGCCCGCGGCGTGGGCCGTGTTGCAGGCACTGCCGGAGTATGCCGAGGGCTCGGCACTCTCGCTCAGCACCCGACTGCGCGACGAGGGTCACGACCCGGAGCTCGTGGCGGCGCTGCTCACGCAGTCCCGGCTCCGGCTGCGGGGGCGGGTCAAGTTCGGCGACCGGGTCGACCAGATGCTGCTCACCCGCGACGGCGTCGAGCAGGCCAGCCGGTGGCAGCTGGCGGCACGGCACGCCGACCGCTTCGCCGCCGCCGGCCTGGACACGGTCTGGGACCTGGGGTGCGGACTCGGCGGAGACGCCCTCGCCCTGTCTGAGGCGGGGCTGCGGGTCGAGCTGGTCGACGCCGACCCGGGCACGGCGGCGATCGCCGCCGTAAACGTGCGCGACTCCGCCACCGCACGGGTGCGGACCGCCGCGGTCGAGGACCTCGACATCACCCCGCGGCCCGGGACCGGCGCCTGGCTCGACCCCGCGCGCCGTCTGCCCGGCCGCACCGACGCCCGCGGCCGCACCACGCGGACATTCTCGCTCGACCAGCTCTCCCCCAGCTGGGAGCAGGTCCAGCAGGTCGCGGCACGGCTCGGGCACGTCGGCGCCAAGCTGGCACCGTCCTTCCCCCACGATGCCGTGCCCGTCGGTGCAGAGGCACAGTGGGCCTCGTTCGGCGGGGAGGCCCTGGAGTGCGCCCTGTGGTGGGGCGACCTCGTGCACCACGAGGGGCGCACCGCACAGGTGCACCTCGGGGCCGCCGGGGACGGTCGCTGGCTGGAGGTCCACGACGACGGCGGCGGGCCCGCAGACAGCGCCGCCGGCCCGGACGACCTGGGCGAGTGGCTCTATGAGCCCGACCGGGCGGTGCTCCAGGCCGGCCTGACCGGGGTGCTCGCCCGCGCCGTGGGCGGGATGGAGACGGCACGCGGCGCCGGCTATGTCACGACGCAGCAGGAGGCCGACCTCCCGTGGGCCCGCCGGTTCCGGCTGGTCACGGTCCATCAGCTCGCGACCAAGCCGTTGCGTCGCTGGGCGCGCGAGCGCGACCTGGGCAGGCTGACCATCAAGAAGCGCGGGGTGCCGGTCGACGCCGACCGGCTGCGCCGCGACCTGCGGCTCGGTGGGGCGCGGGAGGCCGTCGTGGTGCTCACCCAGCTGGGCGGTCGCCCGATGCTGCTCGAGGTGGAGCCTCAGCCGCAGCCGGCCCCGATCGGATAGTCCCCCACCGGTGTCGACAGGCTCCCGGGTGCGGTCACCTCACCGAGCAGCACCTGCACCAGCGCCTCCATCGTGGCCGGATCGCGCCCATAGGCCGCGATGAGCGCGGTGTCGGCGCTGCTGTCGGCCAGCGGATAGGGGCGGTCGGTCGTCACGACGACATCGCCGGACCCGGTGCCGGGTCCACCGGGCCCGCCGCCGGCCTGATAGGTCGACCCGCCGACGAGCACGACCGAGTCACCGGACCCGGTGCCCAGACCTGCGGCCCGGGCGGCTGACGCAAGGTTGGCCCGGTCGCCCTCCGTGCCGCCGCTGATCTGGATCGAGTCGCCCACCAGGGGCTGGCCGCAGGGCCCGGACAGCTGGGTGATGCCAGCCGCAGCCGCCCGCACCGACAGGTCGTGGGCCGAGCCGATCACCGAGTCATCCGGTGTCGGCACCGTCTGGTTGTGGCGCAGCATGGCGACCGCCCGGGCTGCCGATTCCTCCAGGTCGGCCCGCTCGAGGGTGCCGCCCTCCAGAGCGAACACGATGGCGTCGACGCTGCCCACCGGGTCGGGCGGCATGAGCAGGACGTCCACCCCGGCGAGCAGGGCCGCGACCGCCGGGTGCTGCACGCCGGAGGCCTCGGTGATGGCCCCCATGTTGAGTGCATCGGTGACCACCAGCCCGGTGAAGCCGAGCTCCTCGCGCAGCAACCCGCTGAGCACCGGGTGCGAGAGCGTGGCGGGACGGTCCGGGTCGATCGCCTCGACCACGATGTGGCCCGGCATGATCGCGGGCACACCCGCATCGATCGCGGACCGGAACGGCACCAGGTCGCGCCCTTCCAGCGTGGCCAGGTCAGCAGTCTGCATGGCGGCGCCGAGGTGGCTGTCGGCGGTGATGCTCCCGTGACCCGGGAAGTGCTTGACGACCGGCAGGATGCCCGCGTCGGAGAAGCCGCTGGCCTGGGCGACGGCGATCTCGGCCACCACCTGGGGGTCGGTCCCCGGCGACCGCGCACCGATGGTGG
This sequence comes from Ornithinimicrobium cryptoxanthini, assembly GCF_023923205.1. Classification (NCBI taxonomy): domain Bacteria; kingdom Bacillati; phylum Actinomycetota; class Actinomycetes; order Micrococcales; family Ornithinimicrobiaceae; genus Ornithinimicrobium; species Ornithinimicrobium cryptoxanthini. Next base: position 926,258 of record NZ_CP099490.1, on the reverse strand, counting down.
GGTCCTGCGGCCCGATCGTGACATCGGCGTCCGGGGCGAAGACGACGGTATAACCCAGGGCACGCAGCTGATCCCCCGAGGCGGTTGCCACCTCACGAGCCAGATCCGTGTCGCGGGAGGCCCCCAGAGACATGGCTGCGGGCCACCGGTCCAGTGGAGCACCGACGCGGGTGATCGGACCACCCTCCTGGTCGATGCCCAGGAAGGCCGGCCAGTCGCGTCCGTCCTGCATGACCGCCCCCTGGACCGCCGCGGTGAGCGCGGACAACTGCGGGACACGGTCTGCGACGCTTTCGGGCACGTTGGCTCCGAGGGTGATCACACCGCCGAGGTGCTGGTCGCGCACCAGCGCGGCGGCTGCGGTCGGGTCGGTCCCCTGGTAGGCGGCCACGATGAGCTGGCCCGCAAGCTGCCGGTCGTCCAGCGCGGCCACGTCGACGCGTGCGGCCTCCAGCTCCTCCGCGGACGGCAGCCCGATGCCCTCGTCGCCGGTGGGGGCGGTCAGACCGCTCGGGCTTGTCGTCGTGGGCGGCTCCGTCGGCTCCTCAGTGGCTGTGCTCGGCCCTGCCGGGCCAGCGGTGGAGGGCGCGGTAGGGCTCGAGGTGGTGGGTGCGGACGTGGCCGACCCGGTGGTGTCCTGCTCGGCGACCTCGGGGCCCGAACCGCTGCACGCGCTCAGCAGCAGGGCCGCCCCGGCGACTGCAGCCAGCACCCGCCCGTGGCGGCGCCGTGAGCCCCGCGATCTGGTGGGCGGCCGGCACGTCATGCCCGTGCCCACGCAGGCTGGGTCACGACGCGACCTGCGCCAGGGGTCGGATCTGGGCGACGGGCTGCGAGCTGTCCGCCGGAATCGTGAGCGGCGAGGGCTCGTGGCCCTTAGCGATGAGCACCGCCCCGAGAGCGGCAACCATGGCGCCGTTGTCAGTGCACAGGTCGCGTCGTGGGACGCGCAACCGGATGCCGGCCTCGGCGCAGCGTTCCTCCAGCAGCTCGCGCAGCCGCCCGTTGGCAGCCACACCACCGCCTAGCTGCAGGTCGAGCACACCGTTCTCGGTGCACGCCAGCACCGCCTTGCTGGTCAGCACGTCGACGACGGCCTCCTGGAAGGAGGCGGCCACGTCCGCGACCGGCACCGGCTCCCCCGCCCGCTCGCGGGCCTGCACCCAGCGCACGACCGAGGACTTCAGCCCGCTGAAGGAGAAGTCATAGCGGTGCCGCTCCATGTCCTTGCGCGACGTCAGCCCGCGCGGGAAGCGGATCGCCTGCGGGTCACCCGCACGGGCGGCCCGGTCGATGTGCGGCCCGCCGGGATAGGGCAGGCCCAGCACCCGGGCCACCTTGTCGAAGGCCTCGCCGGCCGCGTCGTCGAGCGTCTGGCCCAGCGAGCGGATGTCACTGGTGATGTCAGGCACGTGCAACAGGTTGGTGTGCCCACCCGACACCAGCAGCGCCATCATCGGCTCGGGCAGCGGGCCGTGGTCGAGGACGTCCACGGCGACGTGCGCACCCAGGTGGTTCACGCCATACAGCGGCACTCCAAGGCCCAGCGCGAGGGCCTTGGCCGAGGCGACACCGACCAACAGCGCGCCGGCCAGCCCGGGGCCGGCCGTCACCGCGACGGCGTCCACGTCCTCGAGCCGCACGCCGCCCTCCGCACAGGCCCGCTCGATGGTGGGCACCATGGCCTCCAGGTGGGCCCGGCTGGCCACCTCGGGGACGACCCCGCCGAACCTGGCGTGCTGGTCCACGCTGCTGGCGACCGCGTTGGCCAGCAGGGTGTGACCGCGCACCAGTCCGATCCCGGTCTCGTCACAGCTGCTCTCCACCCCCAGCACCAGGGGATCAGTCATCGCCACCCACCTCTTTCCGCATGATCAACGCATCGACGCCGCCGGGCTGGTAGTAGCCCCGCCGGCGGTGCACCTCGGCAAACCCATAGCGCGCATAGAGCCCGATGGCCGCCTCGTTGTCGGCGCGGACCTCAAGCATGACCTGGCGCGCCCCCGCCAGCACAGCGCGGTGCAGCAGCCACTCCAGCAGGATCACGCCATGGCCCTGCCCGCGCAGCTGGGGGTCGACCGCGATGGTCATCACGTCCGCGGTCTCACCGGCCAGGTCCAGCCCGGCATAGCCCAGCACCGACTCGTCGTCGAGCACCACGTAGTCCCGCCGGGGCCGGGCCGCGAGCTCCCCCCAGAAGCTGCCCAACGACCAGGCGTCCTGCTCGAAGGAGTCCACCTCGATGCGGTGCACCGCGGGCAGGTCCTGCCAGCGCATCGGCCGCGTCTGTGTCCCGGTCACGGCACGAGCTTGGCCGGGCCGGGCACGGCTGCGTCGGGGTGGCGCAGATAGAGCGGCTCGGGAGGCAGGAGTATGCCGTCCGCCCCGGTCTGATCGGTGCCACCGCTGAGTGCCCGGTGGGCCACGCGACCGAGATAGCCCGGGCTGGCATCGACCGGTCCCCCTGCGTGGCGCAGGCTGTCATAGAGCAGGGGCCCGCGCCCTACCGCAGGCAGGCACCGGACAGAGTCCGGCAGGTCTGCGGCGTGCGCCACCCCAGGTCCGTCCGTGCGCACCGGCCGTCCGTGCTGGACGGCATACACCGCCCAGTAGACCTCCTTGCGACGCGCGTCGGTCGCGACCAGGAACGTCGCGTCGACGACCTGCTCCTCGACGGCCTGCTCGGCCAACGCGTCCAGGGAGCAGACCCCGTGCACCGGGATGCCGCGCACCCGAGCCATGACCAGCCCCGTGACGATGCCGACGCGCAGCCCGGTGAATGGCCCAGGTCCCACGCCCACCACGATGCCGGTGAGGTCGCGCACGCTCGCGCCTGCGCCGGCGAGGGCCTCCTCGATGGCAGGCGCCAGGAGCTCCCCGTGCCGGCGGGAGTCCTGGTGGGTCACCTCGGCCAGGACGGCCCCGTCCGCGAGGACGGCCGCACCGATGGATCCCGTGGCAGTGTCTAGGGCGAGCAGCACCGTCCCAGGCTACGTGCTGCCGGTCCCCGCTGGCGTCCCGACGCCTCCGGTCGAGGTTAAAGGTCGACGTCAGACGTCGAGGTCAGACGTCGAGGTCAGAGGTCGAGGTCGGCGACGTCGTGGGCGGTGATCCGCCCCTCGCGCACCAGCACCCGGCACAGCGACCGGACGACGAGCGGGTCGTAGTCATAGCCGAGGTTGAGCCTGATCCGCTCCAGTGCCCGGCGCGCGACGGGCCCGCGTCCGGTGGGCCCGCCCAGGTCGTCGAAGGCGTTGCTGACCCGCAGGATGCGGGACGGCAGCACCAGCTCGGCGCCCTCCCGGCCGTGCCTGAACGGGGTGGCCTGACCGGCGACCACCTGGGAGAGTCGGCTGAGCTCGGCGGTGCGGGCCAGGATCGAGGCCCCGGTCTGGGCGATCCGCCGTTGGTCCAGCGGCGCGGTGGCGGTCGTCGACCCGCCCGGGATGGGACGGCGCAGGGCTACCTGGCCGAGGTCGTGCAGGAGGGCGGAGTATTCGAGGTCGACCAGGTCGCGCTCGGCCAGCCCCAGGTCCCGCCCCATGGCCAGCGAGAGGTCAGCCACGCGCGCCCCGTGACCAGGAGGGGTGAAACCACCCTGGTCGGTCAGGCGCGACAACGACCGGATGGTCTGCCGCTGGGCCTCACGCACGTCCGACTGCCGGCTGACGGCCAGCTGCAGCAGGAGCAGGGGGGCCAGAAACAGCGGGATGGCGACCGGCCCGAGCGCGCTGACCGCCAGAGCGATGACGGCCGCTGTCGAGGCCGTAGCCAGGGCGAGCGGACCCACCGCCCGCACCTCATCGACCAGGGACTGCCACAGCAGGGCGTGCGTGCTCGACGAGTGACGCATCGCCAGCAGCAGGATCTTCAGGCCCATCGCCAGCAGCGCGACCGAGATCATCGTCAGGGCGGTCAGCCACTTCACGTCGTGCCAGTCCTCGACCCAGTCCGTGAGGGGTCTGCCCTGGAGAGGCACCTCGCGATAGATCACCGCGGCCACGGACACCACGATGACGCGCGAGCCCCCCTGGGAGAGGGCGGGCTCACCCTCGCCCAGGGCACGGCGCGCCCACTGGCCGAGGTAGGTGGAGAGCGCGACCACGACGACCACGAACCCGGCGGAGTAGCCCACCGCGAGGCCACCGGGCAGGATCGTGGTCATGGGCAGGGCCAGGCTGGCGGCCAGCGCGATCGGGGGGAAGTCACGCGTCCCGAGCACGCTGACCCGCCAGAGCTCCCCCACGACGATCGTCACCGCATAGACCACGGTCAGACCCCAGCCCTCCGGCGACACCTCGGTGAGGTGGAAGGCGGCATGGACGACCGCGAGCGTCAGGAGAAGGGCTCCGGCATAGAAGACGACCTGCCCGCGGGTCGGCCGGGTGCGCTTCCGCATCACGACGTCCCGTCCGGTGACCACTCGGCATACAGGTCGCTGACCAGGGGGTCGTCGTGGTCGTGGGCATCGCCGATCGAGGTGCGGATGTCCTCCTGGATCACGGTCGGCTCCCAGCGACGGGTGCCCAGCGCGGACTCGAGGGCAGCCACGACCTGCCCGTCCAGGTGGCTCCCGGCCCGAGACCTAAGCACTTCTGTGGCCTGGTCCTGGTCGAGCGCGTCGCGGTAGGACCGGGTCGTGGTCAGCGAGTCGAAGGCGTCGGCCACCGCGATCACCCGGGCAAACAGCGGGATCGCGTCACCCTTGAGACCGGCTGGGTAGCCGCGTCCGTCCACCCGCTCGTGGTGGTGCAGGATGCCGGGCAACGCGCCGCCGAGGAAGTCGATCCCCTTGAGCATCCGCACGCCCGCCTCGGGGTGCGTGGTGATGGCCACCAGGTAGTCGACGTCCACCGGTCCACTCGCCCGCGGCATGTGGGGGGTGGACGCAATCAGCCCGATGTCGTGCAGCAAGGCCGCGTAGCGCAGCATCTCGGCGTCCTCGGTGTCGATGCCGAGCCGAGGAGCGATGCGGTCACACAGCTCGGCGACCCGGGCGCTGTGGCCCACCGAGTAGGGGTTGGCCTCCTCCAGCGCGGCCACGATCGTCTTGACCGTGCGCACGTGCGAGCGGCGCTCGACCGAGTCCCGGGTGAGCGTCCACTGGGCGATGAACATCGGCCCGAGGATCAGCACAGCGCTGAAGGTCCCGACGCCGACCGGGGCCCAGAGCACGACGAAGAGGAAGGCGATCAGGGCGTGGGTCAGATAGGCAACTCCCAGCTTGCGGAACGTCTGGAACGCGAGGTCCAGCGCTCTGGCGCCGCTGGAGACCCGGGCCATGCCCCCGATCAGCAGGGTGTTGAGCATGGTCATGGCGACGTAGGCCAGGATCAGCGGGATGGCCACCCGCCCCAGCAGCGCGAGCGGCAGCAGCTCACCCTCGCCCGGGCGCACGACGCCGGTCAGCACATAGAGGTGTCCGCCGACACCGCCCATGACTCCGGTCATGCCGGAGTTGAAGAGTCTCGTGCGCGGGCGCTGGCCGTGCAGCCCGGCCAGGTAGGACAAGAAGCCGACGATGACCGCCCCGGCCGGGCCGGCCAGCGGGAGGGCAGCGGCCAGGATCACGGTGCCGAGGGACACCCCGAGGTGCGGGCCGAGCTCGCGGTCGCGCAGCGACGACCCCAGGACACCCAGGATGGTCAGGACGATCACGGCGTCCATAGCGGGCGGGCCAAAGATCCACCAGCCGGCGACCGCCAGGGAGGCCGCGGCGAGGCAGAGGGCCGCGACGTAGGCCCAAATCTGCCAGGTGGACCGGTCGGCAGGACGTCTCGGGAGCGGGCCGACAACACGAAGCGGCGTCGATGCCTGGTCCAGCTCAGGCATCGACGCCGCTCAACAGCTCAGCGTCACTCAGGAGGAGCAGTCAGTCCTCCCAAGTCACGACGTCAATGAATGCGCGGAACGCGTCCGCGAACGAGCCAACAGAGAGCAGATCGAAAATCCCTGTGAACATGGTGTCAGTCCTTCCCGGGCTGAAAATCTGTGCGCGGGTCATCTCACGGGCCAAGATGATCCAACGCGACCTGGCCATACGATCTCACAGAGCGACCTGGGATCACAGTCGGATGCCTGGGTCAGCCCGATTCTTTAACGAATCTTTACTATCCCCGCGCGGTCCTGTGGTCCGCGGCGCCGAATCGGCACGGTTGGACCGCCTCGTCGTCCGAGGAAGCCCGCGCGCAGGCACTCCACCCCACTCCGCTGTGCGAGAATGTGAGCCGAGCTGGCGGACCCGGTCCCGAGCCGGACACCGCCGCGTAGTCACCCACGTGAGGAGAAGCCATGAGCAAGCGTTCCCGGAAGCGCCGCGACCGCAAGAAGAAGGCGGCCAACCACGGCCGCAAGCCGAACGCCTGATCGATCGGCCGACCAGACGAGGACCCCGTGGCTAGCGGCCACGGGGTCCTCGTCTGTCTGCAGTGATAGGTCAGGCTTCAGTCGTTGTCGCGCACCACGGTGTGGGTGGTGACCGTCAGCGTGCTGATGCGGGCCATGATCTGGGTCCGCAGGGCCTCGGGGGCTGCCTCACGGTGGCAGGCGCGCCTCACCATCTCCTTGAGAAGCACGTCGCGCTCATACTCCTGCAGGCACGAGCCGCAGGCGTCCAGGTGCTCCCGGATCCGTCGCCCGTCCTCGGCGGCAGCCTCGTGGTCGACATACTCAAACAGCCGCAGGACCACCTGGGCGCAGTCGGTCTCGCTCTCGGGTTGCAGGTCGCTCATGACTTCACCGTCGCCTCGTTGATGAATCCGCGCTCCAGCGCGTAGTCGGTCAGCAGGTCACGCAGCTGCCGCCGGCCGCGGTGCAACCGCGACATCACGGTGCCGATCGGCGTCTCCATGATCTCGGCGATCTCCTTGTAGGCGTAGCCCTCGACGTCGGCCAGATAGACCGCCAGCCGGAAGTCCTCGCCGATGGAGGCCAGGGCCTTCTTCACGTCGGAGTCCGGGAGGTGGTCCAGGGCCTCGACCTCGGCCGAGCGCAGTCCGCTGGAGGTGTGCTGGGCGGCGCGGGCCAGCTGGTAGTCCTCCACCTCGGAGGCGTCCGACTCCAACGGCTGCCGCTGCTTCTTGCGGTAGGTGTTGATGTAGGTGTTGGTCAGGATGCGGTACATCCAGGCCTTGAGGTTGGTGCCGGGGCGGTACTGGTGGAACGCGGCGAAGGCCTTGGCGAAGGTCTCCTGCACCAGGTCCTCGGCGTCCGTGGGGTTGCGCGTGGTCCGGAGTGCGGCGCTGTAGAGCTGGTCCAGCAGCGGCATCGCCTCGCGCTCGAAGCGGGCTGCGCGGTCGGCATCGGACTCGGTGGCAACGTCCACCACGTGGTCCGGGTTGGGTGCCTCCTCGGGGAGGGGCTCCACAGTCTCATTGTCGCTAGTCATCGTGGACCACGATAGTCCCGTTCTCGAACTGGTGGTGGCGCCAGCGAACCGGACGGGGCCGGTGACCCTCGATCCGGTGTCGGGCGCAGCCAGGCAGGCGACCGTCATACAACCCTCCTCGTCGAGCGCCCAGGACGAGCACCCTCAGCAGTGGTCAACAGCGTGCCGCCGCCGAGGATTCCCGCTCAGCGCGGCCCCGGCCGGGCGGGCCCGGCGGGACAACCGGCGGTGCGTCGGTGTCCAGAAGGAAAAGTGTTCGGTGACACCATAGAGAAGTGAACGCGTCAGCATTCGAGGGTCCGTTGCGCCCGCTCCGTCAGGCGAGCAAGCTGCAGAACGTCCTCTATGAGATCAGGGGGCCGGTCGCGGCCCGCGCCGCCCACCTGGAGGCTGAGGGTCACCGCATCCTCAAGCTCAACATCGGCAACCCTGCGCCGTTCGGCTATGAGGCTCCCGACACCATCCTGCAGGACATGATCGCGGCTCTGCCGATGTCGCAGGGCTACTCCGAGTCGCGCGGGATCCTGTCGGCCCGCCGCGCCGTGGTCAGCCGCTACGAGGAGGAGCCCGGGTTCCCCAGCATCGACGTCGACGACGTCTACCTCGGCAACGGTGTCTCCGAGCTGATCATGATGATCCAGCAGGCGCTGCTTGACGACGGTGACGAGGTGCTGATCCCCAGCCCGGACTACCCGCTCTGGACGGCCGCGACGAGCCTGGCCGGCGGGGTCCCGGTTCACTACCTGACTGACGAGGAGTCCGGGTGGGAGCCCTCGATCGAGGACATCCGCTCCAAGATCACCCCGCGCACCAAGGCGATCGTGGTGATCAACCCCAACAACCCGACGGGCGCGGTCTACTCCCGGGAGGTCCTGGAGCAGATCGCTCAGGTCGCCCGGGAGCACTCCCTGCTCGTCCTGGCCGACGAGATCTATGACCGGATCCTGTATGACGGGGCGCGGCACACCAGCATCGCCAGTGTGGCTCCGGACCTGTTGGTGATCACCTTCAACGGGCTCTCCAAGACCTACCGCGTCGCCGGCTACCGCGCGGGCTGGTTGGTCATCAGCGGGCCGAAGTCGCATGCCACGGGCTTCCTGGAGGGCATCGAGCTCCTCGCCTCGACCCGGTTGTGCCCCAACGTCCCGGCCCAGCACGCCATCCAGGTGGCCGTCTCCGGCAGGCAGAGCATCGAGGAGCTGATCCTGCCGGGCGGCCGTCTGCTCGAGCAGCGCGACACGGCGTGGTCCATGCTCAACGCCATGGACGGCGTGAGCTGCGTGAAGCCGTTGGGGGCGCTCTACGTCTTCCCCCGGCTCGACCCGGAGGTGCATGAGATCCACGACGACGTCCGGCTGTGCCTGGACCTGCTGGAGCAGGAGCGGATCCTCGTCGTGCACGGCACCGGGTTCAACTGGCCGACGCCGGACCACCTGCGCATCGTCATACTCCCCCAGCAGCGGGACCTCACCGAGGCCCTGGAGCGCATGGGCAACTTCTTGGCGGGTTACCACCAGTGAAGCGCACTGTCAGGACCGGGCCATAGGTTGGGTCTATGTGCGGAAGGTACGCAGCCACAGCCGACCCTGATGAGCTGATCGAGGCGTTCGAGGTCGAGGTCGATGCCACGGCCGAGACCTCGCGCAGCGTCCTGGTCAACCCGCAGAGCCCGCCGGCCGGGACGCCGGACTACAACATGGCGCCGTCCAAGATGGCGCCGGTCGCGCTCACGCGAGTGCCGCGCGCAGCGGCGGGTGAGCAGACGGCCGAGACCGACCCGGTCCGGCAGCTGCGGTTGCTGACGTGGGGGCTGGTGCCGGCATGGGCCAAGGACCCCAAGGTGGGTCTGCGCATGATCAATGCCCGGGCCGAGTCCCTGCTGGAGAAGCCCGCCTTCGCCAAAGCGGCCGCGGCTCGCCGCTGCCTGGTGCCCGCGGAGGGGTGGTTCGAGTGGCAGGCCTCCCCCGTGGCACGGGACGCCAAGGGCAAGCCGCGCAAGCAACCGTTCTTCATGCACCGGGGCGACGGCGACCAGCTGGGCCTGGCGGGTCTTTATGAGTTCTGGCGTGACAAGAGCGCCGCCGACGACGACCCGGCGGCCTGGGTGGTCAGCTTCACGATCATCACGACAGCTGCTGAGGAGGGGCTCGACCGCGTCCACGACCGGCAGCCGCTCGTCCTCGAGCGGTCCCTGTGGCAGGACTGGCTCGACCCGACCCTGACCGATCCCGACGAGGTGCGGGCCATGCTGGACTCGCCCGGACCGGGGCGGTTCGAGGCCTATCCGGTGAGCACCGCGGTCAACGCCACGCGCAACAACGGTCCGCACCTGCTGGAGCGACTGCCCGACGACCTCCTCGAGGGCGTGGTCAACCCGGCGACCGGTGAGGTGCTTGGGTGAGCGCCAACGGCGAGTGGGTCACCCTCCGGACCGGGCAGGGCCCCGCCCGGGTGCAGGTGCACCCGGTCGCGGGGGCGGCGCGTGGCACCCTCGTGCTGGGCCACGGGGCCGGTGGGGGCACGGACGCCAAGGACCTGCAGAGCCTGCTCACCGCCACCGCCCACGGCTGGCACGTCGGCCTGGTCGAGCAACCCTGGCGGGTGGCCGGCCGCAAGATCGCCACCCGACCGCCGACCCTCGACGCCGCGTGGCGCGACGTCCTTGCCGCCCTGCTGGCCGACGACGGCCCCCTCCCCGCCGCGGCAGGACTGCCGCTGGTGGTGGGTGGACGCAGCGCAGGGGCCCGCGTCGCATGCCGCACGAGCGCAGGTGACCCTGAGGCCGGGTTGGCACGCGCGGACGGTGTCCTCTGCCTCGCCTTCCCCCTGCACCCGCCCGGCAAGCCAGACAAGTCACGCGCCTCAGAGCTGGCGCTGCCGCTGGGTGAGCACATCCCGACGCTGGTCGTGCAGGGCAGCGCTGACCCGTTCGGCTCACCGGCAGAGGTGATGGAGGCGGTCGCGTCGGAGCCGGGCGCCGCCACACACCTCCAGGTGGTCGAGGTGCCCGGCAACCACTCACCCTCGCGCGACCAGCCCCTGGTCACCAGCGCTGCCCTGGCCTGGCTCGACCGGTTAGGTTAGGACGCAGAGGGTGGCCAACCGCCACCTGGACCGGCCGATACTGAGGAGCATCATGGTCTTCCGCAAGCTCGCCCGCCCCCTGCTCGCGAGCGCCTTCATCACCCGTGGCGTCGACGCGCTGCAGCACCCCGGCACCCGGATCCCGGCCGCCCAGAAGTTCTCGGAGAGCGTCGCTGAGCCCCTCGGCCTGCCCCAGGACCCCGAGCTGCTGGTGCGCGTCAACGGCGCCGTGATGGCCGGCGCCGGTGCGCTGCTGGCCCTGGGCAAGATGCCCCGACTGGCGGGCGTGGCGCTCACGCTCAGCCTGGTGCCGGCCACGCTGTTCGAGCACCGTTTCTGGGAGGAGTCCGACGCCGAGGTCAAGGCGGCGGAGAAGAAGCAGTTCTTCGGCAACCTCGGTCTGCTCGGTGGAGTCCTGCTCGCCTCGCTCGACACGGCCGGCGCCCCCGGTCTGGCGTGGCGCACCAAGAACGCCGCGCACGTGGCCAGCCTGGAGTCCCAGCTCGCGGCCAAGAACGCCGCCTCAGCCCTGTCCGACAAGCTGCCCTTCTGATCCCGGTGGTCTGGTCTGCACCCGCTGCGCGGGGTCCCGTCACGGGAACGGTCGTGGTGCCCGGCAGCAAGTCGCTGACCAACCGGCATCTGCTGCTGGCCTCCCTGGCAGATGGCCCCACCACGCTGCACGGGGCGCTCGTCTCCCGTGACGCAGACCTGATGCTGGGTGCGATCCAGGCGCTGGGAGTCGCGGTGGAGCGCACCCCCGACGACGCCACGTGGGTGCTGACGCCGCCGACGGCACTGCGCGCCGGTGGCCGCATCGACTGCGGGCTCGCTGGCACGGTCCTGCGCTTCGTCCCGCCGGTGGCGGCACTGGCAGGGGGCCCGGTCGAGTTCGACGGCGACGCAGCTGCGCGCACCCGACCGATCGCCCCACTGCTGACCGCCCTGGCTGAGCTCGGCGTCGAGGTGGACCACGGCGGCCGGCACACGCTGCCGTTCACGGTCCTAGGGACCGGCAGCGTGCGCGGTGGCGAGGTCGGGGTGGACGCCTCAGCCAGCTCGCAGTTCGTCAGCGCCCTGCTGCTGGCTGCTCCACGCTTCGAGCAGGGGCTGACGCTGAGGCACACGGGCGAGCGGCTGCCCAGCCTCCCCCACATCGAGATGACCGTGCAGACGCTGCGCGGGGCGGGCGTGCAGGTGGACACGCCGTCCCGCGGGGTGTGGCACGTGTCCCCCGGCCTCGTCTCCGGGCGCGAGGTCACGGTCGAGCCCGACCTGTCCTCGGCCGCGCCGTTCCTGGCCGCAGCCGCCGCGACGGGGGGCACGGTCACGATCGGCGGCTGGCCCACCTCGACCACCCAGGCCGGTGACCGGATGCGCGAGATCCTGAGCACCATGGGCGCCCAGGTCGAGCTGGCGCCGCCGGTCTTGAACACCGGTCCCAACGACGGGGCGACCGGCCGGGGCCACGGCGGCACCGGAACCCACAACGGGTCCCCCGGGTCCGAGACGACGAAGACCGCCGTCCTGACCGTCACCGGTCCACCCCCCGGGCAGCTGCGCGGCGCCGACCTCGACCTGCACGACGTCGGGGAGCTGACCCCCGTGGTCGCGGCCCTCGCGGCCCTCGCAGCCACCCCGTCCCGGCTGTCCGGGATCGCCCACCTGCGGGGTCACGAGACCGACCGGCTGGCGGCCCTGGAGTCGGAGCTGTGCCGGCTCGGCGGGGACGTCACCCAGACCGAGGACGGCCTCGACATCTCGCCGACCCGCCTCTTTCCGGCGCAGCTGCAGACCTACGAGGACCACCGGATGGTGATGGCCGCTGCCGTCCTGGCCCTCGCTGTCCCGGGCACCGAGGTGCTGGGAGCAGGGACGGTCGCCAAGACCTTCCCGTCCTTTGAGCGGGTGTGGACCTCCCTGGTCCTGGGCGCCGGCGCGACGGCCCCCGCGGGGGATGCCCTCCGGTGAGCGGCTACGACCACCTCGACGAGTCGGCCGTGCGCGTGCGGCCCTCACGACGGGGCAGCCGTCCGCGCACCAAGGAGCGCCCGGCCCACAAGGACGCGCAGGAGGCGCTGGTCACGGCGGTGGACCGCGGCCGCTACACCACGCGTCTGGATGGTCGCCCGGTGACCGCGATGCGTGCCCGAGAGCTGGGGCGCAAGAGCATCGTGGTGGGTGACCACGTCGGCCTGGTCGGCGACATCAGCGGAGGGCCCGACGCGTTGGCGCGCATCGTCCGGGTGCTCCCGCGCAGCTCGGTGCTGCGCCGGTCGGCCGACGACTCGGACCGGGTCGAGCGGGTGATCGTGGCCAACGCCGACCAGATGGTGCTGGTCACCGCCCTGGCCGACCCGGAGCCCCGCCCACGGATGATCGACCGGTGCCTGGTCGCTGCCTACGACGCCGGGTTGGACCCGCTCCTTGTGCTGACCAAGTCTGACCTGGCCAGCCCCGACGAGCTGCTGGAGATCTACCGGCCCCTCAACGTGCCCTATGTTGTGACCTCGCTCGACCCGTCCGGCGGCCACGGGATGGGCGTCGACACGGTGCGGGAGCATCTTCGTGACCGGATCAGCGTCCTGGTCGGACACTCAGGTGTCGGCAAGTCCACGTTGGTCAACGCACTGGTCCCCGATGCGCTGCGCACGACCGGAGTCGTCAACGACGTGACCGGGCGGGGGCGCCACACGTCCAGCAGCGCGGTGGCCCTCGAACTGCCCGGTGGCGGCTGGGTCGTCGACACTCCCGGCGTGCGCTCGTTCGGTCTCGGGCACGTCGACCCCGGCTCCTTCATCGAGCACTTCCCCGACCTGGCCGAGGGGGCCGAGCAGTGCCCCCGCGGGTGCAGCCACGACGAGCCCGGGTGCGCCCTCGACGCCTGGGTGGCCTCCGGCCGCGCCGGGGCCTTCGGCGCTGCTCGGCTCGAGTCCCTGCGGCGCCTGCTGCGCAGTCGCACCGGTGAGTCGGCGGACGGCGGGGGCATTTCCTAGCCTCCACGGGCTAGCGTGGCCCTGATGGCCTCCTTCGACGATGATCTGCGCCTCGCCCACGTCCTGGCTGACTCGGTCGAGCGGTTCACGCTGGACTCCTTCCGCGCTCAGGACCTGGACGTGCAGTTCAAGGAGGACGGCACCCTGGTCAGCCGCGCCGACACGCACACCGAGGAGCTGCTGCGCCACCAGCTCGGCCGGACCCGCCCCCGTGATGTGGTCCAGGGTGAGGAGCTCCCCACGACAGGACACGGCAACCGCCGCTGGATCCTGGACCCGATCGACGGGACCGTCAACTACGTGCGCGGCGTGCCCGTCTGGGCCACGCTGATCGGCCTGGTCGTCGATGACGTGCCCGTGGTGGGCCTGGTCGCAGCGCCGGCTTTGAACCGCCGCTGGTGGGCCGCCACAGGATCAGGCTCCTGGACTGGCCGGTCACTGTCGCGCGCGACGCGGATCTCGGTCTCGGACACCTCCCGGATCGAACACTCGTCACTGTCCTACGCCGACCTCAACTCCTGGTCCGACCATCCGCGCCGCGAGGGCTTCCTCCGTCTGGCCGGACGGTGCTGGCGCACGCGGGCCTACGGCGACTTCTGGAGCCACGTCCTGGTGGCCGAGGGTGCGGTGGACATCGGCATCGAGCCCGCCCTCGCCGTGCACGACATGGCTGCCCTCGCCCCGATCCTCACCGAGGCCGGCGGACGGCTGTCCGACCTGGATGGCACGGACGGCCCCTTCGGCAGCAGCGCGGTGAGCTCCAACGGTCAGCTGCACGACGGCATACTGTCGCTCCTCAACGACGGACTGGTCGGACCGGACGACGACGGCCACGGTGCCTGACCTGCTGACCTGGCATAATGGGACGGTGCTCATGCGTGTCGCCGCTCTCACCTGCCTGTTGACCCTGGCCGGCGGCACGGGCGCGCTGGCCGCTCCCCCGCAGCCCGCGCTGTTGACCACCCTCGAACGCCCCGACGAGCCGACCACGCTCGAGCAGGCCGAGCCGCAACGGCTGGTCGCCGTGATCACCAAGGAGCAGGCCATCAGTCCGCTCGACTACGAGCCGGTCGACCTCGTGACCTGGCCGGGCACCGACTTCGCGGTGCGCGCCGAGGTGCACGACCAGCTCGAGCTGCTGTTTGCCGCTGCCGAGGACGAGGGACTGGGGCTGCGAGTGATCAGCGGCTATCGCTCGCACGACACCCAGGCCGGCACCTACGGCTGGTGGCTGCGCCACAACGGACGTGCCTCCGCCGACGCCACCAGCGCCCGCCCTGGTCACAGCGAGCACCAGACCGGGCTGGCGGTCGACGTGGACTCGACCTCGGGTGAGTGCTACCTCGACCAGTGCTTCGGAGACACGGACGAGGGGCGCTGGGTGGCCCGTCAGGCGCACGCGTTCGGCTTCGTGGTCTCCTACCCCGAGGGCGCACGCGACACCACGGGCTATGCCTACGAACCGTGGCACCTGCGTTATGTGGGTCCGCAGGTCGCCGCGGACATGCACGCTCGCGGGATCGCGCTGCTGCAGGACTATGCCAGCGTGCCCGCGTCGTCCGTCCGGCTCGGCGAGGCGCTCGGCTCCCGGGGCTGAGCCACCACGTCGACCTGACCCCGGCCGAGGGCACGGATCCCGTCCGCGTGCTGCGCGTCACCGACCAGGACCACCGTCCACGGTGCGCCGCGGTGCCGGTCCCACGCCTCTCGGGCCACCTGCGGCTGCAGCGTCCGGACCTGGTTGACCGTGCGCGTCACGAAGTCGACGTCCAGCTCGTCCAACGCCAGCGACACCGCCTCGCCCGCTACCGCCTCGCAGGTCGCGAAGCGGCCGGGTGCGGTGCGGGCCTGATAGCCGGCAGCGTGGTTGAGCTCGGCGTCGGTGAGGTCCTCGCCCTGCAGGTCCAGGATCTGCAGCAGGGCCTCCACGGCCTCCACCGTGACCTCGCCGCGGACCGATCCCAGGGCGGTGAACAACCCGCCGTGCGAGCGGGGGCGGAACCCGGCCCGGATGCCATAGGTGTAGCCGCGCTCCTCACGCAGCACCCGGTCGATGCGCGCCTGCGGCGCACCGCCGACGGCGAAGGAGAGCACCTGGTAGGGGCCCCAGCCCAGCTCGTCGGAGCGGCCCGGACCCGGCCCGCCCACCTGGAGCTCGGTCTGCACCGCGCCAGGACGGTCCACCAGCACGATGCGCCCCGCGTGGGCCGCCCGGAGCCCGCGCGGGGCCGGCGCGGGCCGGTGATCGGGGTTGCTGGGCCAGGACCGGAAGGCCCGCTCCAGCAGCTCCTCCCACGGGATCCCGGTCAGGTCACCGGCCACCGCCAGGGTCGCACCGTCGGGGTGCATCACCCTTGCGTGGTAGTCGCGCACGTCTTGGGCGGAGATCCGCGAGACGGTCTCCCGGCTGCCTCCTGCGGGTCGGGACGCCCGGTCGCCTTGGTCGAAGTAGGTCTCGATGAAGTGCAGCGAGGCGAGGCTGCCGGGGTCGGCGCGGTCCTGCCCGATGTCGGCCAGCCGGTGCCGGACCTCGCGCCGCACCTCTGCGTCGGGGAAAGTGGCCTCGGTCAGGCACTCCACGAGCAGGTCTAGGGCCGCTGGCAGGTTGCGACTGATCGTGTCTACCTGCACCACCACACCGCGCTCGCCGATGGCGCTGTGCAACGCGATCCCCTTGCGGGCCAGCAGCTCGGCCATCTCGTCGGCCGTATGCCGCTGGGTGCCCAGGTCGAGACACCGGACCATGATCAGGGCGACACCCTCAAGGTCGCGCGGCTCGCCGGCCAGTGGCGCGGGGATGCCGAGCTGGATGCTCAGGACGTGCTGCCCGGGCATGTCGAAGGCCCGGACCCGCAAGCCGTTGGGCAACGTGGCGCGGCTGGGTTCGGGGAAGGACCAGGGTGCGGGTTCGGCGACCTCGGGCCGCGGGCCTGCGGCAACCTGCCTCATGCCACTCCCTCCTCGGTCGGGTCGGTGGTCTGGTCCGTGGTCTGGTCCGCGGCCATGGTGAACGCGACGGTCGCTCGGGCACGTGGCACCAGCCAGGCTGCCGCGGCCTCCTGCACCTGCTCGGCGGTCACCGCCCGGACGTTGTCGAGATAGGTGTTGATGTGCTGCGGATCGTCGTGCAGCAGCGCGTAGTGGCTGATCAGGTCGGCCCGCTCCTGGTGTCCGGCGAGCGCCTCCAACCAGGACCGCTCGGTGTCGGCGAGGGAGGACTCCAGCTCGACCACGGTGGGGCCCTCGGCGGCGAACCGCTCGAGCTCTGCACCGACAATCTCCTCGACCTCGACGTGGTCCGCGCCGTCGGCGATGTCGATCCCGAGGAAGCCCAGCGACGCGCCGTCGATCAGTCCGAGCGAGGCGCCCGACACGGTGGTGGCCACCTCCTCGGTGCGCACCAGCCGGCGATAGAGCCGACTGGTGGCCAGGCCACCGATCGCGTCCAGGGCGACGGCGCAGGCGAGCAGCTCCGGGGTGTGCGCGACGGGCAGCCGGAACCCGAGATAGAGCCGGTCGTTGGGCACGTCCTCGGCGCGCGAGAGACGTGGCGCGTCCTCGAGCGGGTCGAGCTGCGGCACGGGTCGCTGGGGCTGGGGCGTGGGCGCCGACAGGAGCCCCAGGTGTTGCTCGACCAGGTCGAGCCCCTCCTCCGCCCCGATGTCTCCCACGAGGGTGAGCACGGTGTTGCCGGGGGTGTAGTGACGTTGGTAGAACGCGTGCACGTCGGCGAGCGTGGCCGCGTCCAGGTCCTGCATCGACCCGATCGTCGGGTGGTGATAGGGGTGACCCTCAGGGAAGACAAGGCTGCCCAGGTCGGCGATCGCGGTGCCGTAGGGCTGGTTGTCGTAGCGCTGGCGCTTCTCCTCCATGACCACGTCACGCTGGTTGTCCAGGTTGGCCTGGGTGACCGCGTCCAGCAGCCGCCCCTGCCGATCCGCCTCGAGCCACAAGGCCAGCTCCAGCGCCCCGGTGGGCACGGTCTCAAAGTAGTTGGTGCGGTCGAACCAGGTGGTGGCGTTGAGAGTGCCCCCCTGCTCCATCAGCAGCGAGAAGTGTTCCCCCTCACCGACGTTGGCCGACCCCTGGAACATGAGATGTTCGAAGAGGTGGGCCAGCCCGGTGCGTCCCGGGCGCTCGTGCCGTGAGCCGACGCCCACCCAGATGTTGACCGTGACGGTGGGCACCGTGTGGTCGGGACTGACGAGCACGCGCAGCCCGTTGTCCAGGGTGCGCGAGGCGATCGGGTAGTCCAACGACATGGTGGACACTGTAAGCAGGAAACCCTCGCCGGACTCAGTCCAGGTCTGGACGGCCCTCTTTGCCCTGCTGGCGCCACCCCAGGTTGCGCCCAGCCCGCTCGGCCAGTCCGTCGACCTGATCCATCGCGAGCCGGCCGAAGACCTGCTGCTGGGTGACGGTCCGCTCGGAGCGGCCCCGGCCCAGGAAGCTGACGACCCAGTGCAGCAGCGTCGTGATGCGGGACTTGAACCCGATGATGTAGACCAGGTGCACGCCGAGCCACAGCAGCCAGGCCACGAACCCGGTGACCTTGAGCCTGCCGATCTCAGCGATCGCGCGGAACCGCGAGATCGTGGCCATGTTGCCCTTGTCGAAGTAGGCGAACGGCTCGTCCACCGCCCTCCTGTCCAGAGAGGCACGACCACCGAGTGAGGAGCCAATCTTCTTCGCGGCATACCGAGCCTGCTGGATCGCGACCTGTGCGACTCCTGGCAGGCCGTCCAGGGTCATCATGTCCCCGATGACGTAGACGTCCGGGTGGCCAGGCAGCGTCAGGTCCGGGCGCACCGGAATGCGACCTGACCGGTCCACCTCGAGACCCACCTGGTCGGCGAGCTGGCTCGCCAGAGGGCTGGCCGCCACACCGGCGGCCCAGACCTTGGTCAGCGCGTCGATGCGGTGCCGTTGGCCATCGGCGTCCTCGTAGTCAAGACCGCGTGCGTCGACGTCCACCACCTTGGCCTCCAGCAGCACGTCCACCCCGAGCTTCTCCATGGCGGTGCGGGTCTTGCGCTGGAGCGACTCGTCGAACGACCCGAGCACCGCGTCGGCGGCGTCCATCAGATAGATCTTGGCGTCGCGCGGGTCGATGTGTCGGAAGTCGTGCCTCAGCGTGCGGTGGGAGAGCTCGGCCAGCTGCCCGGCCATCTCGACACCGGTCGGACCGGCGCCCACCACCACGAAAGTCGTGTGGGCCCGTGCGTCTGCGGTCCGTCCCTCGGCTGCGGCGAGCTCGGCCAGCTCGAACGCACCGAAGATCCGGCCCCTCAGCTCGAGAGCATCATCGATGCTCTTCATGCCGGGTGCGTAGTCGGCGAACTCGTCGTGGCCGAACCAGGACTGGTTTGCGCCTGCCGCCACGATGAGGTGATCGTAGTGCAGCGTGCGCGGCACGCCCAGCGTGCTGGCCGTGACCGTCCTGGCGTCCAGGTCCACCGCGGTGACCTCACCCAGCTCGACCTGGACGTTGTCCTGTCTGGCGAGCACCTCACGGGTCGCCGGCGCGATCTCGCCGGGCGACAGGATGCCCGTGGCCACCTGATAGAGCAGCGGCTGGAACAAGTGGTGCGTGGTGCGGGCGATCAGCTGGATGTCCACGTCGGCGCGCTTGAGCGCGCGGGCTGCGAAGAGCCCGCCGAAGCCAGAGCCGATGATGAGCACCTTGGGTCGGTTCTCGGTCGTGTTCATGGGTCCTCCTCCTCTGACGTTAACTGCTCCCACAGCACTCGCATGCCCGCAGGTCGGCTCATCAGGGACGTGATCTCCACCACGCCCGAAATAGACTCAGGCCCGGAGATCTGCGATCTCCGGGCCTGAACTGTGGTAGCGGGGGCAGGATTTGAACCTGCGACCTCCGGGTTATGAGCCCGGCGAGCTACCGAACTGCTCCACCCCGCGTTGGTTCACCCAGAATACGTTAACCCCCTCCGCGCGACCAAATCCGCCGATCGCTCTGCAACGATCGGCGGATCCGGCCGCAGCGGTCAGGGCGCGCTCGTGGTCTCGCTGGCGTCGTCGGTCGCGGTCGGGTCGACGGTGATGGAACCACCCTCGGGCGACAGCTCGATCGCACGGGAGATCGCGTTGTCCAGGCGCTCCTGCGCCGCTGCGTAGGCCTCCCAGTCACCCTCGCGCAGCGCGGCCTGACCGTCGGCATAGGCCTGCTCGATCTCGGCGATCGCCGAGGCGAGGTCGGCCGCCACCGGCGGTGTCGTCGGCTCCTCACCGTCGCCGTCCGCCGGCGGGACGACAGGGTCGGTCACCGGCTCGTCGGTGCCGGTGCCCTCGTCAGCCGCAGTGGCCCCAGAGTCTCCGCCGAACAGCTCGTCCAGGGCACCGTTGAGGGTGTCCGACCAGGCCAGCTCGTTGCCGAAGGAGACCACCACCAGGCGCTGGAGCGGGTAGGACGAGCCACCGGCAGCCCTGACGTAGACCGGCTCGACGTAGAGCAGACCGCCACCGACGGGCAGCGTCAGCAGGTTGCCGATCTCCACCACCGAACCGGCCGTCCGGTTCAGCGTCAGGAACTGCGACAGGGTCTGGGTGAACGCCTCGGAGGTCACGTTGGAGGACTCGATCTCGTTCTGGAACTGTCCCGGCCCCGTCACGGTGGACTCTCGGGGCAGCTCCAGGAGGCGCAGCTGGCCGTAGCCCTCGCGCTTCTCGCCGGCGGTGTCGCCCGCATCGGCGTCGACCGCGAGATAACCCACCAGGTTCTGTCGTTGACCGCCCGGGATATAGGTGCTGGTCAGTGAGAAGGTCGGCTCCTCCTGGCCGGGCATCGCGATGCTCAGGTAGTACGGCGGCATCGCCACGTCGGCGTCGTCGGAGGAGCTCTCGTCGGCGGCCACCTCCCAGAAGTCCTGACCACTGAAGAAGGCATCGGCCGTGTCCACGTGATAGCTGGCCATGACCTCGCGCTGCACCTTGAACAGGTCCTCGGGGTAGCGCAGGTGGCCCATCAGCTCGCCGTCGATCTCCGACATGGGCTGCACCGTGTTGTCGAAGGCCGACGACCACGCCTTGAGCAACGGGTCCTCCTCGTCCCAGGCATAGAGGACGATCTCGCCGGTGTAGGCGTCAACGGTGGCCTTGACTGAGTTGCGAATGTAGTTGACGTCTCCCTCGCCGATCGAGCGCACGTTCTGTGAGGTCGCGACGAGCGAGTCGGTGGTCACCTCACCGAGGGCCTCAAGCTCGCTGTACGGGTAGTTGGAGGACACCGTGTAGCCGTCCACGATCCACTTGACCTGCCCGTCGACCACGGCCGGGTAGGGGTTGCCGTCCAGCCGCAGCCACGGCGCTACTCGCTCGACTCGCTCCCGCGGCTCTCGGTGATCCAGCATCCGGGACTCCGCTCCCACGCTGTCCGACAGCAGGATCTCCACCTGACGGTATTTGATCGCGTAGGCCAGCTGACGCGGGAAGGAGCCCATGTCGACACCGCCACCACCCTCATAGGTGTTGCGCGTCTCACCCGACTCATTGGTGCTGTCGGGGAAGTCGAGCTCACGCGGGGCCTGATCCTCCGGGGCACCGACGATGGAGTAGGACGGGGAGTACTCGCCGAAGTAGATGCGCGGCTCGAAGTCGCCCAGCTCACCGACCGGGGGGATGTTGCGGTGGTAGAAGATCGGCTCGCCGTCATTGGTGCGCTGGTTGCCGTAGGCGGCGACCAGACCGAACCCGTGGGTATAGACGGTGTGGTCGTTGACCCAGTTGCGCTGCGCGGCGGGGATGCCGTCGAGCCGCATCTCGCGGACCGCGACGACGGTGTCCACGGTCTCACCGTCGACCTCGTAGCGGTCCACGTCCAGGGCGTCGGGGAACTGGTAGTAGTTGCGCACACCCTGCAGTTGACTGAAGGTGTCGGAGACGATCGCCGGGTCGACGATGCGGATGCCGGGCACGGTCTCGGCGTCCTCCCGGAGCTGCCCCGAGGTCGCCTCGGTCTCTGGCGTGTAGTTGGTGGTCTCGATGTCGTTGAGTCCGTAGGCAGCGAGCGTCGACTCGATATTGCGCTGGATGAAGGGCTCCTCCAGCTGTGCCTCCGACGGCTTGACCCGCAGCTCCTGGATCAGGGCCGGGTAGGCACCACCGACCAGCAGCGCGATGACGATCATCCCGGCCAGGCCGATCAGTGGGAAGCGCCAGTTGCGGGTCCAGATGGTGGACAGGAAGAGCAGGGCACACAGCAGCGCGGCGATCGCCAGCACGCCACGGGTCGGCAGCACCGCGTTGACGTCGGTGTAGGTCATGCCCGTCATCCGGCCGTGCTCGGCGGTTGACAGCGCATAACGCTCGACCCAGTAGGCGATCGCACGCACGCCGACCAGCAGCGCCAGGAGGATCGAGAGGTGGATCCGGGCTGCGCGGGTGGTCTTGTCCCCGGGGCCCTGCAGCTGAAGCCCACCGTAGATGTAGTGCGTCATCAGGGCACCGATGAGCGCCAGGCCCAGGGTCAGGGTCGCGAAGCTGACGAGGGTGCTCAGCCAGGGCAGCGTAAAGACGAAGAAGCCGACGTCGATGCCGAACTGCGGGTCGACCACGCCGAAGGGCTGCCGGTTGATCCACATCAGGACCGTCTGCCACTGCGATGCCATCGCCGAGCCGGCGAACAGGCCCAGCAGGATGGGCGCTCCGATGAAGACCAGCCGGCGGACGGGGTCCAGGGCCGCACGGTAACGGTCAAGGTTGGCCTGCTCGGGGCTGCTGGGCGCATAGATGGGCCGGTTGCGATAGGCCAGGTGCAGCGAGGACCACACCAGCAGCGCGGTCACGACCGCGGCGCTGAAGAACAACACTGCCTGGGTCACCAGCCGTGTGGTGATGACGTTGCGGAACCCGACCGACTCGTACCACAGGAACTCGGTCCACAGCTGCGCCACCCAGGTGAGGGCGGTCAGCAGCGCAACCAGGATCAGCAGGGTGGGGATGAAGCGACCACGCCCACCGATCTGGGGCCGCACGGGCCCCTGACCGCCTCCCCCGGACCCCGCCTCCGTCGGACGTCCCCCGCGGGAGCCGAAGCCAAATGGGTCTCCGGGCCCGCGTTCCCACGGTGCCCTGGGCTCCTTGGCCGAGTCGTCATCCCTCGGTTCGTCCGGAGTCGTCCCATCACGCTCAGTCACTGCAACCTGCTTCCTCGTGGCCGACCTGGCCGAAACCCGCTTGTCTGCCCCCAACGCTAACCCAGGTGGCGCCACCGAACGGCGTCCAGGTGCGGACAGATGGCACCATGTTGGGGTGCCCGACCTCTCACAGATCCTCACCAAGGCCGCAGCTGACACCGAGCGGCACGTGGCCCGGCTCGGCTGGGACCAGGCTCCGCGCCTGTTTGCCCTGGTCCGCACCGACGCGCTGATGAGCGCCGAACCTGGCCTGCGTGGTCAGCTTACCGGTGCCGAGCCGGACAGCCTGACCTCGATCGAGCAGGAGGGGATGGCGGCGACCTCCAACGTCGAGACCATGCTCGGGACCCTGGGCTGGCCGGATGGGGTAGATGGGGCCGCGATCGCGATCGAGCGCATCGTCGTGCCGCCGGAGGCCGAGCGCGACCTGCCGATCCACCCGACCGAGGCCACCGAGGCCCTCGCCGCCCACCCGGCCCGCAAGGACGTCCGTCTCCTCGCCGCCGTCCTGCGCACCGGTGAGTCCGTCTGCCTCCTGCGACAGCGCGACTTCGACTCCGACGACGCCGTCGCCATCGGTCAGGAGATCGCGCCGGGGCTGGTCGAGGCGCTGCGGGCCACCCTCAGCAACTGAGCCCGACCCGCCTGGCGTGGTCGGTGGCGGGTCATCCGCACTGGGTCATCCGCACTGGGTCATCCGCACTGGGTCATCCGCACTGGGGCAGCGGCACGTCCTCGCCCTCGCCGAGCGCCTCGACGAGGTCCTTGGCCTGCTCGAAGGTCTCCACCTTGGCGACCTGCAGGCCGTCCGGAATGTTGCCGACCACCGCGTCGCAGTTCTCGGCCGGCGCCAGGAAGTAGTCCACCCCGGCCCGTTCGGCGGCATACATCTTCTGGTGGATGCCACCGATGCCGCCCACCTGCCCATCGGAGTTGATCGTGCCGGTGCCGGCGATGTTGAGTCCGCCGGTCAGGGGTCCGGGTGTGATCTTGTCGTAGATCGCCAGGGCAAACATCATTCCTGCTGACGGGCCACCCACGTTGCCGGCGTCGATGGTGACCTCGTAGGGGAGCTCGTAGTCGCCGAGGAGGAAGACACCGATCACCGTGCGCGCAGGCGCATCGGGTTCGGCCGGGTCCGGATCGCTCTCTCCGGTGGGCACCTTGAGGGAGAGTTCCTCGCCGGCGCGCAGCACGCTGAACGGCACGACGTCACCAGGCTCAAACGTCTGCAGGACCTCTCTAACCTCGTCGGGCTCGGCGATCGGGGTGCCGTCCACCGTGAGGATCTGGTCGTCGACCTCCAGCGTGTCAGCGGCAGGTGCGCCCTTGACGATCTGCGCCACCTTGACGTCCTGGGGCACCTCGACACCGAACGCTCGCAGCGCCACCACGGCTGCGCCGTTCTGCGAGCGCTGCATCATCTCGACGTTCTCGTCCTGGATCTGCTCGGCGGTCACGTCCGGCGGATAGACCTGGTCTGTCTCATAGACCGTGGTCGCGGGGTTCAGCTCGGCCAGCAGCCAGTCCCACGCGGTCACGTCCGAACGCGGTCCCCCGTCGATCAGGATGGTGAGGAAGTCGAGCGAGCCCGAGGTCTCGAAGGTCTCCAGGCCCTCGACGTGCACCACGGGGGCACCGTTGATCTCGCCCAGGGTGTCGTGCACCCCGGCGGGGCGATAGATCACCTTGTCGACGGTGACGATGTTCATGAGGGCCACGCCGAGCACCAGCAGGACCGCGAGCGCGAGCAGCAGCCCGGTCGTCCATCCGATGCGGGTGTGAGGCGGGTTCGGTGGGTGCTGCCCGGCCGGCGGTCCTCCGAAATAGCTCACAGGCCGACCCATTCGGTGGAGCCGGTGTCGAACAGCTGCTTCTTCCAGATCGGCACCCGTGCCTTGAGCTCCTCGATGAGCGCGCGGCACGCGTCGAAGGCCTGACCTCGGTGGCCTGCCGACACGGCGCAGACCACGGCGGTGTCGCCGACCTCCAGCTCCCCTCGACGGTGCACGGCGGCCACCCGCTGGACCCCCGGCATACGAGCAACCTCCTCGGCGATCTCCGCGAGCTGCGCCGCTGCCTCGGGGTGGGCGCTGTAGTCCAGCCGGACCACGCCCTCGCGCCCACCGTCGTGGTCGCGCACGACGCCGACAAAGACCGAGACCGCACCAGCGGCCGGGTGTCTGACCGCGGCCAGCACCTCGTCGACGGATGGACCTGAGTCCACGATCTCGGCGCGGACCACGCGCTGTGCATCAGGGTTCACGGCGTCCATCATCCCCCACTGATCCGTGTGTCACCTGTGCATCCCCTGCGGGGGCTCTGAGAACCACGGTCAGCCCCGTGTGCGGCGCCGCCTCAGCAGGGCTGCTGTGGCAACCACCGCGACCGCGGCACTGGCGGCCCCGGCAGCCCCGATCACCGCATCCTTGCGCTCCAGCCGGTGTGCCATCAGCGCGCGGTGGCCGCGGACCTGCTCAAGCATGGCCAGCAGCGCCCGCTGATTGTCGTAGGCAGGCCGCCACCCGTGCTCGAGGAGCAGCTGTGGGTCGACCACCCACGGGTTGGACACATAGGCGAGGTCGGTCGCCGGCAGCGGCAGGACACCGAGGCGGTGCAGCCGGTCTGCCGCACCGTGCGCCGCGGCAGCGGCGACCGTCACGGGTCGCAGGCCCGAGATCTGCTCCACCTCGTCCTGGGTCAGGCTCCCGGGAGCTCCGACCGTCA
Organism: Ornithinimicrobium cryptoxanthini; assembly: GCF_023923205.1. Taxonomy (NCBI): domain Bacteria; kingdom Bacillati; phylum Actinomycetota; class Actinomycetes; order Micrococcales; family Ornithinimicrobiaceae; genus Ornithinimicrobium; species Ornithinimicrobium cryptoxanthini. The sequence continues at coordinate 900,912 of NZ_CP099490.1, read as the reverse complement.
CGCCCGGCGCGAGCCGCTCACGCAGCACGACGTCGAGGGCGCTCCCGAGGTCCTGGACGTGGCAGAACTGCCAGCGCGGCTCGGTGCCCTTGAGCCGCAGGAGACGGGGTGCCTCGAAGTGTCGGGTGATGATGCTGTCCATCCTCGGGCCGACCAGTGGTGCGGGCCGGACCGCGGTGACCGTGACGTTCGGATGCACCAGGCGGGCACGTTCCAGCAGCTCCTCGATCTCCACAAGGTCCGCGATCATGCCCTCGGTGTCCGACGAACGCAGGGGGCTGTCCTCCGGCAGGGGCACCGGGTTGTCTGGCCTGGCGCCATAGATCATGGCGCTGGTCACGACGACCAGGTGGCGGACTCCTGCCGCTGCTCCCGCCACCGTCAGCGTCTGGACCTCCCGGATCAGCCGCGCGCGCCGGGCCCCCGGCTCCTCGGTCAGCTCGTCCACGAGGTTGACCCCGTGCGCCAGGTGGACCACGGCGTCGACGTCGCGCAGGGCCTCCGCGACCTGCGGGGTGGTGAGCTCGGTCAGGCGCCACTCGAGGTCTGCCGCACCGGGCCCGCCCGGCGCGGACCGGCTGTCGATGCCAACCACCGAGTGTCCCGCGGCGATCAGCTCGCCCGCGAGGGCTGAACCGAGCGGCGAGGAGGCACGCGTCAGCGCCACCCGACGCGACGCGCGACTACGCCGAGAGCGAACTGCTCCAGACTGGGAACTCATCACCGCCTCCTCATGTTGTGTGGTGTAACAGTGAAGTTCGGACCCATCGGGCCAGCCCCTGCCACGAGATGCCCAGTGACGGAGCACCTACGACGAGGTGCCCCGAGTGTCATCCTCCCAGTGCAGGCATGATGGGCAAGCCGACGCAGAGTGACGGAAGGACAGTGCCGTGTCTGACGAGATGAACCCCGATCGCCCGGATCCGCAGGACGACGACGCCGACCGCGACCAGCCGATCGGGTTCCGAGGGTCTTCGGACAACGGTCCGCGTTCTGGGAACGGCCCGGGCCAAACTGACGGCACCACTCCCAGTGAACCAGTCGGCGCATCCGGTGCGGGAGCCGAGGACCCCTTCGCGGCCCTCTTCGGCGGGGAGATTCCCCCAGAGCTTCGTGAGCAGCTCGAGTCGATGGGTCTGGGGCAGATCGACCCGGCAATGATGCAGCTGGTCCAGGCCCAGGTGCAGGCGATGATGTCCGGCGCCGACGACGGCAGCGCTGTCAACGCCGACATCGCCACGGAGGCCGCCCGCAACGCTGTTGCTGCGGCCGGCGACCAGAGCATCTCGCAGTCCACCGCGCAGGACGTCGCACAGGTGGTGCAGGTGGCCAACCTCTGGCTGGACCAGGTGACAGACATGGCTCCCCCAGTGGGGCAGGCGCGCGCGCTCAGCCGTGCGGAGTGGGTCGAGGAGAGCATGCCGGTCTGGCGCGCGCTGACCGAGCCGGTCGCCGCCGGCGTGGCGGCTGCCATGACCACGGCGATGCAGGAACAGCTGAGCAACCTCGGCGAGGGAGAGCTGCCGCAGATCCCGGGCATGCCGCCTGGCATGGACCCCCGCGACCTGCTGGGGCAGATGGAACCGATGATGCGTCGGATGAGCTCCGGCATGTTTGGCTCCCAGCTCGGCCAGGCGGTCGGCGGACTAGCCGCCGAGACGGTCTCCGGCACCGAGGTCGGGCTGCCGCTGCTCCCAGGCGAGACTGTCGCGATCCTGCCCGCGAACATCGCGGCCTTCGCCGAGGGTCTCGAGATCGACCCGGGCGAGGTCCACCTCTATCTCGCGGTCCGCGAGGCCGCCCGCGTGCGACTCTTCGCCGCGGTCTCGTGGCTGGGTCCCCAGCTCCTCACGGCCGTGCAGGACTATGCCCGGGACATCCGGTTCGACACCGAGGGCATCGAGCAGGCACTCCGGTCGGTCGACCCGAGCGACCCGGAAGCGATGCAGCAGGCGATGGCCGGATCGCTCTTTGCGCCCGAACCAAGCACCGCCCAGCGGGCGGCGCTGACGCGCTTGGAGACCTATCTCGCGCTCGTGGAGGGATGGGTCGACACCGTCGCGGGCAGGGCCTGTGCGCAGCACCTGCCCAACGCGCAGGCTCTCGCCGAGACCGTCCGGCGACGTCGCGCCACGGGCGGTCCGGCGGAGAAGGTCTTTGCCTCACTCGTGGGCCTGGAGCTGCGTCCGCGGCGGCTGAGGGACGCCGCCAACCTGTGGGCCGCGCTGGAGGCGGAGGCAGGTCAGGACGCCAGGGACGCCGCCTGGGCCCACCCCGACGTGGCGCCGCGGGCCGCTGACCTGGACGACCCGTTGGGCTTCGTCCAGCGGATCACGCACCGGGACACCGACGACACGAGCATGGACGAGGAGCTCGAGCGGCTCCTCAACAACGAAAAGCCCTGATCGGAGGCGGACGCAGGTCGCCTCACCGATGGTCCGCGCCCGGCGCGCACGGCTGGGTGGCCTGGCGCGTGACCGGTCCACGCGGTTGGGTGGCCTGACGGCGTGACCGGCGCGCGCCCCGCTGCAGCCACGCCTTCAGCAAACGCCATCAGCCGGTCTCGATGTCCGACTCGGCGTCATCGTCACCGACCGATCGCCCCTGCGCGAAGGACACCCCACGCAGGAAGGCCGTGGCCTCGTCGTAGCGCTCGAACCGGCGCACGAGCGCCTTAAAGCGTGGCCCGTGGTTGGCCTCCAGCAGGTGCGCCAACTCGTGGACGATGACGCTGTCAACCACCCAGCTCGGCATGCCGTCGAGGGCCGTCGACAACCGGATCGTGCCGGTCGCGGGGCTGCACGACCCCCATCGGTGCTGCTGGTTGGTCACCCACGTGATCGAGGTCGGACGCGCCCGACCGTCCAGGTAGGTCTGCGAGAGCTGGCGCGCCCTCCCGGCCAGGTCCTCCGTGGCCAGGCGTTGCTTGGCCTGCGAGCGCTGATAGCGCGCCAGCAGGGTGTCGACGTGCCCCTGCTCCTCCTCAGGGCGCAGCCCCACCGGCATCAGGACCACGAAGGTGCCGGCCTCCATCCGCGCCGACACCGTCCGCCGACGGCGCGAGCTGCGGCGGATCTCGATGGGTGGAGCGTTGGTCTGGGTCGGTCCGCTGCTCTCGTGTCCCAGTGGTCTGCGGGTCATGGAGAGTCACGTTAGCCGCCTCCACCGACAGGCCTGACCCGTTGTCCACAACGGTCCGACACGCGGGAGGGGGTGCGCAAATTTGCCGTTTTTGTGCTCAGCAGCGTCTAGGGTGGAACAGAAGTGCGGGTCGCGTGACCCGCAGACCTCGGGCTTCGGCCCGTGCAATAGATGAGGAGTGAGTGACCATGGCTGAGACCAACGAGACCTACAAGGGCGATTTCTACTGCGTGAAGTGCAAGGAGAAGCGCGAGGCGGAGGGCAACGTGGTGGAGACCAACGGCCGCCGGATGGCCAAGGGCAAGTGCCCCGTCTGTGGCACCAACCTCAACCGGATCCTGGGCAAGGCCACCAGCGCCTGAGCAGAACCAACGCCTGCACGAGGGCGGGTCGGTGTTCGCACCGACCCGCCCTCGCGTTGTGTCCGGCCTGTGGACGAACAGGATCTCGACACTGCTCGAGGTGGCAAGGTGCCCACATGTCACCGATGGTCCGACTCCGTCCTTCAGCGTTGCCGGTGCGCCGCGCCCCTGGTGAGGTGCAGTTCGGGATGTCTCCCACGCACGGCATCGTGCTCGCAGGGCTGACCGAGTCCGAGAGTGAGCTGCTGCTGTCCCTGTCGGAGTCGGCCGGCACGGCCCGGGATGTGACCCTGGCCGAGCGGTTCGGTGTCCCCCTGGAGCGCGTGGTCGACTTCATCGGCGCGCTGCGCAGCAATGGTCTCCTGGTCCCGGACACGATCATTGCTGGCACCCATCGCCTCTGCGTCCCGGGTCGGGGCATCGTCGTCGAGCTGGTGCGCGAGCACCTGCAGTCGACCGGCGTCGACATGGTCGTCGACCCCGACCCGACTGATCTCGCGGCGGCAGACCTGGCGGTGCTCTGTGGCCGCGACGCGATCGCACCGGACGAGGGCGCGGCGTGTCAGCGGGCCCGGGTCACGCACCTGCCGGTGGTCCTGCGCGACGGTGAGGTCATCATCGGACCGCTGATCCACCCAGGCGTCTCCGCCTGCCTGCGGTGCCTGGACCTCCACCGTTGCGACCGCGATCAGGCCTGGCCCCGCATCTTGTCCCAGATCACTACTCCCACCAGCGATCTGGGCATCAGTGTCGACGCGGTCCCCGCGCAGGCCAACACTGTCGCCGCCCTCGTCGCGATGCTGGCGCGAGAGAGCCTGACCACTCCACAGGTCGCCACCGGCGTCTCCTGGCAGATCTCTCTCCCCTGGCCCGAGGTCCGCACCCGGGTCTGGACGCCCCACCCCCACTGCGACTGCCTCCGCCCCGCACCGTCGGCCCCTGCCTGAGTCCCGCCCGAGGAGAGGAGGCGACCACACCCTAGGGCCAACAGCGGCGGCGCCGAGGGACGACTGCGTCGGCAGCCGGGGCCGCGTGACAACTGCGCGTGCTGATGCGACGATGTCCCGACCAACGGATCGTGACCGCGGAGGCGTGATGTCCCAGAGCGACCACAGCCAGACGGGCGTCACCCGCATCGCCCGGCGCAAGGTGCGGCCGGGTCACGAGTCTGCGTATGAGGAGCTCGTGCGTGAGATGTTCGTGCTGATGAAGCGCCACCAGGGCTTTCTGGGGGCGGACATCATCCCGCCCGAGCCTGACAGCAGCGTCTATCAGGTCGTGGTGAACTTCGGTTCCGAGGGTGGCCTGGCTGAGTGGGACGCATCGATTGACCGGCGCGAGATCTTCGCCCGCATGCGCGCCCATGCCGAGGGCGAGCCGGAGCACCGTCGGCTGAACGCGCTGGAGGAGTGGTTCGTCGGGCCGTCGGTGCCGGAGCACACCCGCCCGCCCCGCTGGAAGACGGCGGTCGTCACCTGGTTGGGCATCTGGCCGCTGGCCTCCGTCATTCTCTATTTCCTGACGCCCCTCTGGGATCGGCTCGGCCTGCCGTTCCTGGTGATGACCGCCATCAACGTGGTGCTCATCGTGGGGGCCATGGTCTATCTGGTGGCTCCAGTACTCACCAAACTGATGAAGGGTTTCCTCGTCGGTCGCCCCCAGGGTTGACCCGGCCGGGCGGCACGAGGCCGGGCGGGCGGACAGCAGAACGCAGTGGGGCTGACCCGGCGTGCGCGTCGGCCCCACTGCGTCCTGATCCGATCTGTTCCAGCTGCGGCGCGTGGCAATGCGCCCCGGCAGGTCCCGGTGTCACCGCTGTTGGTGTTGCACTGGACCCAGGCTCCCCGCCAACTTCTGGCGGTGCTCCAGCTCCAGGTTCATGGTCCGTTCGACGTGTTGCGAGCGGGCCACCTGTGCGTCAAGCAGGTGATGCATGGTGGTCTCCTAAAAGGTCTTGGCCTGCCGCCGCTCACGCTGCGACAGGGTTCTTGCGCGGGCGCCCACGGGGCCGCTTGCGCGGCACCACGACGCCCTGGAGCACGAGCTGGCCGCCCCAGACACCCCACGGCTCGCTCCGTTCCAGAGCCTGTGCCAGGCACTGGGTGCGGATCGGGCAGTCGGCGCAGAGGGCCTTGGCAGCCTCGACATCCTCGGGTGCCTCGGCGAACCACAGGTCCGCCGGGTTCTGCCTGCAGGGCAGGTCTGCCTCTGCGCTGAGGATCCCCCCGAGCGACCAGAGGTCTGCGCCCTCGGTGGTGTCGTGCTGCGTCAGCTGGCTGTGCATGGACTGGTTGTGCATGGAGGCGGCGTGGGTGATCACGCCTACGTGGCTAGGCACGCTTGCCCCTTCCTCGCGTGGTGTGCAGTTGCTGTGCGGGCCGTTGGCCCGATGCTGGTCACTCATGGCTTTGACTCCTTGGACAAGGACCTGGCCATGGCACCGTCACGATGCACAAAGGCCGCGGATCCTCAGATGGGGTTCCGCGGCCTGCAAAGGGGTGGATCTAGTCCAGAACCCTCACAAAGGGGAACGCCACATCAATGGCAGGGAACGTGCGGATGGCGCCGAAGTCGGCACCCACTCCACCTGCGCCACGACGAATCCACCGATCACGCAGGAGCGGACGGACGGACGCCGGGCACACGGCAGTCGCAGTGCCTGCCACGCCGGTCAAGGTCATGTTCTCCATTGTTCCGTCCTCCTCTCGTCGTCCTGCTGGGCCCCCGGTTGTCACCCCCGGCGGGTTGGTCAGGAAATACCGTACGCCCCTCATGCACACGGCCGCAATCTATTTATCGGAAGTATTTTTGCCAGTCCCGTCGTCAACCTTCTGACCAGCAAGAACGGTCAGCACATCGGCGCCGTAAAGCTCCAGTTTGCGTGGTCCTACCCCCGCGATGTCAGCGAGACCCTGCAGGGTTGTCGGCCCGGACTCCGCGATCGCGGTCAGGGTGGCGTCGGTGAAGACGACGAACGCCGGCACGTCCTGGTCCCGCGACGTCGCCAGACGCCAATCGCGCAACCGCTCGAATGTGGCCTCGTCGTAGGTCGGCGGGCATTCGGCACACCGCCCGATCTTTCGTTCTGCCGCCGAGCCCAGGACGGTCCCGCAGGTGCGGCAGTTCTTGGGTCGGGGTGCGCGCTTGGCGGCCGGCTTGGGTGTCCGTGCCGACGTCGCGTCCGACAGGCCCAGCAGACGTCCGGCCGGTCTCAGGAACCGCGACGGGCTGCGGCCGGCCCGCCCTCCTGCCCCGCGGGCCGCGGCCCAGCTCAGCAGCAGCGTCCGACGCGCGCGGGTCAACCCGACATAGAGGAGCCGGCGCTCCTCCTCGATCCGCTCAGCTCCCTCGGCCATCGACACCGGGAGCAGACCCTCGCTGCACCCGATGATGCAGACGACCTCCCACTCCAGCCCCTTGGCCGCGTGCAACGACGCCAGGGTGACTCCCTGCACGGTCGGCGCGTGCTGCTCGGCCGCGCGCCGGTCGAGCTCGGCGACCAGGCCGGGGATCCGCATCTCGGGATCGACGGCGGCCAGGTCGTCGCTGAGGTTGGCCAGCGCCTGCAGCGACTCCCAGCGCTCGCGGGAGGCTGCCCCCGCGGCGGGTTGCTGTGGGCTCCAGCCGGCGCCACCGAGCACGTCGCGCACCACCTCTCCCAGTGGCCTGGTGCTGCTGTCACCGCGCGCCGCCCCGCGCAGCAGCACGATGGCCTGACGGACCTCGGGGCGAGAGAAGAAGCGCTCTCCCCCACGCACCAGGTAGGGCACGTCCTGCCTGGCGAGGGCCGACTCCACCGCCTCGGACTGCGCATTGGTGCGGAAGAGGACCGCGATCTCGCTGGCATCCGTGCCTGCGTCGACCAACTTCCTGATCTGTGCCGCGACCCCCGCGGCCTCCGCGACATCATCAGGGTATGCCGTGAGCGTGGGGGCCGGACCTGCCTCACGTTGGGCCTGGAGGTCGACACCGCCGCGCGCGGCCGAGCCGAGCACGAGGTTGGCCACCTGGACGATCTGGGGGGTGGAGCGATAGTTGCGCACCAACCGCACGACGGTGGCGTCCGGGTGCCGCTTCGGGAACTCGAGCAGGTGCTTGGGTGAGGCGCCGGTGAAGGAGTAGATGGTCTGGGCGGGGTCGCCCACCACGCAGACCTCGTCGCGGCCACCGGCCCACAGCTCGAGCAGCTGTTGCTGGACCGGGTTGACGTCCTGGTACTCGTCGACCACGAAGTGGCGGTACTGGTCGCGCACCGAGGCAGCGATCCTCGGGTGCGCGTCGAGGACGCCGACCATGAGCAGGAGCACATCCTCGAAGTCGATGACGTGTCGCTCGCCCTTGACGTCCTCGTAGGCGCTCATCACGCGGGCGACCGCCGTCAGGTCGAGGCCCGCGACGCCGTCGCGCAGGTGCTGGACAGCGGCGGGATAGGCCTGTGGGGTGATCAGGTTGACCTTGGCCCACTCGATCTCGGACGCGAGGTCACGCAGCGCCGGACGGTCCAGCCGCAGCCGGAGCCGTCCTGCGGCCTCCGCGACCGCAGGGGCCTTGTGCGCGACGACGTCAGGTGGTGCACCGCCCACAGCCTGGGGCCAGAAGTACTGCAGCTGGCGCAGTGCCGCCGCGTGGAAGGTGCGGGCCTGCACACCGGGGACGCCGAGCCCACGCAGTCGCGTGCGCATCTCGCCGGCAGCCCTGGCCGTGAAGGTGACCGCCAGCACCTGGTGCGGCTGGTAGGCCCCGGACCACACGCCATACGCGATGCGGTGCGTGATCGCCCGGGTCTTGCCCGTCCCGGCCCCGGCGAGGACGCACATCGGCCCGGTCGGAGTCGCGGCGACCGCGTGCTGCTCGGGGTCGAGGCCACGCAGGATGTCGTCCGCCGAGCCGGGGACCTCCGTGGCGGGTCCGCTGAGCGGCAGCGTCACCGAGCAGCCCGGGGGTCGGCCGTGGCGGCGACGTCGCTGACAGCCTCGATCGGTCCACCGTGCCAGTGCTCGATCAGGATCCGGGCGATGGAGACTCTCGGCGGCAGGGCGACCTGGCCGGACCGGGCCGCGAACGACAGCTCGCCCCTGGTGAACCAGCTTGCCTCGACGATCTCGGTCTCATCGAGCGTGAGCCGGGTCTGCTCGGCACGCGCCCGGAACCCCACCATGAGCGAGGCGGGGAACGGCCAGGGCTGGTTGCCTCGATAGGTCAGATCGGTCAATGTCAGCCCCACCTCCTCCATGACCTCGCGATGGACGGCGGCCTCGAGCGACTCGCCTGCCTCCACAAAACCAGCCAGCACCGACATCCGGCCTTCGGGCCAGTGCGGGCCACGCGCCAGCAGGATCCGCTCGTCAGGGTCGGTGACGGCCACGATGATCGCGGCGTCGGTGCGGGGGTAGTGCTGGGACCCGTCGACGGTGCAGCGCCTGACCCAACCGCCCTCCTCCACCACGGTGAGCGCTCCGCAGCGGGGGCAGAACTGGTGGCGGGCGTGCCAGTTGGCCAGAGCCACGGCGGTGGTCAGCACCCCGGACTCGAGGTCGTCGAGCTCCGCCCCCGCCTCGCGCAGGTTGCGCCAGCCGCGCCCGGGCGGTGCCTCGGCCCCCGGGTCCCCTTCCTCGTGCAGCACGGCGACGTAGTCGGTCCCGTCGACGTCGTGGCCAAGATAGAGGGTCTGCGCGGCGGAGTCCGCGAACCTCGGCGCCCGATGGACGAGCCGGAGCTGACCGTCGACGCGACAGGTGAGAGCACGGCCACCGGTCAGGTCGACGATGCGCGTGTCCGAGTTGGCGAGGGCGGCCGCGACCGGGTCACCGTCCCGCCGACCCAGCCCGTTGCGATTGAGGGTTCCCCGGGAGAGCGAGAGGTCCAGCAGGGCCTCAGAATCCAGACTCACCTCTCCACTGTAGGCGCCTTCCCCAGCCCCGTGTCGCGCGGCTTCCAGCACAAGGTGGCCGTGACGTCATACGGTGGGTGGGTGATTCGCAGCGACCTGGCCCTGGCCGCACTGGCCACCGCCGCCGTGCCCGGAATGCGGCCGGTGTCGGTCGCCGCCATCCGGAGCGGTGATGACAACCCCCTGCACCAGACCGCGCTCGTCGAAGACGTCACCGGACGCAAGTGGGTCGTGCGTTCCCCCCTGGGTGCCGCAGGAGGCGCCGAGCTGGAGCTGAACGACGAGCTCACCCGTCAGCTGGGCAAGCACCTGCCGTTCAAGGTCCCCGCAGCCGCCGGCTATGCCGACATCGGGGCCGACGGTCGCGCCGCGGTCTATCCGTATGTCGAGGGGCTGGCTCTGAGCCTGCGTCACCTGCCGACGGGGCCGGGGTTGGCCAGCGCCGTCGGGCGGGCGATCGCGGCTGTCCACAACATCCCGCGCGAGCTCTTCGAGGAGCACTCCGTGCCGGTCTTTGACGCCGCCCAGTTCCGGGCACGCAAGCTGGCCGAGCTGGATCGGGCGGCCGAGACGGGGCACGTGCCCAACGGCCTGCTCGCCCGCTGGGAGCAGGCTCTGGACGCCGCGGCCATGTGGCAGTTCGTCACGACTCCGGTCCACGGCTCCCTCGACGGGTCCTCCTTCCTGGTCGCCTTCAGTGAGGACGACGCGGCGAGCGGCCGTGTCGTCGGTCTGACCGGTTGGGAACGCGCCCAGATCGCCGACCCGGCGGAGGACTTCGCCCGGCTGGTCGAACGGGCCAACCCCCGTGCGGTGGACGCGGTGTTCGAGAGCTACTCCCTGGCGCGCTCCCAACGCCCGGACGGTTATCTGCTGCACCGCGCGCGGCTCGCCTCGGAGATGCGCCGGCTCAACGGGCTGGTGGCGGCGGTCGGGGCCGAGGATGAGGACTTTGTGCGGATCCGCGCCGACGAGCTGCGCAAGATGGACCGGCTCACTGCCAACGACGACTCGCTCGTGCCCCGGACCGCGCTCGTGCCGCCTGTGCCGCCCACCTCGGGCACCATCGAGGAAAGCTCGTCCATCGGGGAGGGCTCGACTATCGGGGAGGGTGCTGCTGACCCGCAGGACGGCAGTGACGCCACGGCTCCCGTGCCCGGCGTGACCCAGGACAGCGGTGGCCACGACGGCGCGCAGGATGATGACGAGCCCGCATTCGTCGTGGAGCAGCCGTCCGACGGGTCCCACCTGGAGCCTGTCCAGCCGCACGCCGCGCAGGATGGACCCACGGTCTCTCCCGCCGACGTGACCGCACCGATCCCGATGTTCCGTCCGGTTGACCGAGCACCTGACGAGCCGGCTTCCGGTGACGCCGACACGGTCGCGCAAGACACTGCCGAGACCCAGGCGGACGAGGGGTCCATGAACGCGGAGACCCGGGACGCGGCTCGCGCCGACGAAGCCCCGGTCGACGAAGCTCACGTCGACGAAGCTCCAGCCCTCGAGGACATGGTGGACAAGAATCCCGCCAGCGAAACCCCGGTGGTCGACGACACGGTGGCCAAGGCTCCGGTCGACGAGGAGAGGCAGGACGCGACCGCCCCAGCTGCCTACGACGATGAGACGTCGGCCGACGACGACCAGCCACCAGCCGACGACCAGCCCGGCGAGGCGGTCGAGGACGACGACGAGGCGGTCAAGGACAACGACGAGGCGATCGAGGACGACGACGAGGCGGACGAGCGGATGCACACGCTCTATGGCATGCCCGAGGCCGCCGACGTCGACCCGTGGGAGTCCGGCAAGCGCTGAGCCGGGCCCGGTGGCGATCGGCTGCTCGGCGCCCGCCTGCGCATGGTGACTTCCGCCGTGGCTAGTGGCCCGTCGTGACCTCTGACACGACCTCGTCCAGCTCCCCCTCGCCCGGCAGCTGCGGGCGCACGGTCTCGCCCGTCGCGGCATAGAAGAAGGCCGCCGACACCCGCTTCGCGTCGACCCCGCGCAACCGGGCATAGGCGACCTGATAGACCGCCAGCTGCAGGAGCCGGGTTGCGGCCTGCTCCGGTCCGCCCGGCGAGCCGGTCTTCCAGTCGACGATCACAAAGCCGCTGCGACTGGCGCTGTCGACCTCGGCAAACACCGCATCGATGCGACCCCGGATGGGCTTGCCGCCGATCACGGTCTCCACCGACACCTCGACGTCGACCGGCACCCGTCCGGCCCACTCGCTGGCCATGAAGTTGGCTCGCATCGCGGACAGGTCGACGGGTTCGGGTTCCGGTTCCCCCTCGGTCAGCAGGTCCCCCAGGTCCACCAGTGACGGCATGCCGTAGTAGCGCTCGACCCAGGCGTGGAAGGACGTCCCCGCCCGTGCTGCGTGGGCCGGGGGCTGCGGCACGGGACGCCGCAGCTTCTGCAGATAGGCCGCTCGGTCCTTGGTCAGCTCCACCAGCCCGGAGGTCGACAGGTGGGCGGGCAGGTCGACCGTGACGAGCCCACCGCGTGCTGCGCGCGTCTCGTCCCGCTCGCGCAGCAGCTGCTCCACCTCCTGCGACACAGGGTCATCCGGGTGCGGTTCGGGCAGCACACCGGTGCGGCGGGCGTCCAGGACGGCCTGCACCACGTCGATGAAGACCCGGCGGCGGGCGTCAGGCAGCGTCGGCCACGGGGCCAGCTGCTCCTCGGCCAGCAGCGGGTTGCGGGTCTGAGCCGGGTCGTCGATGTCTGGCATCGGCTCCCACTGGTCCAGCAGCACCTCCCCCTCCGGCGACGCGATGAGCTCGGTGAGGAAGCGTGACGTCTCGCGCGGGGTCTGTCCGGTCGACCACACCGGGGTCGTCACGAGCAGTTCGTGGCGCGCGCGGGTGAAGGCGACATAGGCCAGCCGGCGTTCCTCGAGCAGCTGGTGCGCGCCGCCGGCCGCACGGAAGCTGGCGATCTCCTCGTCCAGCTCGTGGGTGTCCGGCACGGAGTCGAGCGGCAGCGACGGCAGGCCCGCAGCGTCTCCGCGCAGGGGGTAGGGCAGCTTGCCGATGCCGGTGAGCCACCCTCCGTCCCCGGGGACGTCCGCCTTCCATCCCGTCTCGGTGGCCCTGGTCCTGGTCGTGTAGGAGGGGAATGTCCCCTCGGCGAGGCCGGGCACCGCCACGACGTCCCACTCCAGACCCTTGGCTGCGTGCACCGTCAACACTTGGACAGCGGAGTCAGAGACCGCCACCTCGGCCATCTCCAGGCCACGTTCGCGCTGACGCGCCGCCTCCAGCCAGTCCACGAAGCCGCCCAGCGTGGGCCGCTCGGCCGTCACGGCAAAGGTGGCCGCGACCTCGGCGAGCGCGTCGAGCTGGGCGCGCCCCCAGGAGGGCGGCAGGTCGGGGTCCGAGGTGACCTCCAGGTCGAGCCCGATGGAGCGCTCGGCCTCCACGAGCAGCTCGGGCAGTGGCAGCCCGGCCAGGGTGCGCACCCGCTGCACCGCCTGGCCCAACGCGTGCACTCTCTGGCGGGCGGTCTCACTGACGCGGCGACTCCGCGAGCCCACCCACGTCGACGGCGGCAGGCGGTCCAGTGCGTCAGAGAGCACGGCCTCGCCGCGGCCGGTCCCGGCTCGCTCCCCGAGGAACTGCACCCAGGCCCACAGCCCGTCGATGTCAGCCGGCCCCAGTCGGCACACCGGCCCCGTCAGCAGACGCATCAGGGCGTCTCCTCGGGTCGGGTCCTGCGCGACCGTCAGCAGCGCCACCAGGTCAGCCACCTCGGGCGCGCTGAGGAGCCCGCCCAGCCCCACGACCTCCACGGGGAGCCCGTGGTCACGCAGGGCCTGCACGATGCCGTCGAACTGGGCTCGGTTGCGGCACAGCACCGCTGCGCTCACACCCGTCGGTCGGACCTGCTCGTCCAGCCAGTGGCTGCGGACCCAGCGCGCGACATAGTCGGCCTCGTCCCGGTGCGTCAGAAGTCGGGCAGCCTGCACCCGGCCCTCGTCCGCGCCGGGCCTCGGACGCAGTTTGGCCACGTGGACCTCGCTGCGTCGGCGCAGCGTCGAAGAGACGTTGTTGGCGACCGTCAGGATCCGCTGCGCGTTGCGCCAGGACGTGGACAGCGGCAGGACCTGAGCCGGCCGCTCATCGGCATCGCCGACGCCGAGCTGCTGCCGCCGGACCGGGAAGGCCGTGGGGAAGCTGGTCAGCGTGGTGGCGCTGGCCCCACGCCACCCATAGATGGACTGGCTCGGGTCACCCACCGCCGTCAGCGGCATCCGCTGCCCGGCGAACAGGCTGGACAGCAGGACCATCTGGGCCTCGCTCGTGTCCTGGAACTCATCCAGCAGGACGGCCCGATGTAGCTGCCGCTCCTGGGCTCCGACCGCCGGCAGTGACCTCGCCAACCGGGCAGCCACGGCCATCTGGTCGGCGAAGTCCAGCACACCACGCTCGCGCTTCAGCTCCTGATAGCGCTCGACGAGCGGATAGACCCGGGCCTGGTCGCGCAGCTCGTGGACGGTCTTGGCACCGATGGCACTGGGCGCCCTGTGGTCCCTGCCGGGGAGGGACGCGACCCGAGCTGCATAGCGCTCGACCAGCTCGCGGGCGGCATTAGCCTCGACGAGGTGCTCGGCCAGCTCACCCGACAGGGACAGCACCGCGTCCACGAGCGTCGACGGAGCCTTCTCGAAGCCGGTGAGATCGGCATCGGTGGTGTGCACCACCTCGTGCGCCAGCTGCCATGCCGAGGCCTCGGACAGCAGTCGGGAGTCGGGCTCGATGCCCCAGCGCAGGCCGTGCTCGGACACCAGTCGTCCGGCATACGCGTGATAGGTCGACACGACCGGCAGCGGCAGCTCCTCCCCGCCCTCGGGCGCCCACAGACCGCGATCGGTCGCGGTGCGCAGCCTGCGCATGATCCGGTCGCCGAGCTCGATGGCCGCCTTGCGGGTGAAGGTCAGGCCGAGGACCTCCTCGGGGCGCACGATGTCGTTGACGACGAGCCAGACCACGCGCGAGGCCATCGTCTCGGTCTTGCCGGAGCCGGCACCGGCGACCACCAGCGTCGGCTCGAGCGGAGCCTCGATGACGGCCACCTGTTCCTGCGTGGGTGGCAGCTGACCCAGGGCCGACGCGATCTCCAGCGCGCCGATCCGCACGGGACCCGTCGCGACCGCCCGGTCGGTGGTGCCACCGGGTGTCTGCGCCGTCATGCGAGCATCCGCCCCTCCGGCTGGATCGGGCAGCTGAACCGCACCGGGCAGACGCGGCACCACTTGCCCGGTGACGCCGGGAACTGCGCGCCGGCCATGCCCGTCGCGGTCCGCGCCACGAGGTCGTGGGCCCATCTCGGGTCAGCATCGTGCTCCAGCGGCGGCTGCTGCTGGAAGCCGTGCTTCTGGCTCGGCTTCGCACCGCTGGGAGCGCCGAGGTGGACGAGGGCTGCCCCTGCCGAACCAGTCGCCGGTTGCCCCTCCACGCCACCCTCGACGACGGCCACCTGGTATGCGCCGAGCTGGGCGTGGTGCTCGATCTCCTGCTTCGTCGGCCGGCCGCTGCCGGTCTTGAGGTCGATCACCATCAGGTTGCCGTCGGCGTCACGCTCCAGCCGGTCGACCCGGCCGGTGATGACGGCACCCTCGTGCTCGGCACGGATGTCGATCTCCACCCCGACCAGCTCGCGTCCCTCCGCGGCGGCGGCAGCCACATAGCTCACATAACGCTGCAGCATCCGCTCGGCCCGCTCCCACTGCCGGCGTTGGACCCACCCCTCGCCAAGGGCGAGCTCGTGCCACCGCGTCTCCAGCGCGGACCGCAGCTGCTCGACGGGTGCCTGCGGTGTCTCGGCGATCACGTCATGGACCAGGGTGCCAACGGATGCGGCAGAGAAGTCGCCTGCCTCGCCACCGTGCGCACCGAGCATCCACCGCAGCTGGCACTCGCTGAACAGCTGGACCCGAGATGGCGACACCGGCACGAGTCCGTCGCCCTGGAGCGGCCGATCGTCAGAGAGCGTGCGGCCCGGCCACCAGCCAGCAGGGTCAGCGCCGGGCACGCCGGCCTCATCGAGCCTGAGCAGGTGGGCAGCCGCGCGGTCCCGCGCCGCGTGCTCGCCGTCACGGTGGGCCCGGACCAGGTCGGCACGCAACCGTGCCACGAGCGAGCGGAGCGTCAGCGGCGGTGCCACCTCCTCGGGGACGCGCTCGGTGTCGCGAGGGTCGACCACGTCGAGGAAGCTGGAGGGCTGGTCATCAACACTGGCAACTGCGGTGACTAGCAGGGCACTGCGCGCCCTCGTCAGAGCGGTGTAGAACTGTCGGGTCTCGTCCGCGCGCACCTGGGCCTGGGCGGCTCGCAGCCCCTGCGGTCCACCCGTCGGCCGGCCGGCCAGCACCGAGACCAGGGCCTCCGCCCCTAGCAACGAGTCGCGCAGCCGCAGGTCCGGCCACACCCCCTCCTGCACGCCAACCACGGCCACCATGTCCCACTCCCGCCCTGCGGCGGCCTGCGGGGTGAGCACCTCCACGGCCTCGGAGGGACGGGACCTGGCGACCAGGGAGTCCGGGCTGACCTCCTGGGCCAGGACCTGGCGCAGGAAGCCGTCCGGCCCCCGCCCGGGGAGACGATCGACATAGGCCTGCGCCGCGCCGAACAGGGTCATCACCGCGTCGAGGTCACGGTCGGCCCGGGCGCCGGCGGCGCCACCGTTGAGCGCGGCTGCCCGCCACGTGTCAGCCACCCCGGTCGCGGCCCAGATCGCCCACAGCACGGTCTCCGCGCTGACCCCGGGCGCCCACCCACGGTCGTTGGTGCGCGCCGCGGCACGGCGACCGGCGCTGAGCACCGCGGCCAGGTGCGCCGCGGGTGCGGCGTCCGGCCCGAGCAGCTCGAGGTCGGCCGGCTGCTCCAGCGCCGCGGCCAGCACCTCCTCGGACGGGCGGGCCCCACCGTCGGCTCGCTCGGCCGCCGCCAGAACCCGCCGTAACCGCATGAGGTCCACCGGGTCCGCCCCACCGATCGCGGACGTGACGAGGTCCACGGCCTCCGCGGCGGTGCAGCCCTGCCCCGCGGGGCGCAGGCAGACGTCGACCGCGAGCAGGAGGGGGCGCACGACAGGGTGCTCGTGCAGGGCGCCGGTGCCCGCGATGTCCTGCACCGGGACGCCGGCGGAGACGAGCGCCCTGCGCACCTGGTCGAGCCGGGAGCGGCTGCGAGCCAGGACGACCATGCGCGACCAGGGGACTCGTGACTCGCCCAGGTGCGCGGCACGGAACCAGCCGGCCACGCGCGCCGCCTCCTGGGCCGCGGTCCGGACGGTCACCACCTCCAGTGGCGACGCCCCCGCGTCCACATCTGGATCGACATCAGTTGCGTCGGCCTCTGCTGCCGGACCGGTCGTGACGAGTGCGTCCTCCCCCGCTGGTCGGGGCCGTCGATGGTCGGCGCCGGTCGAGGCGCCGATGCGGTCCACCACCCGCGCCGTCACCTCCACCAGGGCTGGTCCACGGCGGTGGCTCACCGCGAGTATGACGCGCTGCGGGGTCCCGCCGGTCCGTCCCGCGAGACGTTCGGCCAGGCGGGTGAACCGGGCCGGGTCGGCCCCGCGGAAACCCTGGCTCGTGACGTCACCGTCACCGATCAGCACGATGGCGATGCCGGGCTGCCAGACCTGCTCAATCAGGGCGGCCGCGGAGGCGGTCAGCTCCTGGGCGTCGTCCACCACGATGAGGCGGATCCGTCGCCGCACGTGCTGCAGCAGGTCCGAGTCCCCCGCCAGCCGGTCGGCGGCCGCCGTGCAGATCCAGGCGGGGTCGAAGGCTCCGGGCCGCTGCAGCGCGGTGACCTCGTCGTATTCGCGCAGCACCGCTGCGGCCGGGCGCCACTCGGGCCGGTCGTGGGCGGCGGCCAGGTCAGCCAGTTCCTCGGGTCCCAGGCCGTGCTCCACCGCGCGCATCAACAGGTCGCGCAGCTGGTCCCGGAACCCTCTGGTGGGCAGCGCCTCCCGCAGGGCCTCCGGCCAGTCCGGGCCAGCCCCTGCCTCCTGGTGACCCGCCAGCAGATCGCCCAGGACGACATCCTGCTCCGCCCCCGACAGCAGCCGGGGCGGGGCGTCGTCATCCGAGACGGCAGCGTCCTGCAGCACGCTGAAGGCGAAGGCCGACGGGGTGCGGGCCAGCGGCTGTGTCGTCGTGCGGCCCACGGCAGCAGTGATCTGGTCCCGCAGGCGCCCGGCGGCCACCCGCGTGGGCGCCAGGACCAGGCACGAGTCGGCAGAGAGTCCGTCGCGCTCCACACGGTCGACGACGGTCGCCACCGCGACTGTGGTCTTGCCGGTCCCCGGTGCTCCGATCACCTGCAGGACGGGAACTCGCTCCCGGGCAGCGGCCGCCTGGGTGGGGTCGAGCTGGTCCGCGGAGGTCATCACTGCCCCATCAGATCAGGCGCCACCGACACCGTCCCACCGGGCCCGGCGCATGTCGACCCGTCCGCCGGCCAGCGGTGTCCCCTCCGCCAGGTGACACTGCAGTGCCTCGCCCTCGTGGCAGGCCGGCAGCCCACCGTCGGCACGCACCACCCGCCACCAGTTGGTGCTGCTGCCATAGCGGGACATGACCTGCCCGACCTGCCGCGGACCGCCATACTCCAGCAGTTCAGCCACGTCCCCATAACTCAACACCTTCCCGGACGGGATAGTGTCAACGAGTTCGATCACCCGACCGGCGAAGGCGGGCAAGGGCGCAGGGTCGTGCTCCAAGGACATCGAGCCAGGATATGACTGACCGCTCCGACGGAGCGTCACCGAGGAGGATCACTGAGCACCAACGACTCCACCCACCACGGCCGTCTGCCCAGGGCAGAGCGCCGGGAGCAGCTGCTCGCGACGGCCCAGGAGGCGTTCGTCGAGTCCGGCTACCACGCGACGTCGATGGATGAGATCGCCGAGCGGGCCGGGGTCAGCAAGCCGGTCCTCTATCAGCACTTCGACGGCAAGCTTGAGCTCTATCTGGGTCTGCTCGAGACGCAGAGCGACAAGCTGATCGACCAGCTCGAGGGAGCCCTGGCCTCCAGCGACGACAACGCGGAGCGGGTCGCCGCGACCGTGCGTGCCTACTTCGAGTTCGCGGATGCCCCCGACGACGCGCACCGACTCCTCTTCGAGACCGACCTGACCACAGAGCCCGCGGTCCGGGACCTGGCCGAGCGACCATTCCGGGCGAGCGCAGACGCCGTGGCAAAACTGATCGTGCAGGACACCGGCATGCCGTTCAGCAGCGCCCAGCTGCTCGGCGTGAGCCTGGTCGGCATGGCGCAGGCCTGTGCACAGCGCTGGGTGTCCGAGGGCCGGCAGACTCCGCTCGAGGAAGCCATTGAGCTGGTCGCGACGGTGGCCTGGCGCGGCATCGGCGGATTCCCCCTGAACCGGGCAGAAACAGAGTCCGACTAACGTTGAGGTGACCGGAGGCCTCCGGTCAGCCCGGGATGACCTCGGCACGCACCATCGTGGGTCCGGTCCCTCCAGACCACCCGTGAACCCAGAGGAGACAGATCAGACATGGAAGTACGCATCGGCGTGAAGCAGGTCAGCCGTGAGGTTGTCATCGAGTCGGCACAGACACCGGCCGAGGTCCAGGAGATCATCACCACCGCGTTGACCGGCGACGGACCGCTGAGCCTCACGGACGACAAGGGACGCCTCGTGGTGATCCCGACCGACGCCGTCGGCTATGTCGAGATCGGCGTCGAGGAGGCCGGACGGGTCGGTTTCGGCAGCTACTGAGGCCAGCGCAGCGCACCCGACCTGCCCGGGGGGTGCGCTGACATCCCACACTCGCGGACGGGGTGGGCATACACTTCATGGGCTACGTGGTCGGGCTCCGGTCACAGCGTTTTGTCAACCACGCCATCGCACGATGGCCACAAAGAAGGGGTGCGACCTCCATGATCTGGACCATCATCTCCGCGCTGATCCTCGGGTGCATCATTGGCCCGCTAGCACGCCTGATCCTCCCGGGGAAGCAGAACATCTCCCTGCCGATCACGATCCTGCTCGGCGCCGTCGGTGCCCTCGCGGGCTCGTGGCTCTACACGCTGCTGTCCGGCAACGAGGACACCAGCGGCATCGACTGGATCGCGCTGGGTCTGGGCGTGGTCGTCGCCATCGTGCTCGTGCTGATCTATGGCGCGGTCACCGGCAAGGACAACACCCACGACCGGCTGCGCTGACCCGCACGCACCTCACGATCGAAGGCGTGGCCCCCATGGGGGGTCACGCCTTCGGTGTGTGTGTGGGTATGCCGCGGGGTCGGCGACGCCGGACCGGTGCGTCAGGACCGATGCTTCAGGACCGGTGCGTCAGGGCCCTCAGGTCAGGGCGTCAGGCCGAGGCGGCCCATCCGCTGGCCGTGCAGCTCGATCAACCGGGTGAACATCCGTCCCAGGTCGGCCAGGTCGACGCCGGCCTGCTGACCACCGACCATCATGGTCATCAGCGCCTCCCGCTCGACCGCGACATACTGCGTCTGGGCGATCGCCTCACCGACCAGGCGCCGCGCCCACAGGGCCAGCCGTCCTGCGACGGCGGGGTCTGCGTCGATCGCGTCCGTGACGGCACCGACCACGAACTCGTCCTGCTCATCGACCTGCAGCACCGACTCGATCAGCTCGCGTGAGCCCTCGTCCACGTGCTGGGCGATCTCGCGATAGAAGTCGCGTGCGATGCCGTCGCCCACATAGATCTTGACCAGCGCCTCGAGCCAGTCGCGCGGCCTGGTGCGCTCATGGAAGGCGTCGACCGGCGCGATGAAGGGCTCCATGACGGTCTCGGGGTCCTGCCCCATCTCCTTGAGCCGGGTGACGATCCGCTCGAAGTGCTCGAGCTCGGCGGACGACGCGCGGCCCATCCAGACCCGGACCCCCAGCCCTGGGGCGGCCAGCGCGTCCGCCGCCATCCGCAGCCCGGCGGTGAGCTCGGCATAGCCGATGGCGCCGAGCAGCTCGGTCACCGCGTCGGTCTGGCCCTGGGACTCGGCGGGGGCCTCCGGTGTGAGGTCAGCATCCATGGTGGAACCGTAGCGCCCTTGGCAGGGGATAGACTGCAGGCACCAGCGGTGCCCGGTCGGCATGACGCCTGGCTGCCGAGCAGCCGCCCCAGAAGACTTCCGATCGGCCCGAACCACGCAGGGTCCATCGGCAGCAACCTGTCGGTGACCGGGTGAGTTCGCCTCCCCGGCCGGACCCGTCGACCGGAAGAATCCTCCATTGGAAGACAACCGCACCTTTGCCGAGTTCGATGTCCACCCCGACATCGTCGCCGCCCTTGCTGAGGGAGGCATCACCCACCCGTTCCCGATCCAGTCCATGACACTGCCGGTCGCCCTCGGGGGGCACGACATCATCGGGCAGGCCAAGACAGGCACCGGCAAGACGCTCGGCTTCGGCATCCCGATGATCCAGCGCGCCGTGGCCCCCCAGGACAAGGGCTTCGACGCCCTCGCCAAGCCGGGTGCTCCGCAGGCCCTCGCCGTCGCGCCGACCCGCGAGCTGGCCGTCCAGGTCGCCGGTGACCTCACCAAGGCCTCCGCCCGCCGTGGCGGTCTGCGCGTGCTCACCGTCTATGGCGGCCGAGCCTACGAGCCCCAGATCGAGGCGCTGCGCCGTGGCGTCGAGATCGTCGTCGGCACCCCTGGCCGGTTGATCGACCTTGCCCAACAGGGCCACCTGGACCTGGGTCATGCCCGCACCGTGGTGCTGGACGAGGCCGACGAGATGCTCGACCTGGGCTTCCTGCCCGACGTCGAGAAGCTGCTGGGGATGACCCCGGCCGGCCGTCAAACCATGCTGTTCTCGGCCACCATGCCGGGCGCTGTCGTGTCGTTGGCGCGCCGCTACATGACGCAGCCGACCCACATCCGCGCGATGAGCGAGGACGGCGAGGGTCACACTGTGGCCGCCGTCGAGCAGTTCGTCTACCGCGCGCACGCGATGGACAAGGTCGAGATGCTGGCACGCATCTTGCAGGCCGAGGACCGTGGGCTGACGATCATCTTCGCCCGCACCAAGCGCACCGCCGCCAAGGTCGCCGACGACCTAGTCGAGCGCGGCTTCGCGGCAGCCCCCATCCACGGTGACCTGGGCCAGGGGGCTCGCGAGCAGGCGCTGCGCGCCTTCCGCAACGGCAAGGTGGACATCCTGGTCGCCACCGACGTCGCCGCCCGTGGCATCGACGTCGAGGCCGTCACGCATGTGATCAACTATCAGTGCCCCGAGGACGAGAAGACCTATCTGCACCGCATCGGCCGCACCGGTCGGGCTGGCGCCACCGGCGTGGCGGTCACGTTCGTGGACTGGGATGACCTGCACCGGTGGGCGATGATCGACAAGTCGCTGGACCTCGGGATCCCGGCCCCGACCGAGACCTACTCCTCCTCCCCGCACCTGTTCACGGAGATGAAGATCCCCGAGGGCACGCGGGGCACCCTGCCGAGGTCGGCGCGCACCCGCGAGGGCCTGGCCGGCGAGCGCTACGAGGACCTCGGCGAGACGGGTGGTCGCGGAGGGGCCGGTCGCTCCGGCGGGGGTCGCTCAGGCGGTGGCCGCTCCGGTGGCGGTCGCACAGGTGGTGGCGGTGGACGCTCTGGCGGCGGTCGTTCCGGCAGGTCCGGCGACGGCCGTTCCGACGCTGGTCGCGGCCAGTCCGAACGGTCCGACTCCCAGGCCGGGTCACGCCCCAGCGACGGCGAGGGCACCTCGCGCAAGCCGCGCCGTCGGCAGCGGCGTCGTGGCGGCAGCGGCCAGCCGGCCGCCCAGGGCACCAGCGACTAACGCCGGGGTCCGGGCCAGCTATCAGGGCATCGTGAGCTCGGCCCCGAGCGGACCGGTGCCGGTGCCCTGCGCCAGGATCGCGGCCAGCACCTGCGGCGAGGTCGTGTTCTCCCCGAGCAGGTTGGGCTTGCCCGTGCCGTGGTAGTCGCTGGAGCCCGTCTGCAGCAGACCCAGCCGCTGGGCGATCGCGTCGGCTCGGGCCATGTCGGAGGGCGTGTGGTCGCGGTGCTCGACCTCCAGCCCAGCCAGGCCGGCCGCAGCCATCTCCTCGATCACGTCCTCGTCGATGATCCGACCGCGGGCGCTGGCCAGCGGGTGCGCCAGCACCGGGACTCCGCCGGCGGCAAGGGTCACCTCCACCGCCCGCACCGGGTCCGGCGCGTAGTGCCCGACGTAGTAGCGCGAGCCCGAGCTCAGCACCCCGGCGAAGGCCTCATCACGGGTGGCATAGCGACCGCTGGCCACCATGGCATCCGCCAGGTGCGGGCGCCCCAGCGTCGCGCCGTCCTGCGCCTGCACCAGGACCTGCTCGAAGCTGTCCAGGTAGCCGTCCTCGATGAGCAGTTCTGCCATCGTGCGCAGCCGATCGCGCCGTGACGCACGGGCCCGGTCGAGCTCGGAGCGGAAGGCTTCCTTTTCCGGGTCGACCAGGTAGGCCAGCAGGTGCACACTGCTGCCCCGACTCCGGCAGGACACCTCGATGCCGGGGATCACGCTGACCCCCACCTCCAGGCCGGCGCGGTCCGCCGCCGACCAGCCGGCGGCCGTGTCGTGGTCGGTCAGGGCCAGCACGTCCAGGCCGGCGGCCGCGGCCTCGCGCACCACCTGAGCAGGCGGGCCCGTACCGTCACTGTGGCTGGAGTGGGTGTGCAGGTCGATCCGCATGGCCTCAACCTAGCCCGGCCTCCGTCATACTTGATCGGTGAAGGTTGTCCGACGATCCCAAGGAATCCCCATGCGACGCACGACGTCACCGCTCCGCGCGCTGGTTGCGACCGCGACGCTCAGCGCCCTGCTGCTGTCCGGTTGCTCCGACGACGAGCCGTCGGTGGAGGACCCGGCGGACGACTCCGCCCCCAGCGCCTCCGCTGCGCCGGACGAGACCACGGAGACCAGCGCGGCCCCCGACACCGATGCGGAGACGGCCACTGCCGAGCCTGAGCCCAGCGGGCCGGTCTCCTCCGACGACGGCGCCTTCGAGCTGACTCTGCCCGAGGGATGGCTCGACGTGGCCGACCAGGTCGAGCAGAAGGTCGAGATCGCGGTGCGCGACGACGAGATGACTGACGACTTCTACACCAACCTGGTCGTGGCGAGCGAGGACCCGATCGAGGACCTGCAGGAGTCGATCGAGGAGGCCGCGAAGTCGGTGGCCGGCTCGGACGGCGACTACGAGATGCTCGACCCCATCGAGATCGCGGGCGAGGAGGCCTTCGGTTATCTGCTCACCCGCACCACCAACGGCGTGGCCGTCGCGCAGACGCAGCGCTGGGTGGAGCACGGCGACCGGCTGTATGTCGTGACCTTCAGTTCTGCCCAGGGGCAGCAGGAGGCCACCGAGCCGGTGATGGAGGAGCTGTTGTCCAGCTGGACCTGGCAGGACGAGTCCGCGACCGGCTGACACGGGGTCTGCCGCACGCCCGGGTCCGCGAGGTCAGCGCAGGGCGCCTCGCGACCGGTTCCGGGCCCGCTGGGCCGCCAGGTCCAGACCGAAGCGGCGGCGGGCGAGATATTGCCCGGCCCAGACCCCGGCCGCGAGGCCGACACCGATCGACAGCGCGTTGAACAGCGCCTCGGCGGCGGCGGGGAGCAGCACGGTGTCGTCCATCATCAGGAAGATCGCCCGATAGACGGACAGGCCGGGCAGCAGCGGCACGATGCCCGCCATCACGATCGCCAGTTCAGGGACCCGGAGCGTGCGGTGCGCGGCATAGGCGACCGCACCCACGACGGCCGCGGGGAGCACCACGGACCCGCCCACGCCCAGCCCCAGCGGGAAGACCAGCTCATAGACGCCCCACGACCCGGCGGCGATCGCGGCAGCCAGCAGGGTGGCCCGGAAGCCGGTGTAGGTCGACCAGGCGAACCCAGCACCGATGGCGGCGGCGGCGAGGGTCGACTGGACCGGGTTGCCACCGACCGAGACATAGGGCGAGATCTCCATCGGCACACCCAGCCGCCACGCCAGCCCGAGCACCGTGGCCACGCCGACGGCCAGTCCGAGCGTGAGCATGAACATCTCCAGCCCGCGTGCGCCCGCCGTGACGTAGTAGCCGTCGATCGCGTCCTGGGCAGCACCCATCACCGTGAGCCCGGCCAGGAGCAGGATGATCCCGGAGATCACGACGAGGGACGGCGAGTCGACGCCGGGCAGCTCCCAGCCGCGCGAGCGCATCCAGAAGATCAGGACAGCGACCGAGGTGGGGATCGCCGCGCTGACGGCCTGGTTGAAGAAGGCGGCGACCCCGATCCGCGACAGCCACCGCTGGGTCTGGTCCACGACCAGCGCGGTCGCGGCCGCGATCGCCCACATGACCGGACCGGCACCGAACAGGGCAACGACGCCGACGGCGAGCAGCGCGCCACCCCAGCTGACCAACCAGCGCCGATAGGGGTGGGGGGCGGACAGGATGCTCGTCAGCCGCAGCCGGGCCTCCTCCGGCTCCGGTGCCGCGGCGCCCGGGCCGGGCTGGGCGATCTGGTCGACCAGCACCTGCAGGTGTTGCAGGCGGGTGTAGTCCAGGGTGCGCACGCGCACCACCCGCATCAGCGACAGCGGGTCCTCGTCCAGGCCTCGGTGGATCGCCACCGTGATGGACGTGAAGGTGATGTCCACATGGACGGAGTTGATGCCATAGGCACTACACAGGCGCAGCACGGTCGCGACGACTTCCGAGGCGGAGGCTCCGGTGGACAACATCGCCTCCCCCACCCGGAGCGCGAGATCGATCACCGCCCGGGCGTGACGCTGGGAGACCGCGTCGTCGCTGCCGGGCACCCCGATCGCGACGGTGGGCGGACCGACACCACGCACCGCCATCTCCGCCCGCACCCGCCAGGCACGCCCGACTCGCGGCACTCCGCGGACCTCGCGTCCGGGGATCACCTGCGGGCCGGTGACATCGCCCAGCGGCACGTCAGGATGGCTCGGGTCGTCACTCACCCGTCCACCCTAGGGAACTCACCGCGACGGGGCACTTCTGCCTCGGCCGCCCTCCTGGGTCACCTCACCACCGATGTGCCCGGGTCCGCGGTCGTGCGAGGATGGGCAGGTGAGTGAGAAGCAGCACAAGGCCGAACATCGAAGCCGTCCCAACAGCCCCGCGTTCCGCGCGTTCATCGCCAGCGGCTGGGCAGAACACGGCGACCCACTGCCCGAGCAGACCGAGGCGGCGCAGTATGCCGCAGCGCGCCGGGAGGCGGTCTCCTCCGCCTTCGAGGGGGAACGGTTGGTGGTCCCCGCAGGTGGACTCAAGGTCCGCAGCAACGACACCGACTACGTCTTCCGGCCGCACACCGCCTTCGCCCACCTGACCGGCCTGGGCTCCGACCGCGAGCCCGACGCGGTGCTCGTCCTGGACCCGCTCGAGGACGGTGGTCACGAGGCCGTCCTGTATTTCCGCCCGCTCGCCGGGCAGGACACCGAGGAGTTCTTCGCCGACTCCCGCGTCGGTGAGTTCTGGGTGGGAGCCCGCCCGACGCTGGCTGGCATGGCCGCCGAGCTCGGCGTCGAGACCCGCGACCTGTCCGAGCTGCCCGACGCCGTGGCCAAGGACGCCGGTGCCGTCACGGTCCGCGTGGTGCGCGAGGCCGACGCCGAGGTGACCACGCTCGTCGAGACCGCCCGCGCCCAGGCCGCCGAGCACCAGGTCGAGGCGGCCGTCGATGCCGATCTCGAGCTCTCCCGCTTCCTGTCCACGATGCGCCTGGTCAAGGACGAGTGGGAGATCGACCAGATGCAGGACGCGTGCGACGCCACCGCCGACGCTTTCGACGCCGTCGTAGCCGAGCTTCCCGAGGCCGTGCGCCGTGGCCGCGGCGAGCGCTGGGTCGAGGGTGTCTTCGGGTTGCATGCCCGCCACAGCGGCAACGGGGTCGGTTATGACTCGATCTGCGCGGCGGGTGACCACGCGACCACACTGCACTGGATCCGCAACACCGGCGAGGTGCTCGACGGAGACCTGCTGCTGCTGGACGCCGGCGTCGAGCTCGACTCCCTGTTCACCGCAGACGTGACCCGCACGGTGCCGGTCAACGGCACGTTCACGCAGATCCAGCGCAAGATCTATGAAGCTGTGCTGGAGGCGCAGGAGGCTGGCATCGCCGCTGCCCGCCCCGGCAACAAGTTCAGCGACATCCACGCCGCAGCGATCCGGGTCATCGCCACCCGCCTGCACGAGTGGGGTCTGCTCCCGGATGGAGTCACCGTCGAGGAGACGCTGGACCCCGAGCACGGCCAGCAGCACCGGCGGTGGATGGTGCACGGCACCAGCCACCACCTCGGTCTCGACGTGCACGACTGTGCCCTCGCGCTGCGGGAGGACTACATGGACGCCGAGCTGACGCCGGGGATGGTGCTGACGGTCGAGCCAGGCCTCTATTTCAAGGCCGACGACCTGCTGGTGCCGGAGGAGTATCGCGGCATCGGCGTGCGGATCGAGGACGACATCGTGATCACCGAGGACGGGTGCCGCAACCTGTCGGCCTCCCTGCCTCGCACCGCCGACGACGTCGAGGCGTGGGTCCGGGCGGGCGGCGAGCGCTCCGCCTGATCGGTCACGTCCGCGGCTGAGGGGTCGGTCAGTCCTGCGGGCGCTGGTCGGCTGCGGGCGGTCCCTGCGGGGGCTGCTGGGGTCCAGGCTGCTGGGGTCCAGGCTGCTGGGGTCCCGGGTGCTGGGGTCCCGGCTGCTGGGGTCCAGGCTGACCCGCAGCCGCCGCACCCGGTGCCGGTCGCTGGTAGGCCGTGGCCCCGAGCCCATGGGGCAGCTCGACCAGCAGATCGCGGGCCCGCTGCGCGAACTTGTGCTCGGTGAGCACCTCGTAGCGGGTCGCGATGACCTGGGAGACGGACGTGAAGTCGCGCTGTCCGCGCGTCATCGCCTGACCGATCAGCGCCCAGACGAGGGCGAAGACGGCACCGAACATCATCGACCACAGGACGGTCATGAAGGCGTCGCCGCTGGGGGCGAACAGGGCGAAGATGAGACCGACGAAGAGGCCGAGCCAGATGCCGGTCACGCCACCGGCCAGGGCAACGCGCCCCATGGTCAGTCGTCCGGTCACCCGCTCGACCTGACGCAGGTCGGTGCCCACGATCATGCAGTTCTCGACCGGGAAATCACGGTCGGAAAGGAAGTCGACAGCCTGCTGGGCGTCCTCGTACTTGTCGAAGACGCCCAGTGACATCGGGTACTCAAGGGTCAGGCCGCTCAGGCGTCGGCCCCCACCGCTGCTGGGGATGCTGGTCACGTCCCCATCCTTTCACCGATCCGGCGTTGTGCACGCCGCGGGTCGGCGGGTCGGCTCAGCGCGTGCCGAAGAAGAAGCGCTTGCGCGGCTTCAGTGCCTTGCGGCCTGCATCCGAGGGCAGACGGTGCCGGTAGGCGCGAAGCGTGGCGTAGTCGTAGGTGCTGCCGGTCTGGAAACCCATCGGGTTGTTCGTGCTCCTCATGCGAGTGTTGACTGATTCGTAATGTTCAATGCATTATCTCACCTGCAGATTCCTTTCCGCGTCGTGAGGTCGGTCACAGCCGACCGCGGATGCGCCGCGCTGGGTATCCTGCGGGGGTGATCGGCAACCCTCGCGTCTTCGTGGCCCGCCTCGTCGGACTGAGTGTCTTCGACCCGTTGGGCGATGAGGTCGGCCGGGTGCGCGACGTGGTGCTCGCCATGTCCCAGAGGCTGCGGCGAACCAGCGGTCCACGAGCCATCGGTCTGGTGGTCGAGGTGCCGGGCCGTCGGCGGGTCTTTGTGCCGATGACCAGGGTGACCACCATCGATGCAGGTCAGGTCATCACTACGGGCCTGGTCAACATGCGCCGCTTCGAGCAGCGACCCGGCGAGACCAGCGTGGTCTCCGAGCTGTTCGACCGACGGGTCCGGATCAGGGTCAACGGCGAGCTTGAGCCCGCGGTCGTCGAGGACGTGGCCCTGGAGCTGCAGCCGAGCCGCGACTGGGTCGTCACCCGGGTCTTCGTCCGCAAGGGGGCACCGACCCGCCCGCGTCCCGGGCTGCGGCTGCGCCGCCCCAAGGGCGAGGCGGTCCTGGCACCGATCGAGCAGGTCGAGGGGTTGCACCTGTCGGTGGGCGAGCAGGGCGCCGAGGCGCTCCTGGAGAGCCTGGAGGACCGCAAGCCAGCTGACCTCGCGGACGCCATCCACGATCTCTCCCCCAAGCGGCGGGCCGAGGTCACCAGCGCGATGGACGACGAGACGCTGGCCGACGTCCTCGAGGAGCTGCCCGATGACGACCGGGTCGAGATCCTCACCAGCCTGTCGACGGAGCGGGCCGCGGACGTGCTCGAGGTGATGGAACCCGACGACGCGACCGACCTGCTGTCCGGCCTGCCCGACGACACGGTCGAGGAGCTGCTGCAGATGATGCAGCCGGAGGAGGCCGCACCAATCCGGCGACTGCTCACCTATGACGACGACACGGCCGGCGGGATGATGACCCCCGAGCCGGTGATCCTCGGGCCCGAGGCCAGCATTGCGGAGGCGCTGGCCGTCGTCCGCCGCGAGGAGCTCTCGCCCGCCGTCGCCTCGCTGGTCTATGTCTGCCGGTCGCCGCTCGAGACCCCCACCGGACGACTGATCGGGATCGTGCACATCCAACGCCTCCTGCGCGACCCTCCGCACCAGTCCATCGGCAGCATCGTCGACCGCGACTTCGAGCCGGTGCCCGCCGACGCCTCGCTGGAGACCGTGACCCGGCTGATGGCGAACTACAACATGGTGGCGGTGCCGGTGACCGACGACGAGGGCCGGCTCCTGGGAGCCGTCACCGTGGATGACGTGCTCGACCACATCCTGCCCGAGGACTGGCGCGAGGAGCGGCACGACGACCCCTCCCTGGACGAGCCCCCCGGCCTGCGAGACACTGCTCAGGCCGACAGCGACGAGGGGGCCGCCCGTGTCTGACCAGACTCCGAGCATGCCGGCGCGCCGCGACCGCCTGGCCGAGCGCGCCGTCGACCGTGAGGTGGATCGCCTGAGGGACCCTCGAGCCGACCGTCTTGACCAGCCGTTGGCCGCGCAGCGCCGGCTGGTGCGGCGGCCGCGCATGGACCCCGACACCTTCGGCCGGTTCGCCGAGGGCTTCGCCCGTTTCATGGGCACCGCCCGGTTCCTCGGCTACATGACGGTGTTCGTGGCCGTCTGGCTCGCCTGGAACTTCCTGGCCCCCGAGCACCTGCGCTTCGACCCCTATGCGTTCATCTTCCTCACCCTGATGCTCAGCCTGCAGGCGTCCTACGCCGCGCCACTGATCCTGTTGGCGCAGAACAGGCAGGCAGACCGCGACAAGGTCGTGATCGAGCAGGACCGCACCCGCGACGAGCGCAACCTGGCCGACACCGAGTTCCTCACCCGCGAGGTCGCCTCACTCCGGATCGCAATGCGCGACAACGCGACCCGCGACTTCGTGCGCAGCGAGCTGCGCAGCCTGCTGGACGAGATGGAGGAGCGGGGGCTGCAGGTTCGGCAGACCAGGGAGAGCCCGGAAACGGCCCACGGCACCGAATAGTTACCATTTTCACAACACCCGGCGCGGATGCCGTCGCCAACGCGCTTACCATGGGTGACATGTCTGCTCCCACCCTTGATGCCGTCCACGCCGCACTGGCCAAGGTCGACGACCCTGAGATCCGCAAACCGATCACCGAGCTCGGGATGGTCGAGACGGTCGACATCGACGACAACGGCCGGGTCGACACCACGATCCTGCTGACCGTGCCGGGGTGTCCGATGAAGGACACGATCACCAAGAACGTCACGGCCGCGGTCCAGTCCGTCGAGGGCGTCACCGACGTGCGCGTCCAGCTCGGGGTGATGAGTGATGAGCAGCGCGGCAACCTGCGCTCCCAGCTGCGCGGCGGCGCGCCCGAGAAGGAGATTCCCTTCGCCCGCCCCGACACGCTGACCCGCGTCTATGCCGTCGCCTCCGGCAAGGGTGGCGTCGGCAAGTCCTCCGTCACGGTCAACCTCGCCGCCGCCCTGGCTGTCGAGGGGCTGCGCGTGGGAGTGGTGGACGCCGACATCTATGGCTTCTCGGTCCCTCGCATGCTCGGCGTCGAGCTGCCGCCGACCCAGGTCGACGACATGATCCTGCCGCCGGTCCAGCACGACGTGAAGGTCATCTCGATCGGCATGTTCGTCCCCGGCAACCAGCCCGTCGTCTGGCGTGGCCCCATGCTGCACCGCGCGCTGCAGCAGTTCCTCTCCGACGTGTTCTGGGGCGACCTCGACGTGCTGCTGCTGGACCTTCCCCCGGGCACCGGTGACATCGCGATCACTGTCGCCCAGCTGCTCCCCAACTCTGAGCTCCTGGTCGTCACCACACCGCAGAAGGCCGCTGCCGAGGTCGCCGAGCGAGCCGGCTCGATCGCCCTGCAGACCCACCAGCGACTGGTCGGCGTGATCGAGAACATGTCCTGGCTGGAGCTGCCCGACGGCACGCACCAGGAGATCTTCGGCTCCGGCGGTGGCCAGGCCGTCGCCGAGAACCTGTCCCGCTCCATCGGCGCCGAGGTGCCGCTGCTGGGTCAGATCCCGCTGGACACCACCGTGCGCGAGGGCGGCGATGCGGGCCTGCCCGTCGTGCTGGGCCAGCCCGACTCCCCGGCCGCCACCGCGCTGCGAGCGATCGCCCGACAGCTGGCCCACCGCGGGCGCGGTCTGGCCGGTCGCAAGCTGGGCATCACCCCGACGGCACGCTGACCCGTCCCGGGGGCGTCGACGGCTCAGGTCGCGTCGATGTCCCAGGGCGTGGGCAGAGCCGGGTCGAACCGCGTGCCCAGCAGGGCGGGCCCCGCGTCCCGGTCAGCGGCAATCGCGGCCTCGTTCGCCGCCCGACCCGACTCGGTCTCGGCCGGAGCCTGCGCCTGCGCCCCTCCCGGAGTCGCGAGGGCCTCGCGCACGATGCGGCGGGGGTCATACTGCCGCGGGTCAAGGGCTCGCCAGTCGACGTCCTCGAAGCCCGGGCCGAGCTCCTCCTTGATCTGGACCTTGGCGCCCTCAGCCATGTCCCGTGCCGAGCGGACGAACTGAGCCAGCTTCGCGGCATACCCCGGCAGCTTGTCCGGGCCCAGGATCACCAGGGCCAGCACGATCAGCAGCAGGAACTCCCCGCCGTTAGGCATGGTCGGCCCTCACTGCGAGCCCTGGAGCGTCACGGTGACCGTGCGCTCGCTCCCGTCGGCCCCCTGGACGAGCACCTCGACCTGGTCACCCACCGCGTGGCTGCGCAGGACGATCACCAGGTGGCTCCCGTGCTGGATCTCCTCGCCGTCCACCGCCAGGATCACCTCGCCCGCCGTGATCCCGGCACCGTCTGCCGGGCCGCCGGGGACGACCGGCTCGGTCTCGCCAGCACCCTCCTCGAGCACCTTGGCCCCGACCCCGGAATAGCTCATGTCCAGCATCACGCCGATGATCGGGTGGTTGCTCGTGCCCGTCTCGATCAGCTGCGTGGCCGTGTGTTCCACCTGGTTGCTCGGGATCGCGAAGCCCAGGCCGATGCTGCCCGCCTGGCCGCCTATCTCCCCGGGTATCTGCGCGATGGCCGAGTTGACCCCGATGACGGTGCCGTTGAGGTCGAGCAGCGGGCCGCCCGAGTTGCCCGGGTTGATCGCGGCATCCGTCTGGATAGCGTTGATGTAGGACATCGAGCCACCCCCGCCCGCGATCACGGGACGACCCAGCGCGGAGACGATGCCCGAGGTCACCGTGTTGTCGAGCCCGAGCGGAGCACCGACCGCGACCACCGACGAGCCGACGAGCACCGAGTCGGAGTCGCCGAACGCCAGCGCCGGCAGCCCCTCCTGGTCGACCTTCAGGACGGCGATGTCGTATTCCACGTCCTGACCGACGATCTCGGCCTCCATGTCCGCGCCGTCGGAGAAGGTGACCTGCACGGTGCCGTCGTCCACGGCGCCCTCGACGACGTGGCTGTTGGTGACGATGTAGCCGTCCTCGCGGATGACGAAGCCGGACCCGACCCCCTCGCCCCCTTCGGTGCCCACCGAGATGAAGACGACGCTCGGCAGGGCGTGCTGGGCGATCGCGGTGACGGGGGTGGTCGGGCCGTTCCCCGCCGGCACGGCGGCGACCACGCGCGGCTCGGCTTCCTGGCTCTGCTGTGCGGTCTGACCTGCGACATAGCCCATCGCACCTCCGCCGGCGGTGCCGAGCAGCAGGGCACCGACCAGCACTCCCCCCGAGCGTCGCGGACGACGACGAGGTGGCGCCGCCCGATAGGCCGAGGCACCCCCAGTTCGAGAGGGTGCGGCAGTCTGGGTCGCGTGCCCCGACGGGGCTCCGGGTGAGGAGAGTGCGGCGAAGGTCGAGTGGTGCCCGGGGGTGTCGTATGCCGATGGCCCCTGTGCCGGCGTGCCGCTCGGCGGAGGTGGGGCATAGGTCTGGAAGACCGACGTGTGCTCGAGCGGGATCGGGGACGTGTCGTCACGCTCGACGTCCTCGTCACGCCGCTGCTCAGCCATGCACCTGATTGTGCCTGATCAAAGGGCCTTGGCCGAACCCGACAGCCACCTCAGCCCAGGACGGGGATCGGCTGGCTGTGCGTGACCTTGGGCCGGCGCGGCGGAGGAGCCCGGTGCGCGAGCGCCTCGCGCAGCTGGGCTCGCCCACGGTGGATGCGAGAACGCACGGTGCCGAGCTTGATGCCGAGGGTCTGGGCGACCTCCTCATAGGAGTAGCCCTCGATGTCGCTGAGCACGACCGCGGCCCGGAACTGGGGTGACAGGGCGGCCAGTGCCCGCTGCACGTCATTGTCCAGGTGCGTGGCGTCATACTGCTCCTCCGGCCCACGCAGCCGGCTGGGCAGGCGTGCCGCAGCCTCGTCGCTGAGCGCGTCGAAACGGATCCGCTGCTTGCGCCGGACCCGGTCCAGGAACAGGTTGGTCGTGATGCGGTGCAGCCAGCCCTCGAACGTGCCAGGGCGATACGTGTGCAGCGAACGGAAGACCCGGATGAAGACATCGTGGGTCAGGTCCTCGGCATCGTGCTGGTTGCCGGTGAGGCGGTAGGCGAGCCGATAGACACGTGCCGAGTGATCGCGCACGATCTCGTCCCAGGACGGGACCTGCCACTCCTGCTGTCCTGCATCCATCGCGTCCTCCGTCGGGCCTGGTGACACGGCCCCTGCACCGATGCCACACGACGAACGATGGCAGAGCCGGCTGGGAGATTCCTGAGCGCGGGGAGCGCATTAGGCTGACGGCATGAGCAACCCGCAAAAGCTAACCACGCTGGCCTATGCCGAGAGCTTCATCGCTCCAGACGAGCTGGTCGAGCGGGCCAGTGCCGACGGTGAGTCCCTGGGTGCTGTGCCGGTCCGTCCCGCGGTGGGGAGCGTGTTGCGCCTGCTCGCGGCCGCCGTCGGTGCCCGGCACGTCGTGGAGATCGGGACGGGCGCGGGCACGTCCGGGCTGTGGCTGCTGCAGGGGATGGCCCCGGACGGCATCCTCACCTCGATCGACGTCGAGCCGGAGCACCAGCGGCTGGCCCGACGCGCTTATGCCGAGGCGGGCGTCGCTCCCCAGCGCACCCGCGTCATCAGCGGTGACGCCAGTCAGGTGCTGCCCCGGCTCAACGACGCGACCTACGACATGGTGCTCGTCGACGCCGACAAGCCGAACTACCCGTTCTATGCCGAGCAGGCGATCCGGTTGCTGCGCCGTGGCGGGGTGCTGGTGCTGGACAACATGTTGTGGCACGACCGCGTCGCCGACCCGGCAGCTCGGGACGAGTCCACCACCGTCCTGCGGGACCTCGGGAAGACACTGCGGGAGGACGACCGGCTGGTGCCGGCCCTCCTCCCGGTGGGCGACGGACTCTTCGCGGCCGTCAGACGCTAGGGCTGGAGCGTCAGCCGACGCAGCCCTTGATGGCCTCGCCCAGGGCGTTCGCCTCGTCAGCGTTCATCTCGACGACCAGTCGGCCACCGCCCTCGAGAGGCATCCGCAGGACGATCCCGCGGCCCTCCTTGGTGACCTCGAGCGGGCCGTCGCCAGTGCGGGGCTTCATGGCTGCCATGTCTGATCTCCTCCTGGGCGGCGGGGGCCGCAAGTTGCTGCCGCGAGGTCGCGACGGTCAGTGCGTAGACCCCCATTATCCCCCGTCACTGGCTCCCCCCGAAATCTTCCTCCCCACCCTGCCCGCGCACCTCACAGAACGGACCGTCCGGCGTCGCCGCGCGGGGTCGGCGTGGCGGTGCGGCAGACTGGGGCTGTGCGTGCCCGCTCAGCAGTTTTCGACGTCTATGGCGACCACCTGGCGGCGCGCGACTACTGGGCACCGATCTCCGGGGTCATCACGCTGCTGCAGGCGTGTCAGATCGCCCCGCCGGCCACCCGCACGGCCGTCTCCCGGATGGCCTCCCAAGGGTGGTTGCAGCCGGTCACCCGTCATGGCGTGCGGGGGTATGCCGCCACGCAGGTAGCGCGGCACCGGCTGGTGGAGGCGTCGGGCCGGATCTATCGCCGCGGCCCGACGGACTGGGACGGTCGGTGGCACGTCGTGGTGACCGACCGGCCAGGAGACCGTTCCCAGCGCGAGCGGGTCACCGCCACCCTGGGTTATCTCGGCTATGGCCGCATCGCCCCGCAGACCTGGCTCGCCGCGGGCACCGCGCCCGAGCTCGCCACCTCCCTGGCGGCGCTGCAGATCGGCTACTCGGCCTTCACGACGAGCGACCTGGCCGATCCGCAGACGGTGGTCGCCCGCACGTGGGACCTGACCGACCTGGCCGTCAGCTATAGCGCGTTCACGAGGGACGCGCAGCAGCTGCGTCAGGAGGCCAGCAGCGGGTGGTCGCCGGAGCGCGCCTATGCCGTGCGCAGCGACCTGGTGCACCGCTGGCGCAAGTTCCTCTTCCGCGACCCGGCCCTGCCGACCCAGGTGCTGCCGCCCGACTGGCCGGGGCAGCCTGCCCGGGACGTGTTCCTGGAGGTGGCCGACCAGCTCCTGCCCCCAGCACGTATCTTCGTGACCAAGGCCCTGGCCGTCGCCGGGGCCCCCAGCACCGTGGAGGATGAGGACTGATGACTGACCCGACTGCGACGAGCCCGGTCGTTCTCGAGCGGGACGGCGGGGTGGCGCTGGTCCGCCTCAACCGGCCGGACGCCATGAACGCCCTCGACGTGCCCACCAAGAAGGCGCTCCTGGCCACCCTGCGCGAGGTCGCGGCCGACGAGTCGGTGCGCTGCGTGGTGCTGACCGGCACCGGCCGGGCGTTCTGTGTGGGCCAGGACCTCAAGGAGCACGTGCAGCTGATGCAGCAGGAGCAGGACGGCTTCGCGCTGGGCTCGACGGTGACCGAGCACTACAACCCGATCGTGGAGCTGCTCACGACGATGGACAAGCCCGTGGTCGCCGCGGTCAACGGCGTCGCCGCCGGCGCCGGTGCCTCGTTCGCCTTCGCGGCCGACCTGCGGATCCTGGCCGAGTCGGCCGGCTTCAACATGGCCTTCACCGGCATCGCGCTCTCCTGCGACTCGGGGGCGTCCTTCGCCCTGCCCCGCCTCGTCGGCACCGCGCGCGCCAAGGAGCTGCTGCTGCGCCCGCGCACGCTGGGCTCGCAGGAGTGCCTGGAGCTGGGGCTGGCGACCGAGGTCGTCCCGGACGAGGGTTTCGAGGCGC
Source organism: Ornithinimicrobium cryptoxanthini (assembly GCF_023923205.1). Taxonomy (NCBI): domain Bacteria; kingdom Bacillati; phylum Actinomycetota; class Actinomycetes; order Micrococcales; family Ornithinimicrobiaceae; genus Ornithinimicrobium; species Ornithinimicrobium cryptoxanthini. The sequence continues at coordinate 864,841 of NZ_CP099490.1, read as the reverse complement.
ACGTCACGCAGCTGGCGACCACCCTGGCCGCCGGCCCGACCAAGGCCTACGGCGCCGTGCGCCGGGCGGTCGCCTTCTCGGCAGCCCACCCGCTGACTGAGTCACTTGCCCACGAGGCGGAGCTGATGAACAGCACCGGGGCCAGTGCCGACCATCAGACCGCTGTCGCAGCGTTCCTGGCCAAGGAGAAGCCGGTCTTCGAGGGCCGCTGACCAATTTTCATAGCGGTTTTGCCGACGCTGCACGCATTTTTGTAGCGGTTTTGCCGACGCTGCACGCATTTTTGTAGCGGTGTTGTCGACGCCGTCACGCCATCACGGCGGGTTGTCGCGCGGCGGCTCGAAGCGGAACAGCTCCCAGCTCCACCACACCTGCCAGGCGAGGAAGAGCGCCGCGATCACCACGGTCCGCAGGACGATCAGCCACGTCGCGGTCGCTCGGGCGTCGGCACGCGGCCAGCCGCCACCGATTAGCACCACAAATGCGGGGAAGAGCAGGATCAGGTAGCGATAGATGCTGGTCCACGGGTCCAGGGCAGCCGCCAGATAGAACGGATAGGCCAGCGCCCAGGTTTGCAGCACCGGCCCCAGCCCCCTGGCCCACGGCCCCAGCATCATGACTCCCAGCAGGACGAGGAACCCGACCAGATAGACCAGCCCGCGGAAGTCGCCGAACAGGAACTGCACCATGTCGAGGGTGGGAGCGAACGGGGTGACCGGCTCACCCTGGCGCCAGGCGGACATCGTGACCGGGTAACCGTCCGGCACCCCCGTGCCCAGCCACACCAGGGCAGGCCAGATCAACCCGGAGGCACCGCAGCCGGCGAGCGCGGTGAACATGCCAGCAGCCTCCCGCCGCGACAGCGGCCGCTCAGCCCGGCCACGCCAGCGCACGATCACAGCGACCAGCGCCACGAGCCCGAGTGGCAGTGCGATGGGCCGGGCCAGGCCCGTCAGCAGGGCGACGGCGCCCGCCGCCCACCATCGCTCTCGGATCAGCAGCCACAGTACGGCGCAGAGCAGCAGGGTCGCCAGCGACTCGGTGTAGGCCACCTGCAGGGTCGGCGCGGCAGGGAAAGCCGCGAACAGCGCCACCCCACCGAGGGCGGCAGGCGTGCCGACCCGCTCGCGCAGGAGCAGACCCATCACCACCGCCGCGGCATAGCCCAGCACCGTCGCCACGACCGGCCCCGCCACCGCGAACGGCAATCCGGTGACCAGCATCAGCCCCTTGGCCAGCAGCGGGAAGATCGGATAGAAGGCCCACTCGTTCTGGCGCACCTGACCCTGGTCGTTGACGGGCAGCTGGTCGGGGTAGCCCTCGGTCGCGATCCGCTCGTACCACGCGCCGTCCCACAGCGTGGCCAGGTCGAAGTAGCGCGGGACCTCGCCGCTGAAGATCACCGGGTCCTGGTGCTCGGCGACGATCCAGAGCAGCACCCCGGTGGTGAAGAGGCGGAACAGCGTGTAGAGCCCCAGCAGGATCAGCAGGAACCGCCCGGTGCTGCGGGTCACCGCTCCCCTAGGCGCTCGGCCATCTGGTCCAGGGAGTGGCCCATGAACCAGCGCATCACCGGGTCCGTGACCGGTCCGAGACGCCTGCCCAGCCACCCCGGACGCGGCACGATCTCCTCGCGCCACACCACCCGCGTCCCGGCTCCCTCCGGCGTCAGGTGCACCTCAGCACCACCGTCGAGCACCGGGCCGATCTTGACGATGGCAAAGTGCACCCCGGGCTCCCACGCGGTGACCACCATGCGATCGACCACCGACAACGGCCCGACGCCGGTGTAGCCCACGAACGACCAGCCAACCCCGACCGGCCCCGGGGTTGCCCGGATGCGGGTCAACGGCTGGAACTGCCCGTATGCCGCGAGGTCGCCGAGCACCGCGAACACCCGGTCCGGGTCGGCTGGCAGGGTGCGGGTGAGCTCAAACGTCCCCACGGGCGGGCTCTCCCTCGGCGCCTCGGCCGGTGAAGTCCACCGGGACGTCGGCGAGCTCGGCGCGCAGCGAGGCGATCTCGTGGTCGCGGTCGCGCAGCTCCTCTGCCAGCTGGTCGAGCACGCTGTCGACCTGGGACATGCGGTAGCCGCGCACGGCCTGGTCGAAGCGGAGCTCGATCAACGTGTCCGGCCGCACGCCGCCCCGATCCAGTGGCTCGAAGGACTCGCTGGTCACCGGGTCGGCGACCCCGGGCACCCCGGTGCGCAGCACGAGAGCGGCGGCGCCAAGACCCACGGCCAGGACAGCCAGGATGACCAGGACGAGGATCATGCCCTGGCCCTGCGGACGAACGCGACAGCCTCGGCCGGGTCGTCGGTGAGATGGACCAGGTCCAGGTCGGCACCGGCAATCGTCCCGTGCTCCAGCAGGGTCGCGCGCAGCCAGTCCAGCAGCGGCGCCCAGAAGTCGGTGCCCATCAGCACGATCGGGAAGCGGGTGACCTTGCCGGTCTGCACCAGCGTGATGGCCTCGAACAGCTCATCGAGGGTGCCGAACCCACCCGGGAGGACGATGAACCCCTGGGCATACTTGACGAACATGGTCTTGCGGGCAAAGAAGTAGCGGAAGTTGATGCCCAGGTTGACGTGCTCGTTGAGCCCGGCCTCGAAGGGCAGCTCAATGCCCAGGCCCACCGAGGTGCCCCCGGCCTGACTCGCGCCCTTGTTGGCTGCCTCCATCGTGCCGGGACCACCACCTGTGATCACGGCATACCCGGCCTCCACGAGGAGGCGCCCGACCACCTCGGCCAGCTCATAGGTCGGGTGTCCTGGCCCGGTGCGCGCCGACCCGAAGACACTGACGGCCGGGCCCAGCTCAGACAGGGTCCCGAAACCCTCCACGAACTCGGCCTGGATGCGCAGCACCCGCCACGGGTCGGTGTGCACCCAGTCGTTCGGGCCGGCGTTGTCCAACAGCCGCTGGTCGGTGGTGCTGGTCGGCACCTTCCGGCCGCGGAGAGTCACGGGTCCCTTGCGATACTCCCTGGACTGGCTCACCAGACGAACCTAAACCGTGAGACCGCCGCAGGCACAACCCCACCCACCCTCGTCATCCGAGCCAGCGGCGGAGCGCGGACTCTGCGGCGACGATCTGGTCGACCCGGCACCGCTCGTCGTCGGCATGAGCAAACTGGCTCTCCCCCGGCCCGAAGTTGACGGCCGGGACACCGAGCGCGGAGAAGCGGGAGACGTCGGTCCAGCCCTGCTTGGCCCGCACCGGCAGCTTGAGCGTGTCGACGAAGGCCGCGGCAGCGGGTCGGTCGAGCCCTGGCCGGGCACCCGGCGAGTTGTCGATGACCTCCACCTCGAGCCCCGCAAAGACCTCCTCCGTCAGATAGCTGACGGCCTGCTCCGGCCCCCAGTGCGGGGCATAGCGCAGGTTGACGGTGACGACCGCGTGGTCCGGGATGACGTTGTCGGCGATGCCGCCGCTGATGCCCACCGCGTTGAGCGACTGCCGGAAGAGCAGTCCGTCCACGTCGACGTCTGGCAGCTGCCCCTGGGTGATCCTGGCGAGCACGTCCGCGACGTCATGGATCGCGTTGTGCCCCATCCACGGCCGGGCGGAGTGCGCCGCGACCCCCCGGGTGTGCACCTGAAGTGTCAGGGAGCCGTTGCACCCACCCTCGACGGCATCGTCCGTCGGCTCCAGCAGCACCGCGAAGTCAGCGGCCAGCAGGTCCGGGTGGTGGCGTGCCAGGCGCGCCAGGCCGTTGTGCTCGTCACTGATCTCCTCGGCGTCATAGAAGACATAGGTCACGTCGCGCACCGGCTCCGGCAGCGTCGCCGCCAGGCGCAGCTGGACAGCCACGCCTCCCTTCATGTCGGTGGTCCCCCGGCCCACCAGGTAGTCACCCTCGCGTCGGACCGGGAGATTCGCGGGCGTGGTCAGCGGCACCGTGTCCAGGTGACCTGCCAGGACCACTCGCTCAGCGCGTCCGAGCTCGGTGCGGGCCACGACCGCGTTGCCGTCGCGCAGCACCGTCAGGTGCGGCAGCCGGCGCACAGCCGCCTCGACCGCGTCAGCCAGATCTCGCTCCTGCAGGCTCACCGACGGGATGTCACACAGCGCCGCGGTCAGCGACACCACGTCCTGCTCCAGGTCCAGGCGACTCGGCGTGGTCATGGTCAGACCCTAACCGTGGGCCGAACTAGACTCCTGACCTATGACCCCGGCCGGCCAGATGCACCCGGCCGCCGAGGCCCGCCGGCCCCGGTGGCGCGGGCGCGCCGTGCTGGCGGGCGCCACAGCGGTCGCGGTCCTCGCCGGTGCCCTGGGAGCCCGCTGGCTCGTCGACGAGTTCCGCAACCCGGCGTGCGAGTTCACGGTCGGCGACCAGGCGGAGCGGCGCACCCCGGAGCAGGCGGCCAACGCCTCCACGATCAGCATGGTGTCCCTCCAGCGCGGGCTCCCGCCCAAGGCCGCCACGATCGCGCTGGCGACGGCGGTCCAGGAGTCCAAGCTGCGCAACCTGTCGTATGGCGACGCCGACTCCCTTGGTCTGTTCCAGCAGCGGCCGAGCCAGGGCTGGGGCACCCCTGAGCAGGTCACCGACCCCGTCTATGCCGCCAACGCGTTCTTTGCGGCCCTCGAGGCCGTGCCAGGCTGGTCGGAGTGGGTGGTCACCGAGATCGCCCAGGAGGTCCAGCGCAGCGCCTACCCGGATGCGTATGCCGACCACGAGGCGGAGGCGCGGGTGATGGCCAGCGCGCTCGTGGGTCAGACGCACGCCGGGGTGGCCTGCCGGCTGGATCCCGTCGCGGCGGCGGGCTCGCCCGATGACGTGCTGGCCAAAGCCGAGCGGACCTTCTCCGGCCAGGGCAGCGTCGACGGCACCACGGTGACACTGCAGGGCACCGCGCTCGACGAGGCATGGGCCATCGCGAGCTGGGCCGTCACGCATGCCGAGACCGAGTCGATCACCAGCGTCCAGGTGGCCGACCGGCAGTGGCTGCGCGACCAGGACCCGCTGACCTGGCACCAGGTCACGGACGGGGACCCCACGGGCACGACCGTCACCATCACCGTCGCGAACGACTGAACCCTTGCCGGCGTATGCCGTCCCAGCAGCCTCCCTGCGTCGACTGCCCACCCGCCCTGCGTCGACTGCGTGGGATTCAGTCCCTCTGGGGGATCAAACCCCACGCAATGACCGGGCCCATGCCAGCACGGGAAGCGCGAGACCCCCGCTCGGCGAACCGGAACGGGGGCCTGCGGTGACGCTTGAGGCCTGCAACGACGCTCAGGTCAGCGAGCGTCGGCGGCGACGTAGTCGCGGGCCGGGCTGCCGACATACAGCTGACGGGGGCGACCGATCTTGGTGGCCGGGTCGTTGATCATCTCGCGCCACTGGGCGATCCAGCCGGGCAGCCGGCCGATCGAGAAGAGCACGGTGAACATGTTGGACGGGAAGCCCATCGACTCATAGATCAGACCGGTGTAGAAGTCGACGTTGGGATAGAGCTTGCGCTCGACGAAGTAGTCGTCCTCGAGGGCGGTCTGCTCCAGCTCCATGGCCAGGTCAAGCAGCGGGTTGCCGCCACCGACCTTGGAGAAGATCTCGTGCGCGGACTTCTTGACGAGGGCGGCGCGCGGGTCGTAGTTCTTGTAGACCCGGTGGCCGAAGCCCATCAGCTTGACGCCCTCCTCCTTGTCCTTGACCTTGCGGACGAACTCCTTGACGTCGCCGCCGCCGGCCTTGATCTCCTCGAGCATCTCCAGCACCGCCGAGTTGGCGCCGCCGTGGAGCGGGCCGGACAGGGCGTGGATGCCTGCTGAGATCGAGGAGAACAGGTTGGCCTCGGACGAGCCCACCAGCCGCACGGTCGAGGTGGAGCAGTTCTGCTCGTGGTCGGCGTGCAGGATGAACAGCAGGTCCAGGGCCTTAGCGACGACCGGGTCGAGCTGGTAGTCCTCGGTGGGCTGACCGAAGGTCATCCACAGGAAGTTCTCGACCAGGTTGTAGTCGTTGTCGGGATAGAGGAACGGCTGGCCCTGGCTCTTGCGGAAGGCGTAGGCCGCGATCGTGGGCAGCTTGGCCATCAGCCGGATCGTGGAGATCTCCACGGCCTCGGGGTCGAACGGGTCCAGGCTGTCCTGATAGAACGTGCCGAGCGCCGAGACGGCCGAGGAGAGTACCGGCATCGGGTGCGCGTCCCGGGGGAAGCCGTTGAAGAAGCCCTTCATGTCCTCCAGCAGGAGGGTATGCCGACGGATCCGCTGGTCGAACTCCTCCAGCTCGGTGGCGGTCGGCAGCTCGCCGTAGATGAGCAGGTAGCTGGTCTCCAGGAAGCTCGACTTCTCCGCCAGCTGCTCGATCGGGTAGCCGCGGTAGCGCAGGATGCCCTGATCGCCGTCGATGTAGGTGATCTCGGACTTGCACGAGGCGGTGTTGACGAAGCCCACGTCGAGGGTGACGTCACCGGTGGTCTTCAGCAGCGAGGAGATGTCCAGGCCGTTGTTGCCCTCGACAGCTGGCACGACGGGCAGCTCGAGGTCTGAACCCTGATGGGTGAGTTTGGCGGTGTCGGTCATGTGTCCTCCTGCTCGGGGCGGCCCCGCCGAGTCGGCGGGACACCGGGGGGTGTCGTGGTCCGGGCAGAGGGCCGTCGCTGCCTGGACCCGGGCTGGTCTAGCTGTCGTCCTGCGCCTGCGGGGGGTGGACGGCAACCAGCGGGTGGTCCTTGGGGATCAGGCCCATCTTGGCGGCCCCGCCGGGGCTGCCCAGGTCGTCGAAGAACTCCACGTTGGCCTTGTAGTAGTCGGCCCACTCCTCAGGGGTGTCGTCCTCGTAGTAGATGGCCTCCACGGGACACACCGGCTCGCAGGCGCCACAGTCCACGCACTCGTCGGGGTGGATATAGAGCATGCGCTCGCCCTCATAGATGCAGTCAACCGGGCACTCGTCGATGCACGCCTTGTCCTTGAGATCAACACACGGCTGAGCGATCACGTACGTCATGGAGACGCCTCCTGCTTCTTCTGGTGGTGTGGCGGTCCGGCGCCAGCTGGAGAGCTCGGTGCAAACCTGCCCCTAGTATGCCGTTCACGACCTCGGGTGGGGAATCTGGCCCGTGGGACTGTGGCAGGCATCACGCGGTCAGCCGGCGTTCGGGTTGGTGCACACGACCTCCGGCGAGGCGTCGTAGTGCGTGGTGTAGGACTGTCGGGAGACCTCGCTGCCCGAGCGTGAGAGGACCCTGGTGACCGTGATGTCAAAACCGTCCTGGGCGCTCTGGGGCAGGCACGTCGCGCTGTCGTCCTCACGCTCGTCGGCCGTCACGATGTTGCTGCGGGGGCCGGTGATCGTCTGCACTGAGAACTGCCGGTCACCCCAGAAGGTCATCACGATCTCGCCGCCGTCGAGGTAGGTCTGGATCAGCACCGGCGTGTTCGTGTTGTTGGTCCACCGGTTGTCCAGGATGCCGACCGCGATCGTGGCCTCCTTGCCGACCGGGTAGCGGGGGATGTAGTAGGAGTGGGGGTGGAACTCGTCCAGCTGGAGCCCCGCCTCCCAGGCGGTGTTCAGCACCGTCGTGGAGACCTGCGACAGGCCCCCGCCGATGCCCTTGACCAGGCGGCCGTCACTGATCACCCCTGCCTCGACATACCCCCGCTCCTTGGTGATCGGCGCCAGGGTGTTGGCCAGGCTGAAGGTGTCACCCGGCATGACGACCGTGCCGTTGACGTGGCCCAGACCGACCCTGATGTTCTCGGTGCGGTCGGCGTTGGACGGCCCGCCGGGGTAGGCGCTGCGGAAGGTCGCCATCTGGGAGATGTCCCAGTTCTCGGCGTCCGCGTCGGTCACGGAGGGCTTGACCTCGACCGTGCCGACCGTGATGGTGCGGTCCTTGCCGGTGGCGGTGAGGGCCTCCTCGAACTGCGCGACCAGCTTGTCCTCGTCGACGACCTTGCCGACCCGCGCCTTGGTGACCACCACCGTGCCGTCGTCGAGCGCGAGGCTGGCGTTGAGCGGAGCTTCTGCAGTCGCCTCCAGCTGGCCGCTGACGATCTCGAGCAGGCCATCGCCGTCCAGCTCGAGGCTGAGAGCGTGCTCGGGCGACTCGTGGACGGTCAGCAGGCGGGCGATCTGGTTGGGACTGATCGTGGAGGTCTCCTCGCCCACCTTGACGTTGACCGGGCCGGCGATGGCCGGTCCGGCGGCCTCGTCGACGAAACGCTCGATCTCTGCCTGGGCGAGCTCCGGGCTGGTCGGGGCCGCGACCCCCGTGACCTGGTGTTCCTGCGGCCACGCGGCCTCGACGGCGTCACTGGTCGCGGCCGTGTCCAGCTCGCGGCCGTCCTCCGAGGCGGTCGAGCGCACCTCCCCGAGGCTGAACCAGACCGTGCCGTTGCGGGGCTCGATCGCGGCCTCCTCAGCCACCTCGGCGACCGCCTGCTCGAGCGCGGCGCGGTCCACGGTGACCTGCAGCGGCAGGTCTCCACCGTCGTTGGTGATCCGGCCCCACATCACCTGCGGGTCATAGCTGACCCCCGTGATGCCGTCCAGGGTGGCGTCCAGGTCGAGGCTGAGTCCCGCCGTGGTCGGGTCGATGGTGAACGTGTCGTCCTCGACGTCAATGACCACCTCTCCGGTGGCCAGCTCCTCCAGCTTGGACTCCAGCAGGTCGCGGGCGGCGGCCGGACTCTGCCCACCGATGTCCACCCCCTCGACGGCCGTGCCGTTCGGGATCCGGCCACCGAGGTACTGCGCGGCCGCGTAGTAGCCGCCCCCCAGCACCAGCACGGCGACCAGCGTGCGCAGGAGGATGCCGATCCACTCGTTGCGCGGCGGCTCCTCCGGCAGGTTCTGTCGCTCTTCCACTCCCGACCCTTCGTCGTGGCAGTCCGTCTTCGTGCAGTCCGTGTGCGTGCAGTCCGCGTCTTGGCGCAGCCCGTCGGTGCGGTCCTGGGCACACCGGGCGTCTGTGGCAGTATGCCGTGTCCTCCTCACCCCGACGCCCACTTCTGCGACAGATGTGGCCCCGCCCCACGGATCGATGCCGAATAGTTATCCGGTGGGGCTGCTGGACAGCTCGGACCCCTCCTTGGGCGTCAGGCCGCTGACCGGCTCGGCCCGCAGGGCACGCAGGAGCTCAGCAGCGACGCTGACCGCGATCACGGCGGGCTCCTTGCCCACCAGCTCGGGCCGGCCGATAGGGCTGGTCAGAGTGCCGATCGAAGCCTCGGTGTGCCCCGCCTCCAGCAGCCGCTTGCGGAAGCGCTGCCACTTCGCGGATGAGCCGATCACCCCGACCGAGCCGAGGTCGCCTCGGCGCAGCGCCGCCTCGCAGAGCACCAGGTCCTCCGCGTGGTCGTGGGTCATCACCAGGACGTGGGCGTGGGCCGGCAGGTCCGCGAGCACGACCTCCGGGGCCGGGGCGTGGGTGATGCGCACGTCAGCCGGCCCGTCGGTGGAGACGGCTGCCTGCATCTGGTGCACGGCCGAGGTCCGGCTGTCCACGAGGTGGACCGCGAGCGGCAGGCGGCCCAGGATCCGGCCCAGCTCCTGCCCCACGTGGCCCAGGCCAAAGACGGCCACGACCGGGCGGGCGGGCAGCGGCTCGAGGAGCAGGCTCACCTCGCCTCCACAGCACTGCCGCCCGAAGCTGACCGGCGCGTGCTCGTGCAGCGAGAGGTCGAGTGTCACTGGCGCCGTGGTGCCGGCCGCCAGCAGTTCTCGCGCGCGGGTGACGGCGGTGGCCTCGAGGTTCCCGCCGCCGATGCTGCCCCAGGTCTGGCCGGGCGTCACGACCATCTTGGCGCCGGCCTCCCGCGGGGCGTGCCCACGCACCGAGGTGACGGTGAGCAGCACCCCGGAACGGCCCTCGTCCCGCAGGTGCGTCAGAGCGCGCAGCCAGTCCATCAGTCCACGTCTCCCACGGGACCGGGCCGGCCGCTGTCAGCACTAGGAGCCGGTTCTGCATCTTGGAGCCTGTTATCACCGGCTCCAAGAACCACAACCGGCTCCAAGACAGAGTCTTGGCTCCCCGTGGCGCCCGACGACCACGCGCCAGCCTGCGCCACCTCGTCGGTGACCACGGACGCCGCCGTGGGTGCTGACACAGCCAGCTGGTCGGCATACTCCCTGGTGTTGCCGGGTGCGCCGGCACGCGCCGCCTCGACCGCCCAGAACACCGCCTCCGGCGTGGAGGGGCAGGCCAGCTCGACGACGTGACCGGCCGGGCCGAACGCCGCGACCGCCTGGCGCAGCGCCTCGCGGACGCTGAAGGCAAGCATGAGCGGCGGTTCGCCGACGGCCTTGGAGCCATAGACCGCACCGTCTTCGGTGGCGTGTTCGAGCAGATGCACGGTGAGCTCGCGCGGCATCTCGGAGAACGAGGGCAGTTTGTAGGTGCTGGCACTGGGCGTGCTGACCCGGCCACGGCCCTCGCCGTCACTCGTGTCCCAGCGCAGGTCCTCCAGCGTCAGCCAGCCGACGCCCTGCACGAAGCCACCTTCGATCTGCCCGATGTCGACCAGCGGCGAGAGGCTGTCACCGACGTCGTGGACGATGTCGGTGCGCAGGAAGGTGTAGGCCCCGGTGAAGCCGTCGACCTCCACCTCGGAGACCGCGGCGCCGTAGGCGAAGTACTTGAACGGCTCGCCCTGCATCCGGACCCCGTCCCAGTGCAGGCCCTCGGTGCGGTAGTACCCGGCGGCGAACAGCTGCACGCGCGCCAGGTAGGCCTCGCGCACCAGTTCGGACCAGGGCAGGGCCTGTCCGGCTCCCAGGACACTGCCCTCGACGAACTGCACCTCCGCGGAGCTGGTGCCGAGCCGCTCGGCAGCCACTGCAGCCAGCCGCCCCCGGATCTGCTCACAGGCGTCCTTGACCGCGCCACCGTTCAGGTCAGAGCCCGAGCTGGCCGCTGTCGCAGAGGTGTTGGGCACCTTGTCGGTGCGGGTCGGAGCCAGGCGGATCCCGCTCAGCGGCAGCCCCAGGGCCGTCGCAGCCACCTGGCGCATCTTGGTGTGCAGTCCCTGGCCCATCTCGGTGCCGCCATGGTTGATGAGCACCGATCCGTCCTTGTAGACGTGGACCAGGGCACCGGCCTGGTTGAACGCCGTGAAGTTGAAGGAGATGCCGAACTTCACTGGTGTGCAGGCAATCCCCCGCTTGCGATGCGGATGGGCGGCATTGAACGCCGCGATCTCGGTATGCCGAGTAGTCAGGTCCGCGCGGGTCGTCACCTCCTCCAGCACGGCCTCGAGACGCTCGGCGTGCCGGACCGGCTGGCCATAGGGCGTGCTCTGGCCGGGCTGGTAGAGGTTGCGGCGCCGCAGCTCGGTCGGGTCGAGCCCGAACGCGGGGGCGCAGCGCCCAAGGATATCTTCCAGGACGAGCATCCCCTGGGGCCCGCCGAATCCGCGGAAGGCGGTCTGGGAGGTCTTGTGCGTTTGGGCGATCCGGCCGTGGAACTCCGCGTCCGGCACGTAGTAGGCGTTGTCCACGTGGCACAGGGCGCGCCCCAGGACGGCCTCGGACAGGTCGAGGGACCACCCGCCGTCGGAGGTCAGCGTCGTGCGCAGCGCCTCAAGGTGGCCCTCCTGGTCAAAACCGACCTCCCAGGACGCGTGGAAGGGGTGCCGCTTGCCGGTCATGGTCATGTCCTGGGTTCGGTTGAGCCGCACCCGGACCGGGCGCCCGGTGAGCACGGCACCGAGCGCGGCCACCGCCGCCAGGCCGTGGGGCTGCATCTCCTTGCCGCCGAACCCACCGCCCATCCGCAGGCACTGGACGGTGACCTCGTGACTGCGCAGGCCCAGGACGTGCGCGACGATCTCCTGCGTCTCCGTCGGGTGCTGGGTGCTGCTCTGCACGAACACCTGCCCGGCCTCATCGACACTGGCCAGCGCCGCCTGGGTTTCGAGGTAGAAGTGCTCCTGGCCGCCGAACTCGAACTCGCCGCTGAACCGGTGGGCCGCGCGCTCCAGCCCGGCGACGACGTCACCTCGGCTGACGGTGCGCTGCGATCCCTGGAACGACTCCTGCTCGATCGCCTCGGTGAGTGTGATGACGGAGGGCAGCGACGCATAGGTCACCTCGACGGCCTCCGCTCCCAGCCGCGCGGCCTCCAGCGTCTCGCCGAGCACCCAGCAGACAGCATGCCCGTGATACATGACCTCGTCGGGGAAGAGCGGCTCGTCCTCCCGGACACCGGAGTCATTGGCACCGGGCACGTCCGCGCCGGTGAGCACGCGCACCACGCCAGGCACCCGAAGCGCCGGGTCGGTCGCCAGCGCGGTGACCCGCGCGTGGGCATGTGGTGCCTGGACCGGCCAGGCGTGCAGCACGCTGGTGGTCCGCCCCACCAGGTCGTCGGTGTAGTGCGCGGCGCCGGTGACGTGCAGTTCGGCACTCTCGTGCGAGACGGTCTGACCCACGGAGGGCTGCGGGGACAATGGCGTGCTCACCGCGCCTCCCCCCAATTTTCCGAGTGGTTTCGTTGGTCGAATCCGTCTTTTTGCAGGGGTTTCGTCGGTCTGTGTTCGGCGTGGAAGCGCATCAGACTCTGCTCGAGCATCGCGCTGCGATAGCGAGCGCTGGCCCGGTGGTCATCCAGCGGCGTCCCCTCCTGCGCGAGCGTCCGCGCCGCCCGGGAGACCGTGTCCGCGTCCCAGGGGCGCCCCGTCAGCCCCGCTTCCGTGGCCAGCGCGCGGATCGGGGTCGCCGCCACCCCGCCCAGCCCGATCCGCACCGAGGCGACCATGCCACGCTCAAGGCGCAGCGAGATCGCCACCGCGACCGAGGAGATGTCGTCGAAGCGGCGCTTGGCGACCTTGTAGAACGCCGCGTGCGGCGCCGCAGGCAGGGGGATGCGGACCGCCCTGATGAGCTCGCCGGGCACCCGCACGCTTCGCCGATAGCCGGTGAAGTAGTCGTCCAGCGGCACCGCACGCTCACCCTCAGCCGAGGCGAGCACCAGGGTGGCCCCCAGGGCCAGGAGCACCGGCGCCGCGTCCCCGATCGGGGAGCCAGTGCCCAGGTTGCCACCGAGCGTCGCCGCGTTGCGGATCAGGCGCGAGGCGAACTGGGGGAACAACTGGTCAAGAAGCGGCACGCGGCCGGCCAGAGCGCGCTCAATCTCGCTGAGCGTCAGTGCAGCTCCGATCTCGACGGAGTCCGGTGAGTGGTGCAGACCGCGCAGTTCCTCGAGGTGGTCGATGGCCAGCACCGATGATGGACGGGTATGCCGCAGGTTGCGTTCCACCCCGGCATCGGTTGCGCCCGCCACCAGCACTGCGTCGGGCGTTGCCGCGAGTCGAGTGAGCAGGTCCGGCAGGTCTGTTGGGCGCACGAAGGTTGCGTCCGAGCCGGGGAGATCAGAAGCGGAGAGGTCAGAGGCGGAGACCTCCGTGGCGCGAGCTGGCGGTGCTGCGCGGTCCCGACGCTCGGCGAGCGGGTCGAGCGGGTCGGGCTCGCCGAGGGCATAGGCGGCGTCGCGGATCGGCCGGTAGCCGGTGCACCGGCACAGATTGCCGCTCAGGGCGTGTAGGTCAAAACCGTTGGCCCCGCACTCCGCCCCCTCGTGCGGTGCCTGACCACCGCGCTCGGGGCGATAGAACTCGGCCGCCATCGCGCACACGAACCCCGGTGTGCAGTAGCCGCACTGCGAGCCGCCGCGGTCCGCCATCTCGCGTTGCACCGGGTGTAGCACCGCCTGCTGCCCAGGGGCCGGCGGGGCACCCAGGCCCTCGGCGGTGACGACCTCCTGGCCGTCAAAGGCGAGTGCCAGGGGCAGACACGCGTTGACCGAGACCCAGCGAGTCCGGTCAGCCCCGTCCGGTCGGGCTACCAGGACAGCACAGGCGCCGCACTCTCCCTCGGCGCACCCCTCCTTGGCGCCCGTGAGCCCCTCGCCACGCAGCCAGTCGAGCAGGCTGGTGTGAGGTCCGGCCGCACACGGGCGCGCGGTGCCGTTGACGGTGATCTCGGTCGGGCTCATCGAGCGCTCCCTTCGGCCACGGCCGCACGCTCCATCGCGCTGCCGTGACTGTTGAGCATAGACCGGGGCAGCGCGGGTGTGTCTCACCTCGCTGACCACCTCGCGATAGGAGGTCCACATCACCCCGAGGGTGGGTCAGTCCAGGTGGCCGTAGCGGCCGCGGAAGTGCACCAGGGCCGGGTCGACCCGCGGCGGCAGCTCGATGCCGACGACCTCACCGACGACCAGGCTGTGATCACCGGCCACGTGGACATCGGTGGTGCGGCACTCGAAGGCGGCCAGAGCGCCGTCGATGAGCGCGATGTTGGTGACCTGGCCCCGGTGGTGCGCCACCCGGTCGAGCTGACCGTGCAGGGGCCGACCGGGCGTGCTCAGCCAGGAGGCCGTCGCCCGGGCGTGATGACCCAGGACGCTGATGCCGAACACTCCGGACTCGAGCACCGCGTCGTGCCAGCGCGCGGCCCGCTCGACGCAGATGAGCAGCAGGACCGGGTCGAGCGAGACGCTGGTGATCGAGTTGGCGGTCATGGCGTGGTCGTGCTGACCGGCAAAGGTGGTCGCGACGGTCACTCCGGTGGCGAACCGGCCGATGGCGCGGCGATAGAGATCGGGGTCGACGGACGTCGGCTCGGCGGCGAACTCCTCAGCCACGCCAGCACCTCCCTGTCCCGTCTCCACCATCGTGCCTCACCCGATCGGCAGACCGGTCCCGGGGTCGAGCTCGGCATAGCCCTCGCGCCCGGCGAGTCGGGCCGCGATGCCGTTGGACAGTGCGAAGTAGGGCCCGTCGGGCACCTCGAAGACACTGACCTGGGTGGCGTGCCGGCGCAGGGCACGCACCTGGTGCGCGACGGCGTCGAGGTCCACGACCTCGTGAGTGACCCGGGCGTCGTCGACCACGGAGGGCGCGAAGGGGTCGTCGCCGTCCGGCACGGTGAGCCCTGCGCCGGCGGGCACGTGCTCGGCCAACCAGTCCCGGTCCTCCAGCACCCACGAGCGGGGGGTGAAGGCGGCGAACAGCCTGGGGCGCAGCCGCTCGGGCAACGAGGCGACCGCAGCCACCGTGACCCGGTGGGTCTGGATGTGGTCTGGGTGGCCGTAGCCGCCGTGGGCGTCGTAGGTCAGGACCAGGTCCGGGAGCAGTATGCCGAGTCGCTCGGCGAGCAGATCAGCCGCCTCCGCGACGGGCGCACCGGCGAAGGCGCGGGGGTGCTCCGCGGCCTGCGACCCGGCCATGCCGCTGTCCCGCCAGCGGGGCGTGGTCGTGCGGCTGGCGCCCACAGCGAGATAACTGTGCTCGACCCCGAGCTCGGCCATCGCGCGGTCCAACTCGCCGCGGCGGTGCGCTCCCAGCTCAGGGCTGCCCTCCAGGTGCGCGAGCTCGGCGGGGATGACCTCGCCCTCCTCCCCCAGGGTGGCCGTGATCACGTGCACCGTGTCGCCCCTGGCCACATGGTGCGCCAGAGCGACCCCGGTCGCGAGTGTCTCGTCATCGGGGTGGGCGTGCACCGCCACGACCCGCAGCGGTCGGTCCCCGCGTGGGCGGAGCGCCTCGGCCGGCGACGGGCGGGTCATCGGCGGGCGCGCGCCGCAGCCCGGGCCCGCAGCGAGTGGTCGAGCACGACCTTGCGGATGCGCACCGCCTCGGGGGTGACCTCCACGCACTCGTCCTCGCGGCAGAACTCGAGCGACTGCTCCAGGCTCAGTCGCCGCGGCGGGATGAGCCGCTCAAGGACGTCCGCACCGGCGGAGCGCACGTTAGTCAGCTTGCGCTCCTTGGTGATGTTGACGTCCATGTCGTCGGCGCGGGAGTTCTCGCCGACGACCATGCCCTCATAGACCTCGGTCGTGGGCTCGAGGAACATCGAGCCGCGCTCCTGCAGGTTGAACATGGCGTATGTCGTGGCCACCCCCGCCCGGTCGGAGACCAGCGAGCCGGTCTGCCGGGTGCGGATCTCGCCATACCAGGGCGCGTAGCCCTCGAAGACGTGGTTGGCGATGCCCGTCCCCCGGGTCTCGGTCATGAACTCGGTGCGGAAGCCGATCAGCCCACGGGCCGGCACGATGAACTCCATCCGGATCCAGCCCGTGCCGTGGTTGGTCATCTGCTCCATGCGCCCCTTGCGGCTGGCCAGCACCTGCGTGATGGCGCCGAGGTGCTCCTCGGGCGCGTCGATGGTCAGCCGCTCGATCGGCTCGTGCAGCTTGCCGTCGATCTCGCGGGTGACCACCTGGGGCTTGCCGACCGTCAGCTCATAACCCTCCCGGCGCATCTGCTCCACCAGGATGGCGAGCGCCAGCTCACCTCGGCCCTGGACCTCCCACGCGTCAGGGCGCTCCGTCGGGAGCACCCGCAGCGACACGTTGCCGACCAGCTCCTTGTCCAGGCGGTCCTTGACCAGTCGGGCGGTGACCTTAGCCCCCTTCACCCGCCCTGCGAGCGGTGAGGTGTTGGTGCCGATCGTCATGCTGATCGCCGGCTCGTCCACCGTGATCAGCGGCAGGGGGCGGGGGTCGTCAACGTCGGCGAGGGTCTCTCCGATGGTGATCTCCGGGATGCCGGCGATCGCGATGATGTCGCCGGGACCGGCCTCGGTGGCCGGCACGCGCTCCAGTGCCTCGGTCAGCAGCAGCTCGGTGATCTTGACCTTCTGGATCGTGCCGTCGCTGCGGCACCAGGCCGCCTGCTGGCCCTTGGTGATGGTGCCGTTGTGGACGCGGCACAGCGCCAGGCGCCCCAGGAAGGGTGAGGAGTCCAGGTTCGTCACGTGCGCCTGCAGCGGCATCTCCGGGTCATAGGTCGGCGCGGGGACGGTCGCCAGGATCGTGCGGAACAACGGCTCGAGGTCCTCGTTGTCCGGCAGGGCGCCGTCCGCCGGCTGGGTCAGGCTGGCCCGGCCGTTCTTGGCGGAGGCATAGACGATCGGGAACTCCAGGCCGGCAGCGCCCTCCTCGGCGTCGTCGAGCAGGTCCATGAACAGCTCATAAACCTCTTCAGTGACCGGCTCGATGCGCGCGTCGGGCCGGTCGACCTTGTTGATGCACAGGATCACCGGCTTGCGCGCGGCCAGGGCCTTGCGCAGCACGAAGCGGGTCTGCGGCAACGGCCCCTCCGAGGCGTCCACCAGCAGGACCACGCCGTCGACCATGGACAGGCCACGCTCGACCTCGCCACCGAAGTCGGCGTGACCCGGGGTGTCGATGATGTTGATGGTGACGCCGTCGGCGACGTCGAGCTCCTGGGCCGCCGCGCCGCGGTAGTGCACGGCCGTGTTCTTGGCCAGGATCGTGATGCCCTTCTCGCGCTCCAGGTCACCGCTGTCCATGAACCGCTCGACGGCGTGCGACTCGGCGTCGTGCCCGGTGAAAGCGCCCGCCTGCCAGAGCATGGCGTCAACCATCGTGGTCTTGCCGTGGTCGACGTGGGCAATGATGGCCACGTTGCGGATGTCGTCGCGAGTCTGGAGAGGCATAGGGACGATTTTCTCATCCCGCAGGGGCTGCTCAGGACAGTGCGAACAGATCGGCTCGGATCGCGGCCACCATCGGGGCGTTGCTGACCAGCCAGGACACGGTGTCCAACTCGGGCTCGGACAGCCATCGCAGCAGGTCATGATCCTGCAGCGGCTGAGGCTCACCCAGCGGGACGGCCCACCACAGGGCGAGCGTGAAGTCGGCGACCTGCAGCGGCCACCGCCCGTCCAGCGGGCCCGGGACCGGACTGCCGAGGCGTATGCCGACGCCCAGCTCCTCCTGCACCTCGCGGTGCAGGGCGCTCACCGGCTCCTCACCCGGCTCGACCTTGCCTCCCGGGAACTCCCAGCCGCCAGCTAGCGCCGCCGGAGCCGACCGCCGGGCCGCGAGCAGCCGGGTCGGGTGGCTCAGGTCGTCCACCAGGGCCGCGGCCACCACGAGCCTCTCCAGGTTGCCGACCGGTGCTCTGCTGTCGGTGCCGCTGCCTCCGCCCGTTGTGCTCACATCTGCAGCCTAGGCGCCCTGCACCTCGGGCATTTGGTCAAGGTTCGGCATCGATCCGGCCGGTCTGCTTCCGTCACAGGCCCCAGAGGATTACCTTGAGCCACATTGTGATCCGTCGCCCGGTCTTCCGGTCGCCGGCCTTAAGAGGAGGCAGAATGACAATCCGCAAGATGGCGGCCGTCGTCGCCGGGACCGCCGCTATGGCACTGGTCCTGACGTCGTGCGCCGAGTCCGACCGAGACGACGGGGACAACGGTGGCGACAACGCCGCCGGAGACAACGCCGATGGCACCGATTCGACCGCTGGCGGTGACGACGGCGACGCAGCCGCATCGGACGCCACGTTCATCTTCGGTGCTGCTGGCGCCCCGGCGACCTTCGACCCGTTCTATGCCAGTGATGGCGAGACGTTCCGCATCAGCCGACAGATCTATCAGAACCTCATCGGCATCGAGCCCGGTGGGACCAACGGCGTCCCGGAGCTGGCCACCGACTGGTCCAGCGACGATGGCCTGACCTGGACCTTCACCCTCCAGGAGGGCGTGACGTTCCACGACGGCACCGACTTCAACGCCGAGGCCGTCTGCTACAACATGGACCGCTGGCAGGACCAGAACGAGGTCGGTCAGTCACCGGCGATGGCCTACTACTACGGCAACGACTTCGGCTTCGGCGACGGCTCGCTCTACGAGTCCTGCACCGCCGTGGACGAGACCACGGCCGAGGTCGTGGTGAGCCGGGTCACCGGCAAGTTCCCGATGGTGCTGTCGCAGTCGTCCTACGCCATGCAGTCGCCGACGGCGCTGGAAGAGTTCAACGCCAACGACGTGCAGGCCCAGGGTGACGCCTTCGTCTTCCCGGAGTACGACAAGAACCCGACCGGCACCGGCCCGTTCATGTTTGAGGCCTATGACAACGCCGGCGGCACGGTCACCCTGGTCCGCAACGACGACTACTGGGGTGAGGAGAAGGCCGGTGTGGCCAACCTCGTCTTCAAGATCGTCCCCGACGAGAACGCCCGCCGTCAGGAGCTCGAGGCCGGCACGATCCACGGCTACGACCTGCCCAACCCGGTCGACTGGCAGGCGCTGGAGGACTCGGGCAACCAGGTCGAGATCCGCGACCCGTTCAACATCCTCTACGTGGGCCTGAACCCGATCGCGGACCCGCAGCTGGCGGACCCGCTGGTGCGCCAGGCGCTCTACCACGCGCTGAACCGTGACCAGTTCGTCGCGACGCAGCTGCCGGAGGGCGCCAGCGTGGCCACGCAGTTCATGCCCAACACGGTCAGCGGCTACGACGACACGATCGAGGCCTACGAGTACGACGTGGAGAAGGCCAAGGACCTGCTCGAGCAGGCCGGCAAGTCTGACCTCACGATCGAGCTGTGGTACCCCTCCGAGGTGACCCGCCCCTACATGCCGGACCCCCAGCGCGTCTACGACGCGGTGAAGACCGACTGGGAGGCCGCGGGCATCACCGTCGAGACCGTCACCAAGCCCTGGGCTGGTGGCTACATCGACGGTGCCCAGACCAACCAGGCTCCGGCCTACTTCCTGGGCTGGACCGGCGACCTCAACTCGGCCGACAACTTCCTGTGCGCCTTCTTCTGCGGCGACGAGAACGCGTTCGGCACCAGTGAGTACGACTGGCAGGGTGAGCTCCAGGAGTCCCTGACCGCGGCCGACGGTGAGCCCGACGAGGCAGCTCGCGAGCAGCTCTACAAGGATCTGAACACCAAGATCATGAGCCCCGAGTGGCTGCCCGGTCTCCCGCTCTCGCACAGCCCGCCGGCCATCGTGGTTGGTCCCAACGTGCAGGGGCTCGTCGCGAGCCCGCTGACCGCTGAGGACTTCTCGACGGTCACCATCTCCGAGTGATCCTTCGGGCCCCGTCCTCCCTGGTCGACTGACCGGGGAGGACGGGGCCCGTCGCCCGCCGCCGTCAGGAGACTTCCGTGCTCAGGTTCATCGTCCGTCGCAGCCTGCAGGCTGTGCTGGCGCTCTTTGTGCTCAGCATCCTGCTCTTTGCCTGGCTCCGCTCTCTGCCCGGAGGCGTGATCAGCGCGCTGCTCGGCGAGCGCGCCACCCCAGAGTCCACGGCTGCCCTGCGCGCCCAGCTCGGGCTCGACGACCCCTTGCCGGTGCAGTACTGGAAGTTCCTGGAGCGCGCGCTGCAGGGTGACTTCGGCATCTCCAACGGCGTCTACCGCGGTGAGCCCGCCTGGGACGTCTTCATCCAGCGCCTCCCGGCCACCATCGAGCTCAGCTTCTTCGCGATGCTCATCGCCCTGACCCTGGCCATCCCACTGGGCTACATCGCCGCCCGGCGCAAGGGCGGCTTCCTCGACACCGGGAGCGTGATCTTCTCCCTTGTCGGTGTCGCGGTGCCGGTGTTCTTCCTGGCCTACGTCTTCAAATACGTCTTCGCCGTGCAGCTGGGCTGGTTGCCACCCTCGGGTCGGTCCAGCGTCGGCATCAACGCCACGCACATCACCAACATGTATGTCCTCGACGGGATCCTGACCCGGGAGTGGGACGCCGCCCTGGATGCTCTCAAGCACCTGGTGCTCCCCGCCTTCGCGCTGGCCTCGATCCCGTTTGCCATCGTCTTTCGCATCACCCGGGCCGCGGTCATCGACGTGCTCGAGGAGGACTACGTGCGCACCGCTCGCGCCAAGGGGTTGACCCCGCGCACCATCCGGGTGCGCCACATCATGCGCAACGCCCTGATCCCCGTGGTCACTATTATCGGCCTGCAGATCGGTGCGCTCCTGGCCGGCGCCATCCTGACGGAGAAGGTCTTTGCCTTCCAGGGCATCGGGCAGGCGCTCGCCATCGGGTTCGAGCGCCGGGACTACCCCGTGCTGCAGGTGCTCATCATGATGGCCGCGCTGATCTACATCCTCGTCAACCTGCTGGTCGACATCGCCTACGCCGTCATCGACCCGCGCGTCCGGACCAAGTGAGGAGCTGCGCATGACCTCCATGACCAAGCCGGGCGACCGCAAGAAGGCCCGCATCGACGCGCTGGCCGAGGCCGGCACGCTCTCCGACGAGGAGGGTGTGAGCCTGTGGCAGAGCGCGTGGCTGCGGCTGCGCCGTGACCCTGTCTTCCTGGCCGGCGCCATCATCGTGACGGCGTTCGTGATCCTGGCGATCATCGCGCCGTGGATCGCTCCGCACGACCCGGCGGCCCGGCTGCTCATTGAGCAGCGCAGCACCCAGAACCCGATCCCCGGACCCCAGCCCGGCTTCCCGCTGGGCGCCGACGACGCAGGACGGGACATGTTCTCCCGCCTGCTCGTGGGCGCGCGCCAGACCCTCATCGTCGGCGTGCTCGCCACCCTCGGCGGACTCACCGGCGGCGTGATCCTCGGCACCATCGCCGGCGGCATCGGCGGTTGGGCCGACACGGTGGTGATGCGCATCGTCGACGTGATGCTCTCCATCCCCTCGCTGCTGATGGCCTTCTCGCTGGCGGCGATGTTTGCCCGGCCCAGCCAGTGGACGGTGATCATCGCCATCGCGGTGATCCAGATCCCGGTCTTCGCCAGACTGCTGCGCGGCTCGATGATGAGCCAGCGGCACAGTGACCACGTGCTGGCCGCCCGCTCGCTCGGGGTGCGACCGGCCCCGATCGTGTTCCGCCACATGCTGCCCAACTCGATCGGCCCGGTCATCGTCCAGGCCACGCTCATGCTTGCCATCGCCATCATCGACGCTGCGGCCCTATCCTTCCTAGGCCTCGGCAACCCCGACGACACGCAGCCGGAGTGGGGCCAGATGCTGGGCCGCGCCCAGCAGTACTTCAACACCCACCCAGAAGTGGCCGTCTATCCCGCCGTAGCCATCATCATCGTCGCGCTCGGCTTCACCCTGATGGGCGAGTCGCTGCGCGAGGCCCTCGATCCCAAGTCCCGTCGCTGAGGAGGACGTGATGACCGCTCAGCCCACCACCACCACCTCGACCAGCAGGTCCGACAGCGAGCCTCTGCTCGCCGTGCGGGACCTGACCGTCACCTTCGGCAAGGGCCGCAAGGCCTTCCGCGCCGTGGACGGCGTCAGCTTTGACGTCGCCGCGGGACAGACCGTGGGTCTGGTCGGCGAGTCCGGGTGCGGCAAGTCCGTCACGTCGCTGGCGATCATGGGCCTGCTGCCGGCCCGGGGCAACACCGTCACCGGCAGCGCCAGGTTTGCCGGCGAGGACCTGCTCACCATGCCCGGAGACCAGCTGCGCGACCGGCGCGGCCGGGACGTCGCCATGATCTTCCAGGACCCGCTGTCCTCGCTCAACCCGGTCGTGCCCCTCGGCGTCCAGGTCGCCGAGGTGATCCAGCGGCACAAGAACGCCAAGAAGGCGGAGGCGACGGAGGGCGCGCGGGTGATGCTGGACAAGGTCGGGATCCCCGACCCGGGCCGGCGGCTGAAGGACTATCCCCACCAGCTCTCGGGCGGCATGCGACAGCGTGCCCTCATCGCGATGGCGCTGGCCTGCGAGCCCCGGCTGCTGATCGCCGACGAACCGACCACGGCTCTCGATGTCACGATCCAGGCCCAGATCCTGACGCTGCTCAAGGAGCTGGTGCAGGACTCCGGCACCGCGCTGATCATGATCACCCACGACCTGGGCGTGGTGGCGGGGCTGTGTGACGAGGTCAATGTCCTGTATGCCGGACGCATCGTCGAGCGCGCGGAGCGGCACGACCTGTTCGGCCGTCCACGGCACCCCTACACCGGAGGGCTGCTCGCCTCCATCCCCCGTCTGCACGAGGAGCGGCGCCGGTTGACGCCGGTGCCTGGCTCAGTCGCCGACAACATCCCCTGGACCAGCGCCTGCGCGTTCGCGCCGCGCTGCTCCTCGGAGATCGCGGTGTGCCGCGAGGTCACCCCTGAGCTCGTGCCGGACGACGAGCACGGGTCCCCCGGGCGGCTGTTGCGCTGCCACAACCCGCTCACTGGTGGCCCGTCAGATGCAGCGGCCGAGGCGTCCGAGGCGTCGGCCGAGTCCCCCACCGACGAGGAGTCCTGATGAGCAGCCCGGCAGACCGTGTCGAGAGCGCCCCCGTCGAGGACTCGGTCGTGATTGAAGACATCAGCGAGGGTGACATCCTGCTCGACGCCCAGGGGGTCAAGGTCCATTTCCCCATCAAGAAAGGCGTCATCATCGACCGCACGGTCGGCCACGTCTATGCCGTCGACGGGATCGACCTGCAGATCCGCCGCGGCGAGACCTATGGCCTGGTGGGTGAGTCCGGCTGTGGCAAGTCCACGCTCGGTCGCGCGCTCCTGCAGCTCGAGGAGATGACCGAGGGCAGCGTCTTCTTCGGCGGCGTCGACCTCGCCTCGCTCAAGGGCGAGACCCTGCGCAAGCAGCGTCGTCACATGCAGATGGTCTTCCAGGACCCGCTGGGCAGCCTCGACCCCCGTCAGACCGTCGAGCAGCTGCTGCTGGAGGGGATGCGCGCCCACGGCCTGACCAAGGGCATCGACGCGCGGGCTCGGCTGATCGAGCTACTCACGGCGGTCGGCCTGCCCAGGACGGCGCTCAGCAAATACCCCCACGAGTTCTCCGGTGGTCAGCGCCAACGTGTCGGCATCGCCCGCGCCCTGTCCGTCGACCCGGCCCTCATCGTCGCCGACGAGCCGGTCAGCGCACTGGATGTCTCCGTCCAGGCTCAGGTCATCAACCTGCTGGCCGATCTGCAGGAGGAGTTCGGGCTGACCTTCCTCGTCATCGCCCACGACCTCGCCGTGGTGCGACACATCAGCGACCGGGTGGGGGTGATGTATCTGGGTGCCCTTGTCGAGGAGGCCGACGCAGACGACCTCTATGCCGAGCCGCTGCACCCCTACACCCGCGCCCTCATGTCGGCGGTCCCGGTCCCCGACCCGACGATCGAGGACAGCCGGGAGCGCATCCTGCTCTCGGGTGACCTGCCCAGTCCCGCCAACCCTCCGGCAGGCTGCCGCTTCCACACCCGGTGCCCGTGGCGCCAGCCCGAGCGCTGCGACACCGAGCGACCCGAGCTGCGGGTCGTCCAGATCGATGGCGTTCCGGCCTCGCAGCGGGTGGCGTGCCACTACGCCGAGCAGATCGCCAGCGGAGAGCTGCAACCGCACGAGGTCGCGACGGTCGCCACAGATCCGTCCGATCAGGAGTCCGACCGTGATGACAGCTTCTTCGGTCCCGCCTCGGTGACCGAGATCGGCTGACAACGGCGGCAGCGCGCGTCGCCCGCGGGTGAGTTAGATTGCCCGCATGAAGCCCACTGTGCTCGTGGTGCAGCACGAGGACAACTGTCCGACAGGTTGGTTCGGTGACTGGCTGACCGCAGCAGGTCTTGAGCTGGACGTCCTTGAGGCGCACCGCGGTCGGGCCCTGCCCGCCTCACTCGGAGACCATGCGGGCCTGCTGGTCCTGGGCGGCGAGATGGGGGCCAACGACGACAGCACTACGCGGTGGCTGGCCCCGACCCGTGCCCTCATCGCCACCGTGGCTGCCGGTGGCGACCCGTTCCTCGGCATCTGCCTCGGGCACCAGCTGGCCGCGGTCGCCCTGGGCGGCCGCGTCGAGCCCAACCCGCACGGACACGGACAGGGACTCACCGCCTTCGGCCCGACCCCGGCGGCGGCGAGCGACCCCCTGCTGTCGGTGATCCCGGCCGGAGCGATCGCCGTGCAGTGGAACAACGACGTGGTCACCGCCCTGCCCGCCGGCGCCACCTTGCTGGCCACCTCGCCGGACGGGACGGTGCAGGCCGCACGCTTTGGTCCACGGGCGTGGGGCGTGCAGTTCCACCCTGAGGCAACCCCCGCGAACTTCCGCAGCTGGACCACGGACAAGCCGTCAGCGGCCGCCCCCCGAGCCGACGGCATCGACATCTTTGCCGTAGCCGATGCCGTTGAGGCCGCCCGCCACGAACTGCGCCGGGCGTGGGAACCCCTGGCCAGGCGGTGGGCGCGCGTCGTCACGCAGTCCGCCCGCCCCTAACCTCTTCTTGGGTGGCTCGGTCGCGTCAGAGCCATTCCTGGGGTGCGTTGGACCGCCCCACCATGTCCAGGGGGACCTCAGCTCCGGCTGGCCTTCGCGATGATCACCGGACACTTGGAGCCGCGCAGCACACGCTGGCTGACCGAGCCGAGGAGCTTGCCCGCGAAGCCACCCAGACCCCGGCTGCCGATCACCAGCAGGTCGGCCCGCTCCGACAGCTCCACCAGGCTGCGGACCGCCTGACCGTGGACGACCGAGACCTCGATCTCGACGTCCGGGTAGTCCCGTCGCGCGCTGGTCAGCGCGCGCTCGACGAGAGCCGTCTGCCGGTCCTTGATCACGGCATACTGCTCCGGGTCGGACTCGGTGACCACGAAGCCGTCCACGACCTCAAGACCCCAGGTATTCACCGCGATGACCCTGGCCCCGCGGATCCTGGCCTCCCGGCAGGCGATCCGTGCCGCCACCGCGCTGTCCGAGCTGCCGTCGACCGCCACCGCGACCAGGCCGTGCTGCTCGGCAGGCTCTCCTGACGTCGGGGGCACGACGACCACGGGGCTGGTGGCGTGCATCGCCACGCCCAGCGAGGTTGAGCCGAGGATCAGCTCTGAGAGTGCGTTGCGGTGGCCGGTCCCGACGACCAGCAACGAGTGCTCCTGGTGGCTCAGCAACGCCTGGACGGCGTCACCCACCACCTCGACCACCTCCAGCTGCAGGTCGGGGTGGAGTGCCTGCGCCGTCTCCCTGGCCTCGGTCAGGCTCGACAGGGCGCTGGTGTTCTCACGCAGGACGTCGATCGTGGTGCTGTCCTCGGCGCTGACCTCACCGCCGGGCAGCCCTGCCACGTCGTCGGCGGCGTGCACCAGCTTCAGCGGCACCTCGTGCAGCACGGCTGCCTCCGCCGCCCAACGCACCGCGCCCGAACTGGTGCCGGGCACGTCAACCCCCACCACGACGAATCCCTTGCTCATCTGGTCACCTCCGTGTGCGCCCACCTCGAAGGTCCAGTATGTCGCACCGAAACCCGGTGCGACACGGCCGCTAGCCAGGTTGTGGTGGGCCGGTCCGCTCGGCCACCGACCTGAGCACGCAGAAGACGTTGCCCTCCGGGTCGGCCAGCGTGACCCAACCGCTGCCCTCTTCCTTCCACCAGGTCGAGAGGCCGTAGGCATCGGTGCAGTCGACGCTGGTGTGCGAGATGCGTGAGGTCATGCGACCAGCCTGTCGTGCACCGGTCCGGCCGGCAACCGCGTTCGGCTCAGTCCTGCGCGGCAGCCACCATCCGCTCCCCCACCTCACGCACCGCGGCCCGCAGTTCGGGGCCGCCGACGACGCGGAACGGGACGGGCAGGCAGAGCACGCGCTCGGCATACGCCGCTGGGTTGCTGGTGCTGCCGGTCAGGCGCGTCGTCTGCTCGTCGATCGCCTCGAGCCGGCCGGCGACCGGTCCCAAGAACCGCTGACACAGCTCGAGCGGTCCGTGGACCACGACCTCGGTGGGGTGCTCCCACCCAGCACCGAGGTGCTGCTCCAGGTCAGTGACCGGGTCAAGGTGCGCGGGCGGCTCGAAGCTCTCCGCGCCAGGGGTCGCGCTGGTCACCCGGTCCACCCGATAGGTGCGCACGACATCGCGGTCTACGACCCGACACAGCAGATACCACCGCCCGTGTCGCACCACGACCGCCCACGGTTCGACCACCGTGGACCACTGCGTCCCCGACTCCGAGCAGTAGGCCAGCTCGACGACACTGTGGTCGGCGCAGGCGCGGACGAGGGTCGCCGTGATCGCCGGGTCGGGCCGCGCGGCGCCCCGGTCTGGCGCGGAGGCAGCGGTGCGACGCACCGTCTCCGCCTGTGCCGCCACGCTCTCCGGAAGGGCCCGCAGGATCTTGCCGAGGGCGGAGCCGACCGTGTCCGCCGGGTCAGCGGCTGGGTGATGACCGTCGAGGACCGCCATCACCAGGCTGAGTGCCTCACCGGGACTGAAGGTCAACGGTGGCAGCCGGAGACCGCGGCCGAGCCGGTAGCCGCCACCAGGTCCGCTCGTGGACAGGATCGGGATGTCGGCCTCGCGCAGGATGGCGACATAGCGACGAGCGGCCCGAGGCGTGACCCCGAGTCGGTCCGCGAGCCGGTCCGCCGTGATGCCCGGCTGCGCCTGGATCAGCTCCAGCGCGAGCAGGGCGCGAGCGGTGGGGCTGACCTCAGAGCGCATCGTGTCCTCCGGTCCTGCCGTTGATCGTCCGAGAACGACCCTACGCCGGGCGGGCCCACCCCGTCCCGGTCAGACCGCTTACGCTGGGGCGTCCCCGCGCGCCGCAGCCAGGAGTCCGTCATCACCGGCATCACCGCACCCTCAGCCACTGTCCACGAGCAGGCCACCCGGCGGCTGGCGGCGCTGGCCACCCCGCCCGGAGCCCTGGGCCGCCTCGGCGAGATCGCCGTCTGGATCAGCGCCGCGCAGGGGACCATGCCCCCACGACCGCTGACCAACGTGCGGCTGGTGATCTTTGCCGGGGACCACGGGGTCGCCCGGCACGGTGTCTCCGCCTTCCCGCCGGAGATCACCGGCGCCATGGTCCGCGTCTTGCTCGGTGGGCGGGCAGGGGTCAGCGCCCTGGCCAGGACCGCCGGGGTGCACGTCCGCGTGCTGGACCTGGCCTGCGCTGACGAGTTCGCCGAGCTCGGCGCCGACGCGCGGGATCGCCTGCAGCAGTTCAAGGTCCGGCGCGGCAGCGCACCGATCCACCTGACGGACGCCCTGACCGAGGAGGAGTTCCAGGCCTCCTATCGCGCCGGGGAGACCGTTGCGCTCGAGGAGATCGAGGCCGGGGCTGACCTGCTGATCAGCGGTGACATGGGCATCGGCAACACCACCGCGGCGGCCGCCCTGGTGGGAGCCGTCCTCGGGCTTCCGGCCGCAGCAGTCGTGGGTCGTGGCACCGGGGTCGACGACGCGGCGCTGGCCCACAAGACCGAGCTGGTCGACCAGGCGCTGGCTCGCGTCGGGGCGCGGTCGGCCGACCCTGTCGAGGCCCTGACCGCGCTGGGCAGCGCCGACCTCGTCGCCGCGAGCGCTTTCCTGCTCACAGCGGCCCGCTCCGGCGTCCCGGCGCTGCTCGACGGCCTGATGGGCGTCACCTGCGGCCTGCTGGCCGACCGGTTGGCGCCTGGCTCTGCCGCGTGGTTCGTGGCCGGGCACCGCTCCCCCGAGCCCGCCCAGACCCTCGCCCTGGAGGCCCTGGGGCTCTCCCCGCTGCTGGAGCTCGACATGCGGCTCGGTGAGGGCTCCGGTGCCGTGGCCGCAGTGCCGTTGTTGCACAGTGCGATCGCCCTCCTGCGGGACGTGGCCCTCCTGGAGGACCTGGGATGAGGCTGCGCGACGGCTGGCGGTTGGCGGTGGGGACGCTGACCCGCATCCCGGTGCGACCGCCCGAGGTGATCGACCGCGCCAGCGCGGGGGTGGCGATGCTGGCCGCGCCCGTGGCCGCCCTCCCGTTGGCCGTTGGAGTCGGGCTGCTGGTCTGGGCCGGTCAGCACGGGGTCGTGTCGCCCCTGGCCGTGGGTCTGCTGGCCGTGGGGCTGCTCGCCTGGGGGACCCGGATGCTGCACCTGGACGGGCTGTCGGACACGGTCGACGGCCTCACGGCCTCGACCGACCGCGTCCGATCGCTGGAGGTGATGCGCTCCGGCACCGCAGGCCCCTCAGGGGTCGTCGCCCTGGTCGTGGTGATCGGCCTGCAGGCCGTGTGTCTGACGGCCCTGGTCGGTCATCGGCTCGGCCCGCTCGTAGCCGCCGCGGTCGTCGTGGCCTCGCGCAGCGCACTGGCCATCGCCTGTGCGCGAGGGGTCCCGGCCGCCCGACCCGACGGGCTCGGCGCCACGGTGGCGGGCTCGGTCCACCCGGTCGCCGCGAGCCTCGCCTGGCTGGTCACCGCGGCCCTGGTGTGGGCCGCGACCCTGAACGCTGGTCCCGACCTGGGTGGGCTGCTCGCCCCGGCCCTGGCCGCGCTGGCCGTCGCAGGGTTCCTGTGGGTCGCCGTGCGCCGGGTGGGTGGGGTGACCGGTGACGTCCTCGGTGCCTGCGTCGAGGTCGCGCTGACGGTGCTGCTGCTCAGCGTCGCCTGACGCCCGCGTCGAGGTGTCGCCCAGCGGGCTGCCCCGGTGCCGGGTCAGCAGACCGCGCAGCTCACAGGACGAGCACCCGGCCCGCGATCACCAGGTGGATCTCGTCGCAGACTGCGGCGACCTCCCGATTCACCTCACCCAGCAGGTCACGGAAGAGGCGGCCAGACCGGTGTGCCGGCACCACCCCGAGCCCGACCTCGTTGGTGACCAGCACCACCGGTTGGGGCCGGTCCAGCTGCGCGACAAGCTCACGGGTCGCCTCGCGCACCACGGCGGTGACGTCGTCAGCCGGCGCCTCCCACAGCGCCTGCTGGTCGATCGTGCGGGTCAGCCAGGTGCCGAGACAGTCCACGAGAACTGCGTCCTCGCTGCGCGCGAGTGCCCCCGCGATGTCGACGGTCTCCACCGTGGTCCAGGTGCTCGGGCGCCGCTGCCGGTGGGCCGCCAGGCGCCGGGCCCAGTCCGGGTCCGGCTCCTGCGTCTCGTCCGGTCCAGGAGCCACATAGGTGACCGTCGGCTGGCTCTGCAGCAGGCTCTCGGCATGGTAGGACTTGCCGGAGCGGACGCCGCCGGTCACCAGGATCCTCATGACCTGTCTCCTGTCGTCGCGCCACCGAGTGGCCACGCGCCCTTGACGTGGCAGTGCCCAGCCTGCCACCACTGCAGCTGCACCCGGTCCGCGCGACAGGTGACGGGGATGCGATCGCCGAGCAGGTCACGCACGTGCGCCTCATCGACACCCGGCCCGACCGCGTCGAGGGTGAGGTGTGGCGTCACTCCGGCAAAGGCACCGGCGTATGGCGGATGGTCCGGGAAAGCATCCCACGCTTGTTTGGTGAGTGCCTGGAACGGCGCGGCAGGGTCGGGGACCAGGTGGATGATGCCGTTGGGGAACACCCCGGTCGCGGCCAGCAGGTAGTCGAACGGCTCGGCTGCGGCCGCGATGCGGGCGATCATGGCCAGGTCCTCTGCGCGAGGCTCGCGCACCCAGGGCCCGAGCACCGTCACGTGCGCCTGCCCGAAGTGCGGGTCCTCGGCCAGGTAGGCCTCGTCATACAGCACCGTCCGCTGGCGGACGAAGTCGTCGAGGGCTGGCACCGGGACCGCCAGGACGGTGTGGCCGTGGTCCACGTGCCCGACAGACGGGCTGTCGGGACTCGGGGTGGTGCGCACCCGCTGATTGTGCCTGCAGACCACACCTGGCGTGCCGGCCGGGTCCTACGATCAGAGCATGTCCGGGCCATCCCCTCTCGTGATCCGTCCCGCCAACGAGGCCGGTTGCGAGGACCTGCAGCAGGTCTTTGGCACGCGCGGTCAGGCGGCCCGGTGCCAGTGCCAGCGCTACCGGCTCCGGCCGCGGGAGACCTTCGCCACGCAGCCCGTGGAGGAGCGGATCGCACGGTTGCAGGACCAGACCGGCTGCGGTGACCCATGCGCCAGCGAGACCAGCGGACTCGTCGCCTATCTGGACGCGGAGCCGGTCGGGTGGTGCGCGGTGGCGCCCCGGCCGCACCTCCCCGGCCTGCGACACAGCCAGGTGCCGTGGCAGGGGCGGGACGAGGACCGCGAGGACGCGACGGTCTGGGCGATCACCTGCGTGTTCGCGCGGGCCCACTTCCGCAGGCAGGGCATCAGCAGGGCGCTCATCCTGGAGGCGGCGCAGTTCGCCCGCAGCCGCGGGGCCGCTGCGGTGGAGGCCTATCCGATGACCAGGGCCGCGATCTCCGAGGAGCTGCACGTGGGGACCCTCACCAGCTTCCTGGAGGCCGGGTTCACCGAGCTCGGCCGCCCCACCGCGCGCCGGGCGGTCGTGCGGCTCGACTTCCCTTCCCTATCCTCGAGGCATGCCTGAATCTCTTGCTGACTATCTGAGCCGCACGCTCGACGCCGTCCGGGACGCCACCGGTGGCGAGGTCTTTGACGTGCCCAGGGCGTTGGCCACCGCAGACCCGGAGCTGCTCGCGGCCGCCGTCTGCTCGGTCGAGGGAGAGGTGCACACTGCCGGTGACGCGGACCATGAGTTCACCATCCAGTCCGTCTCCAAGTCCTTCGTCTATGCCCTCGCCCTGGAGCAGCACGGCGTCGACAAGGTGCTGGAGCACGTCGACGTCGAACCCTCCGGAGAGGCCTACAACGTCATCTCGGTCGAGCCGGAGTCCAACCGGCCCCGCAACCCGATGATCAACGCCGGGGCCCTGACCACGCACGCCCTGGTCAACGGACCCGGCGCCGACGCCGAGGAGCGGCTCGAGACGATCCTCGAGTGCTTCTCGGTGATGGCCGGACACCAGCTGCACGTCGATGAGGAGGCAGCCCGTGACGAGCTCGCCCAGGCTGACCGCAACCGTGCGATCGCCTACATGCTGCGGGCCGAGGGTGTCATGCCCGACCAGGCGGAGGACGTCGTGCGCGGCTACACCCGCCAGTGCTCGATCCTGGTCAGCGCCCGCGACCTGGCGGTCATGGCCGCGACCCTGGCCAACGGGGGCGTCCAGCCGGTGACCGGTGAGCGGGTCCACAGCCTCGAGTCGGCCAGGCAGACGTTGAGCGTGATGACCACCTGCGGGATGTATGACTCCGCTGGTGACTGGATGTCGGAGGTGGGGATCCCCGCCAAGAGCGGCGTGGCGGGCTCCATCATGGGTGCGCTGCCAGGGCGGGCCGGGCTCGCGGCATACTCACCGCGCCTGGACCGACACGGCGCCAGCGTCCGCGGCCAGCTGGCGTTCGAGCACCTCAGCGACGAGCTGGGACTGCACCTGCTCGACGACCCGCGGCGCAAGGAGGCACGGTGGGAGCAGCTCAAGGAGCAGGATCCTGAGCCGGCCCCGGAGGGGCACGAGGCCCGCGCCTGACCGTCCGTGCCGGGACGAGCGGTCACTCAGTCCTCCGGCACTGCGCGCCCGGTGAAGTCCTCCATCGTGCGATAGACGCCGATGACATGGTCGGCGATGAAGTCGCGCACACCGACCGGGAGCACGCCCTTGAGCATCTCGCTGAGCAGCACGGTCCGGGGCAGGACCACGAACGGGCTGCCGACGAGCATCCCGGTCCAGGCCTCGTCCACGACCTCGTCGGGGTCGAGGATCGGCAGGAGCGGGGCGGACCTCGCCCCGTCGAACATCCCGGTCCGGACATAGTAGGGACACACCGTGGTCACCCTGACGTGGTCGTGCCCCGCCTGCTTGAGCTCAAGCCGCACCGAGTCCGACCAGCCGGTGAGCGCCCACTTCGAGGCGGCATAGACGGACATGCGCGGGTTGGGTGTGAACCCGGCGGCCGAGGAGATGTTGAGCAGACGGGTCTCGCCGGGCGCCCCGATCATGCTCCCGAGGAAGGCGTGGGCGACAAACATCGGGGCCAGCGTGTTGACCGCGATCGTCGCCCGGGTGTCGCGCTCCGGGTCGGTCTCCCAGAAGTAGGCGTTGCCGCGCACGATCCCCGCGTTGTTGACCAGGACGTCCAAATGGCCGAGGTCGTCGAGGACGTCGGCCGCCGTCGCCGCGACCTCGTCCGGGTCGCTGATGTCCACGACATAGCCGGTCACGGCGCACGGGCCGTCGGCGAGCTCGCCCAGGGTGTGGTTGAGCGCCTTCTCGTTGATGTCCCAGAGGACGACGGCGGCTGCCTCCTCGGCGATGGCCCGCTCGGCGAAGAGCCGGCCCATCCCCATCGCGGCCCCGGTGACCAGGACGTGCTTGCCCTTGACTGACCTCATGGTGTCTCCTCCAGGATGTGATCCTCGGCGGCTGCGGCGCGGGCAAGAACGGCCGCGGACCGCACCGCCTCGAAGTCCTCGTCGGTGTAGGGCCCGTTGACACCGGAGATGGTGGCCAGTTTCATGCCGTGCCTCAACCCGAGCTGATAGATCTCCTTGACCTTCTCCCACTCGATGTTCCGGCCGACAGTGAAGCTCTCGTAGCGGCCCTCGAGAGCGAGCACGATCGTCTCGGCGAGGCAGGCATAGGCGACCCCGTCCGGGAGCCCGATGTTGCGCATCCGCACGTCGCCGGGCAGCTCCACCTCACCGGACTCGACCACGAGGACGTCGGGGCGCAGGGCGACGTCCTCGGCCGAGAGGTCCAGCGGTCGCGCCACGTCAGTGATGACACAGCCGGGCTTGACCTTCATGATGTCGAGCACCTTGTGCCCGGCCGCCGAGGTCGCGGTGACGATGACGTCCATGTCTGCCAGAGCCGCTGACGGGTCGGTCGCGACGTGGATGGTCGCCCGAGGGCTCTCGCGCTCGATCTCCTCCTTGAGCTGCAGCAGCTTGGCCGTCTCGGGCGAGACGAGCCAGACCTCGTCGGCGGCGAGCGCGAGCAGTCGCGCGCAGACCGACCCGATAGCGCCCGACGCGCCCACGACCATGGCCCTGCCGCGGATGGCGCCGTCGTCGTCGACGTCGGCGAGGTCGAGCCGTCGCACCGCCTCGTGCGCCGCCCACAGGGCTCCAGAGGCGCTGTAGCTGTTGCCCGTCGTCACCGGGAGCCTCGCCTGCCTGGCCACCGTCACCCCGGCGTCGCCGACGACCTTGGTGAAGGCCCCCAACCCCATGATCTGGGCACCGAGCCGGCGGGAGAGCTCAGCGGCGGCGAGCAGCCGGGAGTAGGTGAACTCCGGCGGGTGGGCGAGCATCTCCTTGGGAGTGCCGCCCACGGTGATGAGCCACCCCTCGGCCTCGTCGCCGGTTGAAGAGACGATGCCGGTCACGTGGCTGTAGACGAAGGGCGGCAGATAGGCCACCGACTTCTCGATGACCCGACCCATCCCCGGGACGCTCCAGACCGCGCCCAGCGCGCCGACCTCCTTGAAGTACTCCGTCGACAGGGGGTGGATGACGAACGCGAACCTGCTCTTGCGCCGTTCGCCCCGGGGCCACAGCAGCCGGGGTTGCAGACCGGCCTCCTGGATGAACGTGGCCGCGTCGTCGGTCGTGACCTCCCGGCCGCGTGGCAGGGTCGCGGCGATCATGGCCTCGAACAGGGCCGGCACGACGACGAGGTCGAACGGTTGCGGCGTGGTGTCCACAACCAGGTCCGCGCCCAGGTCAGCCAGGGTGTCCAGCCGGTCCTGCGAGACGGCACTGGTGATGACGGCCTTGCCCCTCAGGTCCGGCAGCCCGAAGCGCACGAGTTCGGAGAAGGAGCCGATGATGACGTCCGCGTCGGCTGCAGCGTGCTTGGCGATGCGGTGGCTCAGCCAGCCGGTGGGCCCGGAGACCCGGTCCTTGAGTATGCCGGGGGTCAGTCGCCAGGCCACCTCACCGGCCGCGGCGGCCGTGGTCGTGACCGGGTCGGTCTTGGCGGAGCTGGGGAGCTGGAGCCCATGATGTGCCTCATCGAAGATGATGTTGTCGGTGAACTCCCGCAGGACCGCGACCGTGCGCTCCCGGGTCGTGTCCCCGACAACGACGACCCTGGCGTTGGTGAGGTAGCCCGGTAGCTGCGCCTGCAACCGGCGGATGGCCCACTCCTGGAACACGTCGGCCAGGACGGAGTCGTCCCGGACCGGGACGCGGGTGGTCGTGCCCCTGACCCGCCGCAGGTCATCAATGGTGCCGGTGAGGTGGCCAGCTGCCCGAGCCTCCCTGATGCCGCTCACCGCGATGGCGTCGGCGCTCAGGGACCAGCGCCAGACGTGGTCCTCGGCCGCCTCGGCGTCGCCGCTGGTCCCCACCCGCACGAGCCGGTAGTCACGCCCGCCCAGGGACACGTGCTCGTCGTAGTCCCACTCGTCGCCCTGGAAGGTGACGTTGACGACGAGGGTGTGATCCCGACTGCTCGCGCCGGCCCTGCTGGTCGTGCTCTCCGCCTGTGGGGTGGTCATCGCGTTACGTCCTCTCCGATCGCGTCGACCGGTTCGGCCAGACCGGTCAGGTGTCGCTTGATGAGCTCGACGAGGTGCCACGGGTCCGGGACCATCCGGGCGTCCGTGGCGACGCCCACGCTGACCGTGCCGGCATAGCTGAACAGGCAGATGCCGAGAGGCTGGTCCCCGGTCGTGGGCACCCAGCCCAGGATCGAGCGGACCCCCGCACTGCCCATGCTCAGCTGAACCCGTGGGCCGGGGACGTTGCTGAGCTGGCCGATCGTCTTCCCCGAGAAGAAGTCGGTCAGCCGACGGGCGACAGTGACCGGTGTCTCGGCGATCGCGCGCTGGAAGCCGAAGGCCACGAGAGGTTCGGCCGAGTGCTTGAGCCGTGAGGTGCGTTCGTGCACCTCACGCACGAGGGTCCTCGGGTCACGGATCCCCAGCGGCATCGCGAGCATGACCACCACGAAGTGGTTGCCGAGGCGTGGCGGCAGGGTGCTGTCGATGGGTTGCAGCGAGACGGGCATCATCCAGGAGAGCTCCTGCACGTGCTCCACACCACGTCCGGCGAGGTAGTCGGTCAGTGCGAGCGAGACCGCCGCGATGAGCAGGTCGTTGAGCGTGCCACCGTGGTCGCGAGCGGCCTTCTTGAGTCCGTCAAGAGGCACACCGTCGATCCAGGCGACCGACTTCTCGACACCCGGCGTCCCGCTCCAGGCCGCCGCGTCGGACCCGTCGGACAGGAGCATGCGGGCCAGTTCTCGCCAGGAGTTGGTCAGCTCGTTGTCGAGCGAGGCGATCCCGGTGAGGGCATCCATGAGCCGCACGGGGTGCCGAGCCACGGACAGCGCGTCACCGACGTGGTGCGCGAGCTGCAGCGGGTTCGTCGTGAACAGCAGGGTGCGACCGGCCCGGGTCGCGACCCGGCCAGCCTGGCCGACATAGTCCACCGTGCCCGCGACGGAGTCCTCGACGGCCTGGGCCACCCGCTCAAGCGGGTGCCGGTGCTCGCCGGTGGTGCGCCCCACCGTGCGGGGCAGCGCCCCGTCGACCGGGTCGCACACCCCGATCATCAGCTGGACCAGCCGGATCCCGTCGCCGAGACCGTGGTGGAACCGGCCATAGACATAGCCGCCCTGTCCCGCGTCGGGAGGACCGGACAGCAGCTGCATCTCCCAGAGGGGTCGGGTCTGGTCGAAGGGCCGGGAGAACTCGCGTGACACATGCGCTCTCAGCGCCTCCTCGCTCCCGTCCTCAAGCACCACCCGACGGACGTGCTGGCGGATGTCGAAGTCGTCGTCGTCCTCCCAGAACCAGGCGCCGTCGCGCTGCACCGGCACCTGGGACAGCGTGCGATACCGACGCACCATGCGTCCCATGACCAGGTCGACGACGACCTCGAAGTCGGGCAGCTCGTCAAAGCCGACGAGACCGTTGACGTGCATCAGATTGTGGGGCCGGTCCATGAGCAGCCAGGTGAGGTCCTGTGCTGCTATCCGCCTCGCCATGCTGCTCTACCTCCAACGCCGTCTCGCCCGTCCGTTATCTACTACACATTGTAGTTGATAACGCGTGCGCGTGGCCCGGGGGGTCCTCAGACGTTGAAGCGGAACTCCACCACGTCGCCGTCCTGCATGAGGTAGTCCTTGCCCTCCATGCGGACCTTGCCGGCAGCCCGGGCCTCGGCCATCGAGCCGTGCGCATCCAGGTCCTCAAAGGAGACGATCTCGGCCTTGATGAAGCCACGCTGGAAGTCGGTGTGGATGACCCCGGCCGCCTGCGGCGCGGTCGAGCCGGTGCGGATGGTCCACGCGCGGGCCTCTTTGGGGCCAGCCGTCAGATAGGTCTGCAGGCCCAGGTTCTGGAAGCCGACACGGGCGAGCTGGATCATGCCGGGCTCGCTGACCCCCACGGACTCCAGCAGCTCAGCCGCCTCCTCCGCGTCGAGCTCAGCCAGGTCGGCCTCGAGCTTGGCGTTGAGATAGATCGCCTCCGCGGGTGCGACCACGGCGGCCAGCTCGTCGTGCAGCGCCTGGTCGGTCAGGCCCTCCTCGTCCAGGTTGAAGACATAGAGGAACGGCTTGGTGGTCAGCAGCCCGAGGCCGCGAGCCAGGACCATGTCGACACCAGCGGCGGTGCCCTTGGCAAAGAGGGTGTCCCCCACCTCCAGGACCTTCTGGGCGGCCAGCGCGGCATCGAGGACAGCCTTGTCGGTCTTCTTGCCCTTGACCTCCTTCTCCAGCCGGGGGATCGCAGACTCCAGGGTCTGCAGGTCGGCCAGGACGAGCTCGGTGTTGATCGTCTCGATGTCGTCCTTGGGGCTGACCTTGCCCTCGACGTGCACGACGTCGTCGTCGACGAACGCGCGCACCACCTGGCAGATCGCGTCGGCCTCACGGATGTTGGCCAGGAACTTGTTGCCCAGCCCCTCCCCCTCGGAGGCACCGCGCACGATGCCGGCGATGTCCACGAAGCTGACCGGCGCCGGCAGGATCCGCTGGCTGCCGAAGATCTCGGCCAGGCGGTCCAGCCGCTGGTCCGCCAGCGGGACCACGCCCACGTTGGGCTCGATCGTGGCGAACGGGTAGTTCGCCGCGAGCACCGTGTTCTTGGTCAGTGCGTTGAAAAGGGTCGACTTGCCGACGTTGGGCAGGCCAACGATTCCGATAGTGAGTGCCACGGGGTCAGGAGTCTACCGGCCCAGGACGCCGGCAACCTCCCGCCATCGACAACTCCCGGCAGCGCCGCCGCTCGGTATGCCGGCAGGAACCACTGCAGGTAGCCCACCGTCACGGGCGGTGAGCCTCTGTCAGTGGTCCCTGAGAGAGTCTGGACATGGACACCACCACGTTCCTGATCGCCCTGACGGCCATCGCCGTGGGCACCGTCATCGGCTGGTTGCTGGGGCGCGGCTTCGGCACCGAGCAGCTCGCACGCAGTCGCGCCGAGCGCGACCTGCTCGCCCAGCGCCTGGAGTCCCAGGGGTCTGCGACCGAGGTTGACCGGCAGACGGCGGCGGAGCTGGCTCCCCTGCGCCTGACGCTGTCCCGCGTCGAGGCCCAGGTCCGCGAGCTGGAGCGGGACCGGCAGGAGCAGTTCGGCTCGGTCGGTGAGCGGCTCGGTGAGGTGGCCCGTCAGACGGCCGAGCTGCGTGAGCAGACGGCGGGCCTTTCGGGGGCGCTGAACTCGTCGGGAGTCCGCGGCACCTGGGGTGAGTCCCAGCTCCGGCGCATCCTGGAGCACTCGGGCATGCTCGCACGTTGCGACTTCGAGGAGCAGGTGAGCGCCGTCAGCACGCACGACGCCAGGGTGCGCCCAGACGTCGTGGTCCACCTTCCCGAGGACAAGCTGCTGGTGCTGGACAGCAAGGCTCCGTTGGGGGCGTTCCTGGCAGCCCAGGCCGACGGCATCACGGCCGGCGAGCGCACCAGCCTGCTGCGTCAGCACTCCCGCTCCCTGCGTGGGCACGTCGATGAGCTCGCCGCCAAGTCCTACTGGAGCGCCTTCACCACCGCCCCGGAGCTGGTGATCTGCTTCGTGCCCAGCGACGCGGTCCTGGCGGCAGCGCTCCAGGCCTCACCCGACCTCTATGACCACGCCCAGTCCAAGAAGGTGGTGCTCGCCTCGCCCGCCACCCTGCTGGCGCTGCTGCGGGCGCTCGCGTTCGTCTGGCAGCAGGACACCCTGGCCGGCAATGCGCGTGAGCTGGTGCAGCTGGGCACCGAGCTCCACCAACGGATCGGCACGCTGGGCAAGCACGTCACGACGATGGGCTCTGCACTACGTCGTTCCGTGGAGACCTACAACAGCATGATCGGCACCCTGGAGTCCCGGGTCATGGTCACCAGCCGCAGCCTGCAGGAGGTCGGCATCGCCGAGTCGGCCCACCCCACGCTCGAGCCGGTGACGGCTGCGGTTCGTCCCCTGACAGCGCCGGAGCTGATCGCCGATGAGCTGGCCGAGGTCGCCGACCCCCGGGGCGAGATCGACCCGGCACTGACCGAGCCGCGAGATGGTGACGCCTACTCCTCGGTGAGCTGGCGCAGGAAGGCCTGACCCCGCTCGCTGGTGGGGTTGTCCAGGACTTGCTCGGGGGTGCCCTCCTCGACGATCTGCCTGTCTGCCATCAGCACAACACGGTCCGCGGCCCGGCGCGCGAAGCGCATCTCGTGGGTCACCACGACCATCGTCATGCCGGCATCGGCAAGCTCGCGCATCACGTGCAGCACCTCACCCACGAGCTCAGGGTCGAGCGCTGACGTCGGCTCGTCAAAGAGCATCACGGCCGGATCCATCGCCAGCGCGCGGGCGATCGCCACACGCTGCTGCTGGCCACCGGACAGACTGTCCGGATAGGCATCGGCCTTCTCCGCGAGCCCGACCCGGTCGAGCAGCTCCACGGCTCGCTGACGAGCCTCCGAGGTCGAACGACCGAGCACGTCGCGCTGCGCCATCATGATGTTCTGCGCCACGGTCACGTGCGGGAACAGGTTGAACGACTGGAAGACCATGCCGATCCGAGACCGGATCCGGTTGATCTCCGCCTCCTGATAGCTAAGCAGCTGGCCATCCACCTCGATGGTGCCGGAGGTGATCTTCTCCAGCCCGTTGATGCAGCGCAACAGCGTGCTCTTGCCGGCCCCAGACGGACCGATGAGCACGACGACCTCGCCGGGATAGACATCCAGGTCCACCCCGTCCAGCACCACGTTGGCACCAAACTTCTTCACGATGTCGCGCATGCTGACCAGGGGCTGTCCCTGCGACGTGGCGCTCACGAGGTCGCTCCGCGCTCGGCGCGCCGACCTTTGACCCAGGCGGGCAGGCTGGGGCCGCTCCCGTCCCCGTCGCCGGCGGAAGAGCTCGGCTCGACCGGTCGGCGGTGCTTGTTGAGGGAGCGTTCGAGCCGGTGCACCACGAAGGTCAGTGCCAGCACGATGATCAGGTAGTAGATGGAGACCATCAGATACATCTCCAACGGCGCGTAGTTCTGTGCCTGCAGGTTGCGTGAGGTCTGGAACAGCTCGGTCATCCCGATGAAGGAGACCAGCGAGGAGTCTTTGACCGCGATGATGAACTGGTTGCCCAGCACGGGGAGCGTGGTGCGCAGTGCGAGCGGTGCCTGGATGCGACGCAGCGTGCTGCGCCTGCTCATGCCGAGCGAGCGGGACGCCTCCACCAACCCCTTGGGCACCGCCTGGAAGCCGGAACGAAAGATCTCGGCGATATAGGCCGAGTTGTGAGCCGCCAGCGCGAGTGCTCCTGCCCAGAACGCCGGCATCTTGGCGATCTCGGAGATGCCGAAATAGAGGACGAAGATCTGGGCGATCAGCGGTGTGCCGCGGATGACGCCGATGTATGCCGTGGCCAGCCACCGCAGGGGCCGGAACCGGCTCATCGCCATCCAGGCGATCACCGCGCCGAGCACCAGCGCGATGGCCAGGGCCACCGCCGTGAGTCGCAGCGTCACCCAGCTGGCCTCGATGAAGAGCGGTGCGTAGTCGACCA
Source organism: Ornithinimicrobium cryptoxanthini (assembly GCF_023923205.1). NCBI lineage: Bacteria > Bacillati > Actinomycetota > Actinomycetes > Micrococcales > Ornithinimicrobiaceae > Ornithinimicrobium > Ornithinimicrobium cryptoxanthini. Next base: position 824,466 of record NZ_CP099490.1, on the reverse strand, counting down.
GCATCTCGAAGAAGCTCATGGGCGTGGCTCAGTCACCGCTGGTCTGCTCGGCGTCGTCGGCCGGCGCGCCGGCGTCAGACTCCAGGATGTTCTGACCGAACCACTCCTGCGAGATCTCCGCATAGGTGCCGTCGTCGATGATCGCGGCCAGCGCGTCGTTCAGCTCGTTGACCAGCTCGGTGTTGCCCTCACGCACGGCAAAGGCCGGCTCCTCGGTGTAGAGCGGCTCCCCGCAGACGCGCAGGTCCCGGTCCGCCTGGTCGATCTGGAACAGGCCGACGAGCCGGTCAGTCATCGCGGCGTCCAGACGGCCGACCTCGGTGTCCTCCAGCGCCGTGATGTCGGAGGTGAAGGTGCGGATCTCACCGACCCAGTCCTCGTCGTTGAGGAAGGTCTCATAGGTGGTGCCGGAGGCCACCCCGATGGCCGGGCTGTCCAGCTGGGTCGGGTCCTGACAGTCGCTGTCGTTGGACACGAAGACCGTAGCCCCGGACAGATAGTAGGGATCGGTGAAGTCCACCTGCTCATCGCGCTCGGGGGTGGGGGTCATCGAGGCGACGAGCACGTCATACCGATCGCTCTTGACGCCCTGGATCAGGCTGTCGAAGGCACCGGTCTTCGCGTCCAGCTCCAGCCCCATCTCGTCGGCGATCGCTGCGGCGATGTCGTAGTCGAACCCGGTGAGCTGGTCGCCCTCGAAGTGGCTGAACGGCTGGAACTCACCGCTCATCGCGGCCACGAGCGTGCCGTCGTTGAGCAGTTTGGAGTCGCTGCCTCCGCAGGCGGTCAGGGCCAGGGAGGCGGCGGCGATGCCCGCCAGGGCCCCGGCACGTCGGGTGGTCATGTGGTTGGTCATCAGGTTCGTCCCTCTCAGAAAAGATTCGCACGTCCTTGTTCGAACCTAGGAAGGCCTGGGGTATCGGTCAAACGCGCAGCGAGTCTCGTTGAAGTGGTTGGACGAACCTGCCGGGGTGCGCTACGCGCGCGCGTTGGGACGTGAGGGCGCGCTCCACACGGGGGTGCGGCCGGGCCAGCCAGCCGTTATCGAGATGTGACCTCGTGCCCATGAGGCGAGGCCGGAGGTCACATCGCGCAGACCCGCCGTCAGTGCAACGAGCCGGCGTCGTGCCGGATCTTGGCGGCCTCGACGCCGTCGCGCGCCTTCAGGTCGCGCCGGATCTCGTTCGGCAGCGAGAACATCAGCGACTCCTCGGCCGCCGTGATCGCCTTGACGTCCTCAAAGCCCCGGTCGGCGAGCCACTGGAGCACGTCGCGCACGAGGAGCTCCGGCACGCTGGCACCACTGGTCACCCCGACGGTGGAGACCCCGTCCAGCCAGGCCTCGTCGATCTCGTCGGCATAGTCGACGAGGTGCCCGGCGCGGGCACCGTGATCGAGCGCGACCTCGACGAGACGCACCGAGTTGGAGGAGTTCTGCGAGCCGACGACGATCATCAGGTCGCACTCTGCCGCCATCTGCTTCACCGCCACCTGACGGTTCTGGGTGGCATAGCAGATGTCGTCGCTCGGCGGGTCCTGCAGCTTGGGGAACTTCTCGCGCAGGCGACGGACCGTCTCCATCGTCTCGTCGACCGACAACGTGGTCTGCGAGAGCCACACGACCTTGTCCGGGTCGCGGACCTCCACCTGGTCGACCTCGTCGGGGTTCTGGACCAGCACGATGTGGTCGGGTGCCTCGCCGGCCGTGCCCTCGACCTCCTCGTGCCCCTCGTGCCCGATCAGCAGGATGTCGTAGTCGTCACTGGCGAACCGCACCGCCTCGCGGTGCACCTTGGTCACCAGCGGACAGGTGGCGTCGATCGTCTTGAGCTGGAGGGCGGCGGCCTCGCGGTGCACTGCCGGGGAGACCCCGTGGGCCGAGAAGATCACCGTGGCGCCCTCGGGCACCTCATCGGTCTGGTCCACGAAGATCGCACCGCGCTTCTCCAGAGTGCGCACCACGTGCTTGTTGTGGACGATCTCCTTGCGGACATAGATCGGCGGACCATAGAGGTCCAGGGCCTTCTCGACTGTCACGACTGCTCGGTCGACCCCGGCACAGTAGCCGCGGGGCGCGGCGAGCAGCACGCGCTTGGAGACCTGGTCAACGGGGAGGGAAGTCACGCCTCCATGGTAGGCGACCCCGTCTGAGAGTCCGCTGACGGCGTCCGGGAGTCAGCTGACGGCGCGGTGTCGACCCTCGGGTGGACGGGCGCCGGCAGCGGTCCACCACTCGTCCGGGGCCTCGTCGCTGCGGTGGGTCGCGGCCCGGTCAGCCTCCTCGTGCTCGTGCAGGAAACTCGCCCGGAGATATTCGTCGAGGATGTGTCCGACGGGCTCGCCCCGGGAGGCAGCATCGAGACACACCTGGCGCAGCTCCTCCTCGGTCACCCGCTCGTCAGCCATGGCCCCAGCCTCTCGCGCCTGCTGGTGCTGCCGTGGGCGGCGCGCCGCGCGAGGCCGGACTGCCCCGCGGTGGTCCCCGTCGGTGGGGCAGGTGAGGATGGGCGTATGACGACGCCCACCACTCCCCGCCAGCTCGCCGACCGCTTCGTCCACGACCTCGCCGCGCTCGACCCCTCGGTCGCGACCGGTCTCGGTCTCAACCCGCACGACGACCGGGTGCCGGACCTCTCACCGGCCGGCTACCAGGCCAAGGCCGACCTGGCCGCCGCGGTCCTGTCCGACCTCGACAGCCTCGAGCAGTCGTCCACCCATGGATCCTGGGACGCCCTGGAGGCTCGCTGCGCGACCCTGCTGCGGGACCGCCTTGGGGTCCAGCTGGAGGCGCACTCCGCCGGCGAGCACCTCCGCGAGGTCCGCAACATCTTCGGCCCGCCCCAGGCGGTGCGACAGCTCTTCTCGATGATGCCGGCCAAGACAGTGGAGGACTGGGCTGTGATCGCACGCCGGATGGCGCAGATCCCGCAGGCCTACCGCGGCTGGACCGAGACCCTGACCGAGGGCACGGCTCAGCAGCTGTTTGCGGCGCCGCTGCAGATCGAGACCCTGATCGACCAGCTCACCGAGTGGGCCGACACCCAGTGGTGGCACGCGTTCGTGTCGGCGGGCCCTCCGAGCCTGCAGGGAGAGCTCACCGCAGCGGCCGAGACCGCCACGGCCGGGACCATCGAGCTGCGCGACTACCTGCAGGAGACCTACCTGCCGGCAGCGCAGGGCACGCCCAACGCGGTCGGCGCCGCACGCTACCGGCTCAACGCCCGCCGCTGGATGGGCGCCGACCTCGACCTCGAGGAGGCCTACGCCTGGGGCTGGTCGGAGTTCCAGCGCATCAACGCCGAGATGCAGGAGGTCGCCGAGCTGATCCTGCCCGGCGCGAGCCCTGTGGAGACGATGCGCCATCTCGATGAGCACGGCGAGATCGTCGAGGGAGTCGAGGCGGTCCGCGAGCGCCTCCAGCAGATGATGGACCGGGCGATCCAGGATCTGGACGGCACGCACTTCGAGATCGCCGAGCCGATCAGGGAGGTCGAGGCGATGATCGCGCCAGCGGGCAGCGCCGCCGCCCCCTACTACAGCCGTCCGTCGATCGACTTCTCGCGCCCGGGCCGCACCTGGCTGCCGACCATGGGCCGGACCAGTTTCCCGATGTATGACCTGGTCAGCACCTGGTACCACGAGGGAGTCCCCGGCCACCACCTGCAGCTGGCCCAGTGGGTCTATGTCGCGCCGCAACTGTCGATCTACCAGACCAGCCTCGGCTCCTCCAGCGGCGCCACGGAGGGCTGGGCGCTGTATGCCGAGCGGCTGATGGACGAGCTGGGCTACCTCGACACCGAGGCACGGATGGGCTACCTGGACTGCCAGATCATGCGCGCGATCCGGGTGGTGATCGACATCGGCATGCACCTGGAGCTGCCGATTCCCGACGACTCGCCGATCGCTCCCGGCCAGACCTGGTCCTCCGAGCTGGCCAACCAGTTCTTCGCGGCCCACTCCGGGCGGCCGCAGGACTTCATCGACTCCGAGATCATCCGCTACCTCGGCTGGCCGGGGCAGGCCATCAGCTACAAGCTCGGGGAGCGTGCCTGGCTCGACGGCCGGGCAGCCGCCCGCGCGGCGCACGAAGAGCGCGGCGAGGTGTTTGACCTCAAGGAGTGGCACATGGCGGCACTCTCCCTCGGTGCGCTGGGACTGGACGACCTGACCCGGGAGCTGAGCGCCCTGTGACCACGGGCCCACCACCGGCACCGCGCTCCCTGCCAGCCACGGCACGGGAGACGACGGCAGAGACTCCGTGGCCGGTGCGCACCCTGTCCATGAAGATCTCCGACTACATCGACAAGATGTCGCCGCTGTGGGTCGAGGGGCAGATCGTCCAGCTCAACCGCCGGGCCGGGATGAGCTATGCCTACCTCACCCTGCGCGACACGGACGTCGACATGTCGCTGTCCGTCTCGATCCCGGGGCAGGCACTCGACGCGCTCGCCGCGCCACCAGAGCCCGGCGCCAGGGTCGTGGTGCACCTCAAGCCGGCCTTCTGGGCCAAACGCGGCACCCTGCAGATGGAGGCGCGCCAGATCCGCCACGTCGGAGTCGGTGAGCTGCTCGCCCGGCTCGAGCACCTCAAGCAGCTCCTGCGCTCGGAGGGCCTGTTCGAGCCCGGTCGCAAGAAGCCGCTGCCCTTCCTGCCCCGGCGCATCGGCCTGATCTGCGGGCGCAACACCGCCGCCGAGCGCGACGTGGTGATGAATGTCCGGCGTCGCTGGCCCGCAGCCCGGTTCGAGATCCGCCAGGTGGCGGTGCAGGGGCCGACGACGGTCGCCGGCGTCAGCGGGGCGCTGACCGAGCTGGACGCGATGTCAGAGGTCGACGTCATCGTCATCGCTCGCGGTGGCGGGTCCTTCGAGGACCTGCTGCCCTTCAGCAACGAGGCCCTTGTGCGGGCAGTGGTCCAGGCACGCACACCGGTGGTCAGTGCCATCGGTCACGAGACCGACACACCGCTGCTGGACTATGTCGCCGACCTGCGGGCCTCGACACCGACGCACGCGGCCACCCGGATCGTCCCGGACCAGCAGGAGGAGCTGCAGGGGTTGCGCGCCACCCGGGGCCGGGCGCGACAGGCGCTGGCGCGGCGCATCACCGAGGAGCGGAGGCGTCTGGCCGCGACCATGGACCGGCCGGTGATGACCGACCGGCACGCCATCATCGCCTCCTATCGTCGGGACATCGAGCTGACCACGGAGCGCGGCCGGCACCGGGTGACCGCCATGGTGTCCCGCGAGCTGGACCGGGTGGACGGCCTGTCCCGTCACCTGCGCGCAGTCTCGCCGCAGCACACGCTGGAGCGGGGCTACGCCGTCGTGCGGCACGGCGACGGAGGCATCGTGCGCGACATCGACGAGGTGGAGCCCGAGGAGCTCCTGCGGATCACCGTGGCTCGAGGTGACTTCGCCGCCCGCCCGGTGACCTCCCCCTGAGAGGATGACGCCATGCGCAGACTGACCTTCGGCATGAACGTGAGCCTGGACGGCTACACCGCCGCACCCGGCGACGACATCGGCTGGAGCGTGCCGAGCGACGAGCTGTTCCAGTGGTGGTCCGACCGGGTGGCTGCCACGGAGCTGGCGCTCTATGGACGCAAGCTGTGGGAGACGATGAGCTCCTACTGGCCGACCGCAGACCAGGATCCTGGCATCACACCGGCGGAGATCGAGTTTGCCCACCGCTGGCAGGCCATGCCCAAGGTGGTCTTCTCCTCCACGACCGCCACGGTCGACGGGAACACCAGGCTGGTCACGGGCGACGCGGTCACCGAGATCACCCGGCTCAAGGCCGAGGACGGCGGCCCCATGGACATCGGCGGCTCCACTCTCGCCGCCGCGGCCATGCGGGCCGGGCTGATCGACGAGTTCGTGCTGGCCACAGCACCGGTCCTGGTGGGTGGCGGCACGCCCTTCTTCGCGACCCTGGACCGCTGGGTGGACCTGGACCTGGTCGAGACCCGGACGTTTCCCGGCGGCGTTGTCCTGACCAGATACGAGACCAGGCGCTGACCGGGTGCCAGCGCTGCCGGTCTGGCGTGCCGCCGGTGAGGGCGGCAGGCCTGGCGGTGCCGCCCGTTAGAGTCGGAGGATGAGCAAGGACCCCCGGCCCAGCCCCGCAGACACGACGGCGATCGCCGACCTGTCCTATGAGGACGCCCGCGACGAGCTCGTCCAGATCGTGGCGCGCATCGAGGGTGGCGGCGCCTCCCTAGAGGAGTCGATCAAGCTGTGGGAGCGGGGCGAGTCCCTGGCTGCCCACTGCCAGGCCAAGCTGGACCAGGCACAGGCCCAGCTCGACGGCACCACCGCTGAGCCTGACCCCGCGGGGCCCACGACGACGGACTCCTCCGATGAGTCCGACCCAGACGTGGTGGGCGGCCCGAAGGACGACTCCGACGACGACCTCGAGGACGGCGCCGCCGAGCCGAGCGATGTCTAGGACCGCTCAGCTCGAGCAGGCGGCCGCGGGTGAGCTGCCCCGCCTGCGTCAGATCGAGCCACGCGACGCCCGTGCCGTCCTGGATGCCTTCGACGACGATGCGATGCGGCGCCAGGGCACGATCAACAGCATGGAGGAGGCCGAGAACTGGATCGGCTTCATGGGAGACCGAGGTGAGCGGCTCGCCCTGGCCATCGACCTGGGCGGCTCCATGATCGGGACCGTCGTCGTCAGCTCGATCGACCATGACAACGAGACCGGGTGGTTCTGGTACTGGATGCACCGTGACCACCGCGGCAATGGCTGGATGTCCCGGGCGGCCGTCACGCTGGCTGACCACGCGCTCACGCTGATGCTCCTGCACCGGCTCGAGCTCGGGCACCGAGCCAACAACCCGGCCTCAGGCGGGGTGGCCCGCGCCGCCGGGTTCGTCCTCGAGGGTGTGGAGCGGGAGAAGTTCCTGGTGGACGGTGAGCGCATCGACGTCCTCACCTACAGCAGGCTGGCCACCGACCCCTGGCCCGAGACGCCCCGCCTCCCCCTCGACCTCTGAGCCGGTCCGCGCTGGCCTCTGAGTCAGTCCGCGCTGGCCTCTGAGTCAGTCCGCGCTGGCCACCTGCAGCAGACCGATGAACTCCTCGAGCTCGGCCCAGTCAGCGGTCCCCCGGACGATTGTGGTGGCCTCGCGGCCCGTCCCCGGCCCGAGGATCAAGGCCCGCTCCTCCCCCTCGTGGACCGTCCACTCCTGCGGCCCGTCCGGGCCGGTGATGGTCCGGGTGCCGACCTCGCCACCGGCCTTCTCGGTCAGTGCCTCGGTCCACTCGCTGGTGGCGTCAGCGGTCTGTGAGACCTCGGCATACGCCTCATCAGGGGTGACCACACCGATCCGCCAGGACAGCTCCCCGGCAAAGACCTCAAAGTTGGCGAAGTTGGCCGTCCACGTCTGGCTCAGCGCGTCCTGCGGGGTCCAGATCGGGAAGTCCGACTGCTCGGCGGCATAGCGCGCGACGGGCACGACCTCGGCCTCACGCCGCTGCACGCCGTCGGGGTTGGGCATCAGCACCCACCACGCGAAGGCCAGCGCAAGGACGGCCAGCAGTGAGAACACCATGTTGGCCACGGAGTAGTCGCGCAGCCGCTTGAGCGTCTTGTTGCCGGAGGGCGGCGGAGTCTGCTGGGGCTCGGTGCTGCTCATCACGGCCCTATCGTCCCATCCTTGGGCGAGCGGTAGTGTCGACCCCACCACGACGTCACGAGCACCAAGGAGCTGGCATGCCCACCCAGGACGCCCGCAGCACCTCGCACGAGTCCGTCCTGCCGGACCGCAACCTGGCCATGGAGCTGGTCCGGGTGACCGAGGCCGCCGCCCTTGCAGCAGCCCGCTGGGTGGGGATGGGCGACAAGAACCTCGCCGACGGCGCCGCGGTGGCCGCCATGCGCAAGGTGATCTCCTCAGTCGCGATGGACGGCGTCGTCGTCATCGGCGAGGGAGAGAAGGACGAGGCACCGATGCTCTTCAACGGTGAGCGTGTCGGGGACGGCACCGGTCCCAAGGTGGACGTCGCGGTCGACCCCATCGACGGCACCACACTGACCGCCAAGGGGATGGACAACGCCATCGCCGTGATGGCCGTCTCCGAGGCCGGGACCATGTATGACCCGAGCGCGGTCTTCTATATGGACAAGCTGGTGACCGGACCCGCGGCCGCCGACGTCGTCGACATCAGGCTGCCCGTGAAGGAAAACCTGCGCCGCGTCGCCAAGGCCAAGAACCGTGGGATCGAGGACGTCACGGTCGTCATGCTCGACCGGCCTCGCCACGACACGCTCGCCCAGGAGGTCCGCGAGGCTGGGGCCCGGCTGCGCTTCATCACCGACGGCGACGTGGCCGGCGGCATCGCTGCGGCCCGCGAGGACTCCGGTGTCGACATCCTGCTGGGCATCGGCGGCACCCCTGAGGGCATCATCACCGCCTGTGCGGTCAAGGCCATGGGTGGTGTCATCCAGGGCAAGCTCTGGCCGGTGGACGACGACGAGCGGCAGCGGGCCATCGATGCCGGTCACGACCTGGACGCGATCCTGTCCACCGATGAGCTGGTCAGGGGCGACAACTGCTTCTTCGTGGCCACCGGCATCACCAGCGGCGAGCTCCTGCGCGGTGTCCGCTATGCCGGCTCCGGCAGCGCCATCACCAACTCACTCGTCATGCGTTCCAAGTCCGGCACGATCCGCGAGGTGCAGGGCCACCACCGACTCGACAAGGTCGCCAGCCTGCTCGGCCGCTCGAGCGGATCCTGAGCACGACAGGCACCTCGCCGACCGCGTCAGGCGGGGGCGGGGACAGGACCCTGGTGATCGGTGAGGCACTCATCGACATCGTCATCGACCCCGAGGGTGGCCGGTTCGAGCACGCCGGCGGCTCCCCCGCCAACGTTGCCCTGGGGCTGAGCCGGCTCGGCCATCACGTCTCCTTCCTGACCCACGTCGGACCGGACGTGCACGGCGATCTGCTGACGCGCCACCTGACCAGCGGCGAGGTCGCCCTCGTTGAGGGCAGCACCGGCGCCTCCCGCACCCCCACCGCCACCGCACGAGTGGCCCCCGACCGCACCGTCGACTATGAGTTCGACCTGACCTGGGACATCCCGGCGCCGGCCCTGACCGGGATCACCCACCTGCACACGGGCTCGATCGCCGCGACTTTCGAGCCGGGCGCCAGCACGGTCCTGGAGACGGTGCGCGGCGCCCGTGCGCAGCTGACGGTCAGCTATGACCCCAACCTGCGGCCGCAGATCATGGGAGACCCGCACGGCGTCCGCTCCCGGGTGGAGGAGCTCGTCGGCCTGGCCGATGTGGTCAAGGCCAGCGACGAGGACCTGCAGTGGTTGTATGCCGGCGCGCCCGTGGCCGACATCGCGCACCTGTGGGGACAGCTGGGTCCGTCACTGGTGGTGGTCACGCGTGGTCCCGAGGGTGCCCTCGTCCTGCTCCCGGGGAGCGGCACCGCGGCCGAGCTGACCGCCGCCACCGCACAGGTCGTCGACACCGTGGGCGCCGGCGACTCGTTCATGAGCGGGCTGCTCTCCGGCCTGCTTGACGAAGGGTTGATCGGCGGTCTGGTCACCGGGCCGGCCGCCGCGCCTGCGGACCCGCACGCCGGCCCGTCGCCCCGGTCACGGATCCGGGCGACCGGGCTGGACGGCATACTCCCGGCGGTGCAGCGTGCCCTGGACTGTGCCCACTGGACGATCGAGCGGGCCGGTGCCGCAGCACCGACCCGCTCTGACCTGTCGCTCGGTCGCTAGAGGCGGCCACTCAGGCGCTGGCCTGTGCCTCCGTCTCGAGTCGCTTGGCGCGCTCCAGGGCCCGCTTGCGATCTTCCTCGTTCTCCACAGCGATGCGCTCCGCTTCCTCGTCGTCGCGGGTCAGGTTGTCACCGGTCTCGGGGTCGAAGACGTGCATCAGCCTCGGGTCGAAGAAGAACTGCGCACGCTCGCCCTCCTTGACCCGGGAGCGCGCCTCCAGGTTGACCACCATCTGGGTGCGCATGCCCTCGCCGTCCAGGTCCCGGTCGAGCTCGTCGAGCTTGTGCTGGACCGACTCGTCAGCCTCGAAGGGGATGTAGGCGTAGAGCTCGTTGCCGAGCCACTCGGTGACATCCACGTCGGCCTCGAAGTGGATGGCGTTGGCGCCCGGCTCCTGGATCTTGGCGTCCTTGACGAACTCCGGACGCAGACCGACGATCACCAGCTCCTTGCCCTCGACCTTCGCGGCGAACTCGTCGCCGAAGCTCACCTCGCAGAACGGCAGCTCCAGGACGTTGCCCCTGACGCGGGCCGGGAGGAAGTTCATCGGCGGGGACCCGATGAACCCGGCCACGAACAGGTTGACGGGCTGTTCGTAGAGCTCGCGCGGTGAGGCGATCTGCTGCACGACGCCCTTCTTGAGGACGGTGACCCGGTCGCCCAGGGTCATCGCCTCGGTCTGGTCGTGGGTGACATAGATCGTGGTCTGCCCCAGCCGGCGCTGCATGCGGGCGATCTCGGTGCGCATCTGTCCACGCAGCTTGGCGTCCAGGTTGGACAGCGGCTCGTCAAAGAGGAACGCGTCGGCGTCCCGCACGATCGCTCGGCCCATCGCCACCCGCTGGCGCTGGCCACCGGAGAGGTTGGCCGGCTTGCGGTCCAGGTGGTCGTTGAGCTCGAGCATGGTGGCGGCGTCCGAGACGCGCCGCTTGACCTCGTCCTCACTGATCGCGCCCTTGTTGAGGCGCAACGGGAAGGCGATGTTCTCATAGACCGACAGGTGCGGATAGAGGGCGTAGTTCTGGAAGACCATCGACAGGTTGCGCTCCCGCGGCGCGAGCTCGTTGACCCGCTTGCCGTCGATGAGCAGTTCACCCGAGCTGATGTCCTCGAGTCCGACCACCATGCGCAGCAGGGTCGACTTGCCGCAGCCGGAGGGGCCGACCAGGATCATGAACTCGCCGTCGGCGATGTCCATGCTGACACCCTTGACCGCCTCGTAGCCGTCTGCGTAGACCTTGCCGATCTCGTTGAGCTGGATCTGTGACATTGCAGGTTCTCCTTGGGTTGAGCGGGCCTCAGCCCTTGACGGCGCCGGAGGTCAGCCCGGCCACGATGCGCTTCTGGAAGATCAGGACCAGGATCACGACGGGGATCGTGACGATCACGGCAGCGGCCGAGATGGCCCCGATGGGTTGCTCGAACTGGCTGGCCCCGGTGAAGAAGGCCAGCGCCGCCGGGACGGTCCGGGCATTCTCCGAGGTCAGCGAGATCGCGAAGACGAAGTCGTTCCACGCGGTGAAGAAGGTGATGATGCCGGTGGTGAAGACGCCGGGTGCCGCGAGCGGCACGATCACCTTGCGGAAGGCCTGCCAGCTGGTGGCACCGTCGACCTGTGCGGCCTGCTCCATCTCCCACGGGATCTGCTGGAAGAAGGCGGAGAGCACCCAGATCGCCAGCGGCAGCGTGAGGGCCAGGTAGGGGATGATCAGACCGGGGATCGTGTCGAACAGGCCGATGGCGCGCCAGGTGTCGAACAGCGGCGTGACCAGCGAGATCACCGGGAAGAACGAGACGCCCAGCGCGACCAGCAGGATCATCTTCTTGCCCGGGAAGTCCAGGCGCGCGATCGCGTAGGCGCAGAAGGTCGCCAGCACCACCGAGATCACGGTGGCCACCAGGCAGACGATGATCGAGTTCAGCAGCGCCGGGAGGAACAGGTCGCTGGCCCCGCCGGTGAGGATCAACGTGAAGTTGTCCCAGGTGAACTCCCGCGGGAAGTACTTTCCATCGGCCTGGATCGAGGAAGGCTTGACCGCCAGGGAGAAGATCCAGAACAGCGGGATCAGCGTCCACAGCATGACCGGGATCGAGACCGCGAACAGGCTCCACTTTTGCTTGGGGTTGAGTTCCATGTCTCCTCCTCTACTTCTTCGACCCGGCGAGATCGACGTTGAAGCCCTTCATAAAGATCAGGGCTATGGCAAACACGCAGAGGAAGAGGAGCACCGAGATCGCCGATCCCATGCCGATCTCCACGCGGTTGATCGTGGCGTTGTAGGCCAGCAGCGACAGTGTCGTGGTGTCGTTGGCGCCGCCGGTCATCACGAAGACGTTGTCAAAGATGCGGAAGGCGTCCAGGGTGCGGAAGAGCACCGCGACCATGATGGCGGCCTTCATGTTGGGCAGCACCACGCGGAAGAGCCGCTGCCAGAAGGTGGCACCGTCGACCTTGGCCGCCTCCTCCATCGCACCGTCGATCTGGGCCAGACCGGCCAGCAGCAGCAGCGACATGAACGGCGTGGTCTTCCAGATCTCCGAGAGACAGATCGCGACGATGGAGGGCCAGAAGCCGCCGAACCAGTCGAAGTTGTCCGGGACCAGACCGAAGGTCAGGATGTTCAGCCAGCCGTTGATGAAGCCGGTGTCGGTGCGGAAGGAGTAGAGCCAGGCGTAGGCCGAGACGACCGTGATGATCGAGTAGGGGATCAGCACGATGGTGCGCAGCGTGCGCCGGGGGATGACGACCCGGTGCATCATCATGGCGATGAAGAAACCGATGACCAGCTCCACCACCACGGTGATCACGGTGATCAGCAGCGTCACGAAGAACGCCTTCCACCAGATCGGATCGGTGAGGATCACCTGGTAGTTGCCGAGCCAGACCACCTCCCGGGCATCCGGGTCGGTGAGCCGGTAGCGGAAGAAGGACAGGTAGACCGCCTGGATGATCGGCCAGGCGGTCACCGCCAGCATGACGATGAACGCCGGGCCGGCCAGCTTCCAGCCGAGCTTCCGCTCGGACTTTGCCCGGTCGCTCAGTTGTGGCTTGGCCGAGGAGCGGGGGCGCAGCTCGGTGTCGGACGAGGTCGTGGTGCTCACAGCAGGGCCTCCCCTCTCAGCACGTCGATGATGAGTTCGCTCGCCTGGGCGGGCGTGTCTTCGGTGACCGAGCTTGGCGGGCTGAACTCCCGCTGCAGGCCGGTGGACAGATCGCCGTAGTACTGCGTCTGCGGACGGGGCACCGCGTTGTCCAGCGACTCCCGGATGAGGTCAGCCATCGGGAACTGGTCAATGACCGCCTGGTCGTCAAAGACGGCCGCCCGCGATGCTGGGTTGCCGGTGCCGGTCATGTAGAGCACCTGGTGCTCCTGGTTGGTGATGCACTCGGCGGCCTGGTAGGCCAGGTCCGGGTGCTCACCGGCGACACCGACGCCCAACGAGATGCCGCCGTAGGGCGGCGCTGACGAGCCGTCCTCCGTCGTCGCTGGGTAGGGAGCCGCGCCGATGTCGTCGATGAACTCGACGCCGTTGGCCGGGAAGGCTGCCCAGACGTAGGGCCAGTTCACCAGGAACCCACTGGTGTTGGGATCCTGGAACAGGTTGAGGGCCGCAGTCTCGTCGGAGGTGCCCATCGACGGCCCGCCGACACCGGAGTCGGACACGCTGCGGATGACCTCGGCGGCCTTGCGTCCGGCGTCCGTGTCGAGCCCGAGCTCGATGTCCTCGACCGCGGGGCCGGGGTTGACCAGGATCTCACCGCCGGCGCCGGCGATGAGCGCGTTGATCCACACGGTGTAGCCCTCGTAGCGGTTGGCCTGGACACCGATGGTGACATCCTCGGACTCCGCAGCCTCGATCAGCTGGTCCCACGTCACACCCTGTTCTGGGTCGATGCCGGCGGCCTCGGCCACGCTCTTGCGATACCAGAGCAGCTGGGTGTTGGCCCAGAACGGGACCGTGACGAGCTCGCCATCCCACTCCGAGCTCGTGATCGCGGCGTCCACGCGGTCCTCCGTGAAGACCTCGACCATGTCCCCCGGCACCGGGGCGAGGTAGCCAGCCTGGGCGAACTCGGCGATGAACACCGGGTCGATGCTCATCAGGTCCACCCCAGGGTCCTGGGCGGCGAGACGGCGGATGAGCTGCTGCCGCTGGTCGCTCGCGCTGTTGGGCAGCAGCTGCACCTCGAGGGAGTACTCGCCGCCCGCGGCCTCCGTGCACTCGCGGGCGATCTGGGCCTGCCCCTTGCCGTTGGGGTCGGATCCGCCTCCGTCAGGGTTGATGTACCACGTGAGGCGGGTGCTGTCGGTCTCCCCTCCACATGCGGCCAGCGCACTGAGGGCGGTCGCGGCGCAGAGCGCCATCGCCACCCTGTGGCGGCGTCTGTGTCTGTTCACCTTGACTCCTTCGTCAGAACGTCACCCGCGAGGGGTACAGCTATGCCGCCTCCCATAGAACACGCATTCTGTGACCCGCGCCACCGTGACAGACCCTTTTGCCCAAGGTCTAGGCTTGCGCCATGCCAGAGTTCCGCTACGCAGACATGCTCCCGACCGGTGCGGACGACACGTCCTATCGGCTCCTGACGAGCGAAGGCGTCCGTGTCGTGGAGGGGCCGGGCGGGCGCTCCTTCCTCGAGGTAGACCCCGAGGCGCTGCGCCTGCTGACCGAGACCGCGATGCACGACATCGCGCACTATCTGCGCCCCGGGCACCTGCAGCAGCTGCGCACCATCATGGACGACCCCGAGGCGAGCAACAACGACAAGTTCGTGGCTCTCGACCTGCTCAAGAACGCCAACATCGCAGCCGGTGGCGTCCTGCCGATGTGCCAGGACACCGGGACCGCGATCGTGATGGGCAAGCGCGGCCAGCAGGTGCTGACCGTCCCCGGCCCCGACGGGCCGGTCTCTGACGAGGAGGCGATCTCACGAGGGGTCTTCGACGCCTACACCACGCTCAACCTGCGCTACTCCCAGATGACTCCGATCACGACCTGGGAGGAGCAGAACACCGGCTCCAACCTGCCCGCCCAGATCGAGCTCTACGCCGACACGACGCCGGGACACGAGCTGTCCTACACGTTCCTCTTCATGGCGAAAGGGGGCGGCTCGGCCAACAAGTCCTTCCTCTATCAGGAGACCAAGTCGCTGCTCAACCCGGACCGGCTGATGGAGTTCCTGGACGAGAAGCTGCGCTCCCTCGGGACCGCCGCCTGTCCGCCATACCACCTGGCTGTGGTGCTCGGCGGCACCTCCGCCGAGTTCGCGATGAAGACCGCGAAGTATGCCTCGGCGCGCTATCTGGACGGCCTGCCCACCGAGGGCACGATGGACGCGCACGGGATCCGCGACCCCGAGCTTGAGGAGCAGATCCATGAGCTGACCCGCAACTTTGGCATCGGGGCGCAGTTCGGTGGCAAGTACTTCTGTCACGACGTGCGGGTCATCCGGCTCCCGCGCCACGGCGCCAGCCTCCCGGTAGCGATCGCCGTGTCCTGCTCGGCCGACCGTCAGGCGCTGGGCAAGATCACGCCGGAGGGGGTCTTCCTCGAGCAGCTGGAGACCGACCCGGCCCAGTTCATGCCGCACGAGGTGGACGCGGACCTCGACTCCGAGACGCACGGGGTGTCCGGCACCGGCAAGCAGTCCTCGATCCCGATCGACCTCAACCGCCCGATGGACGAGGTCCTGGCCGAGCTGTCCAGGCACCCGGTCAAGACGCGGGTCTCGCTCAACGGTTCGCTAGTCGTCGCGCGCGACCTGGTGCACGCCAAGATCAAGGAGCGGCTCGACGCGGGCGAGGAGATGCCGGACTATCTGAAGAACCACCCTGTCTACTACGCCGGGCCGGCCAAGACTCCGGTCGGCATGGCGTCCGGCTCGTTCGGGCCCACCACCGCCGGGCGGATGGACAGCTATGTCGAGCAGTTCCAGGCCGCTGGGGGCTCCAAGGTGATGCTGGCCAAGGGCAACCGCAGCACACAGGTCACTGACTCCTGCCAGACCCACGGCGGCTTCTATCTCGGGTCGATCGGCGGACCGGCCGCCCGGCTCGCGCAGGACTGCATCAAGTCCGTCGAGGTCATCGAGTATGAGGAGCTCGGCATGGAGGCGGTCTGGAAGATCGAGGTGGAGGACTTCCCGGCGTTCATCGTCGTGGATGACAAGGGCAACGACTTTTTCGCTGCCGTGAGCAGGCCGCTGGCGATGTCGATCCCGCTGCGGCCCGGACTGCAAGGAGCACAACGCTGATGACTGACCCCGCCGCCTCGCCGGATGGCACCGCACCGCCTCGGATGGACGAGCTGCTCACCAACAACCGTCGCTATGCCGAGACGTTCGGGCTCGGTGGCTTTGACGGCATCGCCAGGGCGGGCGTCGCCATCGTCACCTGCATGGACTCGCGCATCGAGCCGCTCGCGATGGTGGGCCTGACCCACGGCGACGCCAAGATCTTCCGCAACCCGGGTGGACGGATCACCGAGGCGGCGCTGGAGGCTCTCGTCCTGGGCGTGCACCTGCTCAACGTCGACAAGATCATGATCGTCCCGCACACGCGCTGCGCGATGACCCAGATGACGGAGAACGAGCTGCGCGAGAAGATCACGCAGGTGTCCGGCCAGGACGCCTGGTGGCAGCACTTCCACGTCGTCGTCGATCAGCACGCGGCGTTGGTGGAGGACGTCCACCGGGTCACGAGCCACCCGCTGATCAAGGATCGGGCGACCGCCGGCGGGTTCCTCTATGACGTCGACACCGGGCTCCTGGAGCAGCTGGTCTGACCCAAAAATATAGGGGTTTCGTCGGTCCGGCCCGCCTTTTCGTAGCGGTTTCGTCGGTCCGGCCCGCCTTTTCGTAGGGGTTTTGTCGGTCCGGCCCGCCTTTTCGTCGCGGGTTCGTCGCAGCCTCCGAAGCCGCCGCCCAGGGTCAGAGGGCGAGGCGCTCCTGGACGACGGCAGCCAGCCGGTCGGCATACTCCTGGGCCCGCTCAGCCGTGTCGGCCTCGACCATCACGCGCACGAGCGGCTCCGTGCCCGACTTGCGCAGCAGCACCCGCCCCGTGCCGTCCAGCTCGGCCGCGGCAGCGGTGACGGCGGACTGCACGGCCTCGTCCGAGTTGACCCGGCTCTTGTCCACTCCCTTGACGTTGATCAGCACCTGCGGCAGCCGGTGCATCACCGAGGTGAGCTGGGCGAGCGGGCTCTCGGAGGCCCGGACGCGGCGGGCCACGGCGAGCGCGGTCAGCACCCCGTCGCCGGTCGTGCCGTGCTCAAGCATGATCACGTGGCCGGACTGCTCCCCACCGAGGGTGTGCTTGTTGGTCCGCATCTCCTCCAGGACATAGCGGTCACCGACCGCGGTCTGGACGACGGCGATGCCCTGGCGCTCCATCGCCTGCAGCAGCCCGAGGTTGCTCATCACGGTCGCCACCAGCGTGTTGTTGGCCAGGGTGCCGCGACCGCGCATGTCCACGGCCAGCACCGCCATGATCTGGTCGCCGTCGACCTGGTTGCCATCGGCGTCGACAGCCAGGCACCGGTCGGCGTCGCCGTCGAACGCGAACCCGAGGTCAGCTCCGCGGTCCACCACGGCCTGCTGCAGCCGCTCCATGTGGGTCGATCCATAGCCGTCGTTGATGTTGAGACCATCGGGGTCACCGCCGATCGTGTCGACGGTGGCGCCGGCGCGGCGAAACACCTCAGGGCCGACGTGGCTGGCGGCGCCGTGGGCCGCGTCGATCACGACGTGCAGACCGTCGAGCCGCCCGGGCACCGACGCGAGCAGGTGCTCCATATAGAAGTCGGCCCCCTGCGGGAACGGGCGGATCCGGCCCACCCCGACGCCGGTCGGGCGCTCCCAGTCGGCATCCAGCCGCTGGGTGATCGCGTCCTCGATGTGGTCAGCCAGCTTGTGACCGCCCTCGGCGAAGAACTTGATGCCGTTGTCGGGCATCGCGTTGTGCGAGGCCGACAGCACCGCGCCCATCTCGGCGTCCATCCGGGCCGTCAGATAGGCGATCGCGGGGGTGGGCAGCACGCCGGCGTCAAGAACGTCCACGCCGGCCGAGGCAAAACCGGCCATGACCGCCGCGCTGAGGAACTCCCCCGACGCGCGCGGGTCGCGGCCGACCACGGCAGACGCCCGCCGCCCGCCATAGCTGGTGCCGCTGGAGCCGAGCTCGTGGGCCACCGCGACGGAGAGCTTGAGTGCCAGCTCGGCGGTGATGTCCTTGTTGGCCAGTCCGCGGACACCGTCGGTGCCGAAGAGTCGCGTCACGTCCACTCCTAGTGCGATGGGGAGGGGCGCCGAGTGACGCCATCAGCCCCACAGCCTAACCGGAACAGCCCGAGGGCCCCGTCCCAGGTGCAGGACGGGACCCTCGGGTCCGGCGCGCTCCGCGTGCGGAGCAGCGTGGATCAGCGCTTGCTGTACTGCGGCGCCTTGCGGGCCTTCTTCAGACCTGCCTTCTTGCGCTCGGGGACGCGCGCGTCGCGGCTGAGCAGCCCGGCCTTCTTCAGTGCCGGACGGTTCAGCTCCTCGTCGACACCGTTCAGCGAACGGGCGACACCCAGGCGGACGGCACCGGCCTGGCCGGAGGGGCCACCGCCGTGGACGCGCACGAGCACGTCATACGCACCGTCGAGATCGAGCACGGTCAGCGGCTCGTTGACGATCTGCTGGTGGACCTTGTTCGGGAAGTACTGGTCCAGGCTCTTGCCGTTGATCTTCCACTCGCCGGTGCCCGGCACGATGCGCACGCGGGCGATGGCCTGCTTGCGACGGCCCGTGGCGGCGCCCGGCGCGGAGGCGGAGGGACGGCGGGCGGCCTCGCCGGCCGGCGCCTCGGACTCAGAGGTGTATTCGGTGAGCTCGACCTCGTCGGCCTCGACCTCGGTGTTCACAGTCATGTCTGTCATGGTTTCCTTACTGCGCAACCTGCGAGATTTCGAACGGGACGGGCTGCTGCGCGGCGTGCGGGTGGCTGTCGCCGGCATAGACCTTGAGCTTGGACAGCTGCTGACGGCCCAGGGAGTTCTTGGGGATCATGCCCCGGATCGCCTTCTCCACCGCGCGGGTGGGGTGCTGCTCGAGCAGCTGCGTGTAGCTCTTGGCCGTCAGACCGCCCGGGTAGCCCGAGTGACGGTAGGCCTTCTTCTGCTCCAGCTTGGCGCCGGTCAGCGCAACCTTCTCCGCGTTGATGATGATGACGTAGTCACCGGTGTCAACGTGGGCGGCGTAGGTCGCCTTGTGCTTGCCGCGGAGCAGGATCGCGGTCTGGGACGCGAGGCGGCCCAGCACGACGTCCGTGGCGTCGATAATGTGCCAGGCGCGGGTGATCTCGCTGGCCTTCGGTGTGTAGGTACGCACGTATAACCCTCGTGTTCGTGGGATTGGCATGAGCCGGAACCACAGACGCGTGGATCGGCAACAGTCATCCAGTTTACGGGACAGCGCCCAGCCCACTCAAATCCACTAAACCCGCAGGTCAACCCCCGTTTCTGGACGCGCCCAGCGCGGCACGCACACCAACTATGCACAACAACTGTGCATACTGGTCGTATGTCGGAGCTCACCTCTCCCCCCCGGCGCACCGCCCTGCGGGTGCTCGCTCATCCACTCCGCAGCCGGCTGCTCGCCGAGCTGCGGGTGCACGGCGACGCCACGGCGACCGAGCTGGCCCGGGCCCTGGAGACCAACACCGGCGCGACGAGCTATCACCTGCGCCAGCTGGCCGAGGTCGGCCTGATCGAGGACTCCGGCGAGGGCACCGGCCGGCGCCGGGTCTGGCGCGCGACGATCTCGCCCGGACCGACCGAGGCGAGCGGCGACATACTCGACCCTGACGACCCGGACGACGTGGCGGCGGCGGACTGGCTGGCCCGGGACTACCTCGAGCACTTCACCGGCCGGGCCGGGGACTGGCTCGACTCGCGGACGGAGTGGCCAGAGCACTGGCAGCCTGTCCTCGGACTCGAGGACCACCTGGTGCTGGTCACGGCCGAGCAGATGACCGCACTGAGCGAGGAGCTCCTCGAGGTGCTTGAGCGCTATCGGCGCGTCGGGCAGGGCAACCCGGCGGCCAAGCGGGTCTCGTTCTACACCTGCGCCCTGCCGGTGGACCGCGCGCCGAGCTGAGGCAGCCATCCCCACCCCGCCCCCAGGCTGGGCACGGAAAACGCCGCTGTGGGAGGGATATCTCACTCCCACAGCGGCGACAACCGTGCCCAGGTCAGAAGGGGGAACTCTAGTCCTGGACAAACACCGCCACGGTGCGTGCGGGGACCGAGAGTATGCCGGAGGCCGCGTCCCACGATGAGGTCTTGACCACCTCGTCCGCGCCACCGGCCTGGACCGGTGACAGGGAGAGGCTCGCACCCGACAGACCCGGGATGACCTGGGCGACCGGCTTGTCGCTGGCGTTGAAGACCACCACTAGTCCGTCGAGCTCCGGGTCCACGTCGGTGCCGACGGTGTCGTCGATGCGCATCACGATCACCCCGTCGTGAGCGTCATCCGTGCCAGAGACCGGGAAGGTCAGCTTCTCCTCGATCGCCTCAGCGGTCCCCAGCCGGAACAGCGGCGTGGAGAAGCGCAGCTCGATCAGTTCCTGCGCCGCCTCCGCCGACGTCGCGATGTCCTCCGGTTCGGGAGCCAGCGCGGGGTCGGCCAGCAACGGGCGCATGTAGTCCCACTTGGCGCCGTTGTCGGCCTCGGGCGCCAGCCCCCGGCCGAAGCCGTTGTCGGTCATCGTGAAGTCGAGCAGGTTGAACCAGTCGCCGCTGTCATAGGAGTTGCGGTCCAGGCTCTTGCTGCGCAGCAGGTCGGCGCCGGCGTGCCAGAACGACGGGCTCTGCCCGAGCGTGACGGTGGCCAGGGACAACGTGTTCATCCGCACCCGGTCCTCCATCGTCGTGGCCGGCGGCAGCTTCATCGTCAACGAGTCGAAGAGGGTCTCGTTGTCGTGGGCGTCGACATAGTTGATGACCTCGTCGGGGTCCTCGGCGTATGCCGCAGGGGCACCGTTGTAGTCGACCTCCACACCGCTAACCACCTCGCTGGTCTCGGCGCTCCGGAACTGGAAGTCCCGCAGGTTGCCGGCCAGGCCGATCTGCACCAGGTCGGTGTCGTGGGCCAGCGAACGCTGCTGGGCGGCTTCGTCACCGTTGACGGGTGCCCCGTTCGGGTCGGTGAACTCTCCGGAGCCGAAGCCCTGCTTGCGCGGGTCCTCGTCGAACGGCCCACCGCCGCGGACCGCGTCACGCAGCCGGTCGTTGAAGGTGCCGATGCTCGTGCCGTCCAGCTGACCCTGGATCGCCTGGTAGAAGAGCCGGTTGCCGGCGACCTCACCGAAGTCCCAGCCCTCGCCATAGAGCGTGATTGCCCGGCCGTCGACGCCGTCCTTCCTGACGGTCAGCTCATCCAGTGCCGCGCGAGCCGCCTCCATGTTGTCCCGCGAGTGGTGACCCATGAGGTCGAACCTGAAGCCGTCGACCTTGTAGTCCCGGGCCCACACCACGAGGGCGTCGACCATCAGCTTCTCGGCCATCGCGTGCTCGGTCGCGACGTTCTGGCAGCAGGTCGAGGTCTCGACCACGCCCATCGCGTTGAGGCGGTGGTAGTAGCCGGGCACGACCTTGTCCAGGACCGACTTCTCACCCTGACCAGACTGCGCCGTGTGGTTGTAGACCTGGTCCAGGACGACCCGCATGCCGGAGTCGTGCAGGCCACCGACCATGGTGCGGAACTCCTTGACGCGGGTGCCGCCGTGAGCGGCGTCCGCGGTGGAGGCATAGGAGCCTTCCGGTGCGAAGAAGTGCCACGGGTCATAGCCCCAGTTGAAGGCATCGGTCCCGGCCTGGGCCTTGACGCAGGCCTGCTGCTCGGAGCTGTCCGGGGCGAACGACTCGAGGTCGCAGTCCGGGCTGGTCTGCGCGGCGGGGTCCTCCTCGATGGAGGCGATGTCAAAGGTCGGCAGCAGGTGCACCGTGTTCATCCCCGCTTCGGCGAGGTCCTCCAGGTGCCGGGTGCCATAGCCGTCGTCGGCGAACGCCAGGTAGGACCCGCGGTGCTCGGCGGGGACGTCCGGGTCGCTGATCGAGAAGTCGCGCACGTGCAGCTCATAGATCGTCTGGTCGACCTCGTCGCCGATGCGCGGCGCCTTGGCGTGGCGCCACAACGCCGGCTGCAGCGCGCGGTCGTCCAGGTCGACGAGCACCGAGCGGGTGGAGTTGAGCGTCAGGGCGACGGAGTAGGGGTCGGTCACCTGGTTGGTCTCCACGACCCCGGTGCTCGGCACGAACACATCCACCTCGTAGAGGTAGGTGCGTCCGGCCCACTTCTTGTCGCCCTTGACCGACCAGGTGCCATCCTTGGCGCGCTTCAGGTCGATCCGCTGGGCGTCCTCGACGGCCGCGTCGCCAGCGGCACCGGCCGGCCAGAGCAGCAGGTCGACGTCGTGCGCGGTGGGCGCCCACAGGCGCGGCGTCGGCTTGCCCGACTTCCACTCCGCGCCAAGGGCCTTGTCACCGGCGGCACGGGCGTAGAGCTCGTCGAGCACACCCGGGATCTGCACCCCGGTGGCGTCCTTGAGGCGGCCCAGGTCGTCATACATCCCGACGGCGACCTGACCTCGCAGGATCTCGCCCGCGTTCTTGGCCGTCTTCTTGTCCAGGCGCAGCGCCAGGTAGTCGGCGAGCTCCGGGTGCTCGGCCACGACGTCGGCCGGCAGACCGGCGGGGTCGTAGGTCAGAGGCCAGGACTGCCCACCGGTGACCGCCTCGGCGTCCACCGCGAGCCCGCCGTCCGGCGACCAGTGCAGGCGCCAGTCCAGCAACGCCGGCTCGGCGCCGGCCGGCACGGAGTCGGCAGGCCAGGCGAGTATGCCGGGGGTCAGCCAGTGCGCCTTGGCCGACTTGAGGTCCGGGGCCACCCCCGCCTCGGAGGTGGTGGCGGTGACCTCGTGCGTGGCGAGGACATAGCTGATGGTGAGGACGACACCGTCGGAGGGCACGCTCACTGGCACGTCCTGGCCGGGGTAGCTCTCATCCCAGGAAAGCCCGTGGGCGACCTTGAACTCGTAGTTGCCAGCCGGCACCTGCGTGCTCGACCAGGTCCAGGTGCCGTCGCCGTCCGGGTCCTGCAGCCACGGCCGCATGCAGTCGGGCGACCAGTCGCCGGGGCAGCCGAGCTCGGACTGGAAGGTGCCTGGCGCGGTCAGGATCGGGCTCTGCGCGTCGCTGGTGATCCAGTGCGTGGCGTGGTCGTAGTAGAAGGTGACGTCACCGCCGGGAGCGGTGTAGGGGATGTCCGCCCCGCCGGGCGCCCCGCCCTGGCCGTAGTTCTCCGCCCAGCTCTTGTCGATCGCAGCCTTGTAGGCGTAGTCACCGGCCGGTAGGTCGTAGGTGCCCTTCCAGATCTGGTCATCCGCGTCCAGCGTCAGCTGAGCCTGGTCGCACCCGGGCTCCCAGTCACCCAGGCACCCCATCTCGCTGTTGTGCGAGCCCGGGGCCGAGACGAAGTCCGGCTGGGTGATCGGCCCGATCGGCTCCGGTGCCTCGCCGCCACCACCATCAGACGCCGGGTCGCCGACCACCCCGTAGGACGAGTCGACCGAGAGCTTGCCGCTGGCGTCCTGCAAGATCGCTCGATACTCGACAAGGGTGCCGTGCGGCATACCAGAGACGTCGTGGAACACGCGGTAGGGCGCGTTGTCGTCCGTGCCCAGCAGCATCCAGTCAGTGGTGCCCACCGGGCGGTAGGCGAAGGTGACCTGGGCAAACACGTTGTCCGGCGTCGCGGCACCGATCTCGGCGCGGCCACCGACAGTGCCGCCGGCGGACGGGTCGGTCAGGTAGACGGCCGGCGCGTTCTTCGACTTCTTGAGCTTCTTGCCCTCGTAGACCTCGACCGACAGCGGCGCCACCTCGACGGTGACGTTGCCCACCTTGTTGCTCTTCAGTCTCGCGCTGTCGCCGTAGATCGCGGTGAACTTGTTCTGCACGCCGTAGGTCGGGATGGTCGCGGTCTTGGTCTCCGTGGAGTTGTTGGCCACGACCAGATACTCCACCTGCTCGTCGGCATCAAGCCGGCTGAAGGCGAAGATGCCCTCGTCGGAGGAGGCATAGCGGTGGATCTGGGCACCGTCCACCAGCGCCGGGTGCTCCTCCCGCAAGTCAGCCAGACCCGCGATCTGCTCATAGAGCGGGTGGCCGGTGTCAAAGCGGTCCACGCTGCCGGAGGGGGCAGCGATCAGCGGCTCCTCGGCATACTGCTGCACCTGGGTGGCGAACATGTCCTGGCGGGCATCCTTGTCCCCACCCGAGCCGATAAAGCCCTGCTCGTCGCCGTAGTAGACGACCGGCTGGCCACGGGTGAGGAACATCAGCTCATTGGTCAGCTCGACACGTGCCTGCAGGTCATCGCCGCTGAACCCGGCACCGGCGAGCATCATCGCGGCCCGCCCCATGTCGTGGTTGCCGGTGAAGGTCGGCAGCTGGTAGGCGTTGGAGTCGGTGTCGGTGTAGTAGTCGTCCATCGCGTAGAAGTCGCGCAGGCTGGTGGTGGCCGCGCCCTTGGCGAAGTCGATGGAGCGACCCTGGAAGCCGAAGTCGATGGTCGCCTGCAGGGCGCCGGTCGTCGTGTACTGGCTCAGGTAGCGCGGGTCGCCGTCGTAGACCTCACCGAACATGAAGAAGTCGGCGTTGCCCTCGCGGGCAGACTCCAGCACGCGCGGGCTGAACTCCTGCCAGAACTCCATGTTGACGTGCTTGACGGTGTCGACGCGGAAGCCGTCGATCCCGAAGTCGGCCCAGGTGGCATAGATATCGACCATGCCGTCGACCACCTCGTGGCGCTCGGTCCACAGGTCATCCAGCCCGACGAAGTCGCCGTAGGTGCTGGACTCACCGGCAAAGCTCGAGTCGCCGCGGTTGTGATACATCCGCGGGTCGTTCAGCCACTCCGGCACCTTGACGGTGGCGTCCTCCGGCGCGCGGAAGGTCGGCACGTAGGGGAAGGAGGTCGCCGGGTCGACCTCCGGGAAGGTGTCGGTGCCGGCATAGTCGGCGTCGTCGAAGACCTCGCCCGTCGCCGTGCGGTAGGGGCTGGTCTCCTTGGAGACATAGCCGTAGTTGTCGCCCTCGTAGTCGATGATGTCGGCGGTGTGGTTGGTGATGATGTCGAAATAGACCTTGATCCCGCGCGCGTGGGCATCGTCGATCAGCGCCCGCATCTCCTCGTTGCTGCCCAGGTGCGGGTCGATCTGCGTGAAGTCGGTGATCCAGTAGCCGTGGTAGCCCGCGCTCGCGTCCGCCCCGCTGCCCTGCACCGGCCGGTTCTTGAAGGACGGCGTCAACCAGAGTGCGGTCGTGCCCAGCCCCTCGATGTAGTCGAGCTGCTCGCGGATGCCTGCCAGGTCGCCACCGTGATAGAAGCCCTTGTCGGTCGGGTCGAAGCCGTGGTCGAGCCGATCCCCCTCGATCCCGCCGCGGTCATTGGTCTCATCGCCGTTGGCGAAGCGGTCGGCCATCACGAAGTAGAACTGCTCGGAGGTCACCGGCTTGCGCAGACTATCGCCGGCGAGGGCGCGGTCCTCGTCGCTGACTCCCCCGGCGAGGTCGGTCGGGGTCACCGAGTAGGCGTTGGTCTCGTCGTCATAGCCGAACTCGATCGTGGCCGGCCCCTCGAGCACGAGCGGCACGTTGTCGGCGGGATGGCTCTCGTCCCAGCTGCCGTTGATGGCGAACTTGAACTCATAGGCACCGGCGGGCACCGCGAAGACGCCGGAGTATGCCGAGCCACCCGCTTCGATCAGGTCCAGCTGGGTTGCGGTGCAGTCGGGCGCCCAGTCGGCGGCGCAGCCCAGTTCGTCCTGGAGCGAACCCACGAGGGTGACGGAGCGGCTGACCGCCGGCTCCGCGGCGACAGCCGGCTCCGTGGCGGCGTTTGCGGGCGAGAGAGCAGCCGTCGCGACGACCGCCGCAGTGGCGAGGGCAGCGGGCAGGAGGCGAGGCATGGGGATCTCCGTTGATCGAGCGCGCGGGACGACCTGCAAAGACTAGACCCGCGGCGCCGCCCTTCTCCACATTTCTTGCAAGATTTTGCAATCCCTTGACCTTCAGCCTACGTTCGGCCCAGCTCACGGCACGGCCGGTGTTGACGTCAGTTCGCCAACCGCAGCTGCCAGCCACCCTCCGCACCCTTGGTCGCGAAGCCGAGCTCGACGTTGATCGCGAGCATGTGAGCGTTCTCGTCGGCGTTCCAGGTGTGGATCCGAGCGACCTGCGGGGCGAGGCGCTCGAGCGCGCCGACGTTGGCTGCCTTGACGAGCATCCCGAGCCGATGGCCACGGTGGTCACCGTGCACCAGGGTGTCGTCCTGATAGGCGATCTCCGGCAGGTCCAGCCGCTGAGTCAGCAGCGTGTAGGCGACCAGCGCACCGGTGGGGACGTGCTCCGCGGCGCTGATGAGCTGCAGCCGCCCGACCTGCTCGACCCGCTGGTCGGCGTGCAGCACCCGCTCGGCGTCCCAGACCTCCTGCTCCACGTCGAGCTCCGCCAGGGGGACGTCGACACTCATCCGAGCGCGCAGCACCGCCAGCTGCTCGCGCAGCTCCACCGGTGTGATGCCGACCCAGCTGTGCAGCCGGTAGTCCGGCCCGGCCTGGGCTGCGGCCCTCCTGAGCAGTTCTATGGCGCGATCGGCCACAGCCGCGACGTCCAGCACGCTGTAGCGCTCGACCTGTTCGAGGACGAAGCCGAGATCTATCAGCAGATCCGTCGTCGCATCCGAGGCGATGGTCCCCACCCCGGTGACCGGACTGACCCGCGGTCCACTGCCGGAGGCCTCGCCGTGAGATGACCAGAGCTGCGCGGTCGCCCGCCCCTCAGCCCGCAGCATCGGAGCGAGCCGCTCCCACAGCGCGCGGCCGACGCTGCCCACGTCCACCGCTGGGTCGAACTCCAGCTCCAGCTCGGCCAGTGCAGTGTTGTCGGACAGCGGCAAGCCCGCCGACACGTAGGCGACCACCTGCCCATCGGGACCCTGAGCAACGAGTGCGACCCGTCGGCGATAGGGCGTCTCACCCAGGGATGCTGCCCAGGTGGAGCCGGGGTCGGCCAGGCTCGCGTCGCCATACTTCGCGGTGTTTGCCCGACGACCGACCTCGGCGATCCCCTCGGCCAGCCGCGCCTGTTCCTGCCCGGGCGCGCTGGGCACCGCGGTGATGACAACGTCGGACTGCTTCACCTGCTCAGTATGTCGAGGGGCAGCAACCGGTTTTCCGCACCGGTGGCAGGGTGGCTAGGTCGGGCGGACCATCAGTTGAGCGTGGCGGTTAGTTGAGCGTGGCGCTCAGCGTGATGTCGACGGCCTTGAGCGCCTGGCTGACCGGGCAACCCTCCTTGGCACCCTCGGCGATCTTCTGGAACGTGGCCTCGTCGATGCCCTCCACGGTGGCGGTCATCGTCAGCGCGATGCCGGTGATGCCGGTGCCGGCGACGAAGGTGACCTCGGCGCTGGTGCGCACCTCGGTGGGCGGGGTGTCGTTCTTCTTCAGCTCGTTGGAGAACGCCATGGAGTAGCAGGTGGCGTGGGCCGCAGCGATGAGCTCCTCCGGCGTGGTCGTGGTGTCTGAGCCCTCGGCGCGGGCGTTCCACTCCACCGGGAAGCTCGCCGCCCCGGAGCTGTCCAGGGAGGTGGTGCCGTTGCCGGTGAACAGGTCGCCGTTCCAGACGGTGCTGGCCTTGCTGACAACTGGGTTGGGCATGGGACGCTCCTTGTGTCGAGGGGGCTCCGCAGTCAGCGGGCCCGTCTCTTGCACCGTAACGTCTCCCCGAGCAGCCCACATCCGGGGGGCCCTTGGCCCAGCACCGTGGTCTCTGCCCGTGCCCGGGAGGCAGGACTACCACGCAGCACGGATAATGACTCAGCGTGGTGGCTGTCCTGCAAGGGTTCTGGCTGATCGCGGCGGTCATCGCGGTCGGGTGGTTCCTCGCGCACACCACGCTCTTTGGCCGCAACGAGCAGCAGGTCCTGGCCAAGCTGACGTTCTGGGTGGGCTCTCCTGCCCTGCTCTTCCTCGTGGTCGCCGACGCAGACGTCGGGGTGCTCTTCTCCGGTTTCCTGGTCGCCACGATCGCCGGTGTCGTGGTGACGGCCATCGCCTACCTGCTGCTCGCCAGGTTCGTGCTGCACCGCTCGGCCACGCACGCCCTGATGGGCGGGATGAGCGTCACCTATGTCAACTCCAACAACCTCGGGGTGCCGATCGCCATCTATGTGCTCGGTGACGCGTCGTGGGCTGCTCCCATCCTGCTGCTGCAGTTGCTCGTGCTGCAGCCCATGTGGCTGGCGGGCCTCGATGCAAGCGGCCGAGGGCGACTGTCCCTGCGGCGGCTGATCATGTCGCCGATCACCAACCCGCTGACGATCGGCAGTCTGCTCGGGCTCGTCGTGGCGGTCGCGGGCATCGAGCTCCCCGGCATGGTGCGGGCGCCCATCGACCTCATCGCCGGCCTCGCTATCCCCGGAATGCTGCTGGCGTTCGGCATCTCGATGCGGCTGTCCCCCGTCCCGCGGGGGCGCGCCAACATCGCTGAGCTGGGCGGGATGGTGTTGCTCAAGCTGGCGGTCATGCCCGCCGTGACCTGGCTTGTCGCGGGCCCGATCCTGGGGCTGTCCGACGCCGAGGTCATGGCGGCGGTGGTGATGGCTTCGCTCCCGACGGCCCAGAACGTCTTCATTCTCGCGGCGGCCTACCGGCGGGGCGAGGACCTCGCCCGGGACAGCGTCTTTGCGACGACGCTGCTGGCGATGCCCGCGATGCTGCTCATCGTCGGGTTCATGACCTGACCCGCCCTTCGTTGCCGATCCGACGCGACTTGATCCACGTCATGGATCGCTGCGCAGAACTTCCGTAAGTTCGAAGGTGTCGAGCCAGTGACACGGGGGCTGCTCGGCACGAGACTTCGAGAAAGGAAGACATCAATCATGGAACTCTTCGGTCAGGCTCTTGGGCTAGGCACCATCGGCCTCATCGCGGGTGTCGTCGGAGCCGTCATCGCCGCCCTGGCCACTCGCAGCTCCACCGCCACCCTCACCAGTTATGTCCAGCACTTCGCCGCCGGACTGATCATCGCCGCGGCCACGCTGGACCTGCTCCCTGAGGCACTGCACCTCGGTGGAGGCTGGCCCCTGATCATCGGTTTCGTGATCGGCACAGCGTTCATGCTGACGCTGCGCGCGATCCTCACCCGCTCCGGCCACGGCCACGGTCCCGGCCACGACGATGAGGGCCCCGTGGACGGTCACCATGCCGGGCACGGTGCCGTGGCCACCCAGACGCAGGTCAGCACCACGACCTCCCTGCTGGCGGGCGTGAACCTGCGCCTGGCGGTCGCCCTGGCGGTCGTCGTCGTGATCGACGGCGCCATCATCGGCGTCGCCCTGTCCGCAGGTGGGGCCGCCGCGCTCCTGATCGCGATTGCCCTCTCAATCGAACTGCTCTTCGTTGCCGCGTCGACCGCGGGTTCCACCCGGGCCAGCGGTGGCTCACTCAGCACGGCGATCGGGGTCGGCACCTTTGTCTCGATCATGATGCCGATCGGTGCCGTCCTCGGCGCGCTGGTCTTTGCCGGGGTCTCTGCTCCGGTGCTGATCGCTGCCCTGGGCTTCGGGGCCGCTGCGCTGCTGTTCACCGCAGTAGCCGAACTCCTGGTCGAGGCCTACGAGGTCAAGGAGAGCACCGGCACCATCGCGATGGCCGCAGGCGGTTTCCTGCTGTTCCTCATCTTGATGATGCTGATGTGACCTGCAACCGGGCGACAGCCTGACCCGCGACATACGGGCCAGGGCCGGCGGGGGTTAGCCTCGCCGGCCCTGGCCCGTCTCCTGTGCTCAGCCCTCGCAGTACTCCGGGTGGGCGTACTGCTTCAGGTCGTCGAATACGGCGTCGGTGATCGAGTTGGGGCCACCGACGACGTCGATGAAGCACGGTTCCAGATCGGTCAGCACTGCCCTGGTCTCGGCGGGGATGGAGCCCGCTCCGACCAGCAGGAGTGGGCCGAGATCGAAGGTGCTCGGCCCAAGAGCTAGGGCGTCCGGGTACTCCTGACCGGTGGCGATGTAGACCACCACCGTGTTTGTGAAGTCCCAACCATAGAACTCGGCGATCGCAGCAGCCGTCGCAAAGCGGTTCTTGCCGAAGACCCGGGTCACGCCGTCCTCAGACACGACATCCTGGGGTGCCATCCGGGCCGGCCGCTCTCGCTCGCCAGTCAGGTCCTTGACCTCACCGCCAGCGTTGGTCAAAGGGGTGACGGCGTCGTCGCCGACGGTGCCCGAGCTCGCGAACGCGCCGCCAAGCAGGACCGCGGCCGCCAGCGCGGTCGTGGTCATTCCTCGCCCTATCTTCATGCTGATCCCCTTCTCGTGGGCGAGACCCGGTGCTCGCGCCTGACCGGAGACTAGCGCCTCGACAGTTCCCTCGGTCCCCTGGTTCCGATGGTGAGGTCCACCTGGCTCGTCGGCGGCTCGACCTCGACACCGGCACTCAGGTCCCCAACGCCTGCCGCACCACGGCGAGCGCCTCGTCGGGAGGCAGCCCCAGGGAGCGGGTCAGCTCGGCATACCGCTGGGCAGCGGCCCGGGCGGAGGCACCAGCGGACGTTGCCCTGCCGTCCGCAACCGCGGCTCGCACGAACGTCCCGGCACGACCACGCCCCTCCAGCACGCCGTCGCCCTCGAGCTCGCGGTAGGCGCGAGCCACAGTGTTGGGCGCGATGCCCAGGTCGCCGGCGAGCTGGCGCACCGTGGGCAACCTGTCGCCCGGGACCAGCACACCGCGGGCGACCTGGTCCGTGATCTGCACGCGGAGCTGGGCAAACGGCGGCTCCGAGGACGCCGGGTCGAGGACGATAGCGTCAATGATCACGATGCACCCCTTTCCTGTAGCCACAGACCGTGGCACAGCGCACCGTGATGTGGCAACACACATCCCGACTCTGACGCCACTACCGGTCAGGTCACGGCGGTGACCGAGATGCCCCGCGCGGCCCGCGCCAGGCGCTGGTCGGTGGTGAGGAGCGGCGCCCCGAGGTGCTCGGCCAGGGCGACGTAGTAGGCGCCACTGATCCGCAGCCCCTGCCGCAGACCCCAGGCGCGCTGCCCCAACAGCAGGTGGGAGACGAGCTCCAGAGGGACTGCGAGGGCGTCGGACATCGCCTGAGTCGCCTCATCGTCGGCGAGCGCGCCCGCCCGGTTGAGTCGCCACAGTGCTGAGGCGACCTCGACCTGCAACAGCTCCGGCGCCCAGGCCTCGCCCCCGTCCCTCAGCTGCCGTGCGACCGCCCTGCCTGCCGGCGCGTCGATGACGAGGTCGACGATGGCGCTGGCGTCCACGACGATCACTCGAACTCGACCCGCACCTCGTCCATCACGGCCTGCGTGTCGATCGCGCGCGGCGGCTCACCCGCCCGCCTGGCTGTCACCCGCTCGATCCAGGCAGCCATCGACTCCCTCTCGACCTCTCGCCGAAGGTTGCGCAGCACCAGGTCACTGATCGTCAGGCGCTCCTGCGCAGCACGCGCTTTGACGGCGGCGTAGAGATCCTCCGGGACGTTCTTGACTTGCAGCGTGGCCATGTCATGACGTTATCATGACGCAGTCATGACAGCGTCCACCCGTCATCGTGCACGCAGGACGCGGCCCTCGTCCCAGACCGGCTCGGTCGTCTCGCGGACCCGCCCGTCGGCACCGAAGACGAGGAACCGGTCGAACCCGCGGGTGAACCACCGATCGTGGGTGACCGCGAGCACCGTGCCCTCGAAGGCCGCCAGTCCGGTCTCGAGCGCCTCGGCCGAGTGCAGGTCGAGGTTGTCAGTGGGCTCGTCCAGCAGGAGCAGGGTGGCCCCGGACAGCTCGAGAAGCAGGATCTGGAAGCGCGCCTGCTGCCCGCCCGAGAGCGAGTCGAAGGTCTGCTCGCCGGAGCGCGCCAGCTCATAACGGTCCAGCACGCGCGCCGCCTCGTCCTGCGGTCGGCCCAGGCGGTGCTCGTCACCGCGGTGCAGGATCTCCAGCAGGGTCCGCCCGACCAGCGCCGGGTGGTCGTGCGTCTGGGCGAACCAGCCGGGACGGACCCGCGACCCGAGGCGCGCGACCCCGGTGTGCGACACCGGAGCCGGCACCACATCACCGACGGGACGGTGCTCGATGTCGGGGTCGGACCCACCCGCTGCCAGAAGCCGCAGGAAGTGTGACTTGCCAGAGCCGTTGCTGCCGAGCACGGCGACCCGCTCGCCGAACCAGACCTCTAGGTCGAAGGGGAGCATCAGATCGGTGAGCTCGAGCGCCTCGCAGACCACCGCCCTCTTGGCGGTGCGACCGCCCTGCAACCGCATCGTGACCTGCTGCGGGATCGCCACGGCCTCCGGTGGACCAGCCTCCTCAAAGCGGCGCAGCCGCGTCTGGGCAGCGTGGTACTGGCTGGCCATGTCGGCGTTGTAGGACGCCTTCTGCTTATACATCAGCATCAGCTCGCGCAGCTTGGCGTGCTCCTCGTCCCAGCGGCGGCGCGCCTCCTCCAGACGCTCGTTGCGAGCCACCCGTGCCTCGTGCCAGGTGGCGAAGCTGCCGGGGTGCACCCACATCGCGGCGCCGGCAGCTCCCGGCTCGAGCGTGGCGACGCGGGTCGCGACGTTGGACAGCAGCTCGCGGTCGTGGCTGACGAACAGCACGGTCTTGGGCGACTCACGCAGCTGTCCCTCGAGCCACTGCTTGGCAGGGACGTCGAGGTAGTTGTCCGGCTCGTCGAGCAGCAGCACCTCGTCCGGTCCGCGCAGCAGGGCCTCCAGCGCGAGCCGCTTCTGCTCACCGCCGGACAGCGTGTCGGTCGTGCGCCACTGGGCCTGCTCGAACGGGATGCCGAGCGCGCTGACCGTGCACACGTCCCACAACGTCTCGTAGTCGTAACCGCCGACGTCCGCCCAGTCCGACAACGCCTGGGCATAGGCCATCTGGGCCGGCTCGTCGTCGACGGTCATCACGGCATACTCCGCCTCCTCCACCTCCCTGGCGACCCTGCGCAGGTCCGGTGGGGCGACCGAGACCAGCAGGTCCCGCACGGTCGGCGGCTCGCTCGTGTCGTCGCGCCCCATCGTCCCGATGAACTGACGCATCACCCCCAGCCCACCGCTGCGCGCCAACGACCCCGCCTGCGCCACAAGGTCGCCTGCGATGAGCCGCAACAGGGTCGTCTTCCCCGTGCCGTTGGGCCCGACCAGGGCGACCTTGGCGCCCTCCCCGACGCGCAGCGAGACGCTGTCGAGCAGCGCCCGACCGTCCGGCAGGGCATAACTGACACCGTTGACCTCGAGATGACCCACAGGCTCATTGTCTCGGTGAGGAGGTCACCACCTCAACCGGGTTTCTCTGCCTTGTCGCACTGCGCCTCCCGGCTCGCCGTCGTCAGACCTCGTCGCTAAGGTCGAGAGCGAACAGGCAAGTCCCCTGCATCGACTGAGAAGGAGCAACACCCATGGCGGACAAGGAGACCTTCACGACCGGCAAGGACCACGGCAAGGAGCCCTACGTCGTCAACATCGAGAAGATGACGGTCGACAACAAGAACTTCCGCAAGACGCTGTGGACGGGCGCGCACCTGCAGCTCACCGTGATGAGCATCGACGTCGGCGATGACATCGGCCTTGAGGTGCACCCCAAGAACGACCAGTTCCTGCGGGTGGAGAAGGGCAAGGGCCGCACCGAGATGGGGCCGACCAAGAACGACCTGTCGTTCACCAAGGACGTCGGGGATGACGACATCGTCCTGGTGCCGGCCGGCACCTGGCACAACGTCACCAACACCGGTGACGAGCCCCTGAAGGTCTATGTCCTCTACGGCCCCGCTGACCACGAGCCGGGCACCGTCCACCCCGAGCACAAGGACGCCGAGAAGGACCCCAACGAGGAGTGAGCGCCGGCTGCGCCCCGCAGCACACCGACGAGGGGGTATGCCGTGAGCACGCGGCATACTCCCTCCTCGCGTGGATCACCCGCTCAGGAAGCTGAACCGGACCGTCCGCTCGGCGTTGTCGACGTTGAGGTCGACCAGGCAGATGCTCTGCCAGGTGCCTAGCGCGAGCCGGCCGTCCAGCACGGGCACGCTGCAGTATGACGCCACGAGGGCTGGCATGACATGGGACCGGCCGTGGCCGCGCGAGCCGTGCCGGTGCTGCCAGCGGTCGTCGGCCGGCAGCAGGTCCGCGAGCACGGCGAGCAGGTCGTCGTCAGAGCCGGCGCCGGTCTCGATGATGGCCAGACCCGCCGTAGCGTGGGGCACGAAGACGTGCAGCAGCCCGTCCCCGCGGCTCTCGACGAACCGGTCGGCGTCGCGGGTGAGGTCGAGGACGACCTCCTCGCCCCCGGTCCGATAGGTGCGGACCTCCGAGTCCATTGTTCCTCCTGGGCAGACGTGAGTGGGAGGTGAAGGTGCGCTCAGCTGTGCTCGACGCAGTGGGTCGACCACGGCCGGACCTCGAGGCGACCCTCCGCGATCTGGGTGCCGCACTCGTCGCACGCCCCATAGGAGCTCTCCTCGATCTTGGCTAGCGCGCGGCGCACCTGGGCGAGGATGTCCTGCAGGTTGCTGTGCGCCCCCACCGCCGTGAGCCGGTCGACCGCCATGGCGGTGCCGTCGCC
Source organism: Ornithinimicrobium cryptoxanthini (assembly GCF_023923205.1). Lineage (NCBI taxonomy): Bacteria > Bacillati > Actinomycetota > Actinomycetes > Micrococcales > Ornithinimicrobiaceae > Ornithinimicrobium > Ornithinimicrobium cryptoxanthini. Next base: position 790,011 of record NZ_CP099490.1, on the reverse strand, counting down.
CACCCGTTTGCCGAAGCTGATCGCGCCCTGGTCCTGCTCGGGGCGGGTCAGGCGCGCCATCTGTTCCAGCAGGTCTGCCTCCTTGGCCTGCAGCTCCGCGGCGATCCTCTCCTGTCCCATCGCCTCACTCTGCCACCCCCTGCCCCATTGCTCCACCTGCCACCACTGCTACCCCACGGCCTGGCGATTCCTGCCATGGTGGACTCCCCTAGGCAAGGAGAGTCCAATGGCAGACGCCAACGGCATCGATGTCACTGTCCCGCCGAGCGGCACCGGCTGTGTCGAGTGTCTGGCCACCGAGGACGGGTGGTGGTTCAACTTGCGCAGGTGCGCGCAGTGCGGTCACGTCGGCTGTTGCGACAGCTCGCCGTCACAGCACGCCACAGCGCACTTCAAGGAGACCGGTCACCCGATGATGCAGAGCTTCGAGCCGGGAGAGGAGTGGTTCTACTCCTACCCGGAGGAGCGGAAGGACCCGAACGGCCCGGACCTGGCTCCACCCAACAGTCACCCTGAGGACCAGCCCAAGCCGGGACCGGCCGGCAGGGTGCCGGACGACTGGGAGTCGCGCCTGCACCCCAAGTGAGCCCCCTCCCCGACGTCAGGGCAGTCTGCGCGTGGCGCGGGCTTGCTCTGCCCGGTCGGCGAGTGCCTCGTCGGGCGGGTAGGTGATTTCCTCCAGGCAGAGTCCCTTTGCAGGCATCACTGTCACGCGCGGGTCCCGCACTCCGGTGGTGAGGATCTCGCGGGGCCAGCCCACGGCATACTCTCCCTCCCCGACCGGGACCACCGAGCCCACGAGTGCGCGGACCATGCTGTGGCAGAACGCATCCGCCACCACGGTCCCGGTGAGTATGCCGTCCTCCCCCCTCTCCCAGGAGTAGTCCAGGAGCGTGCGCACCGTGGTCGCGCCGTCCCGCTTCTTGCAGAACGCCGCAAAGTCGTGCAGTCCGGTCAGCTTCCGGGCCGCCTCGTCCATCGCCTCGGCGTCCAAAGGCTTTTTGTGCAGCACGGTGTCGCGGCGTCGGAGCGGGTCGAGCGTGGCAGGGCGGTCGCAGATCCGATAGGTGTAGCGCCGCTGCAGCGCAGAGAACCGGGCATCGAAGTCGTCCGACACCGGCGTGACCGCTCGCACCACGATGTCGGCGGGCAGCACACCTGCCAGCCGGGTGACTGCGGCCTCCTGCGGAGGCCTGTCGGAACGCCCGGGAAGTCCCGCCCAGGCGGCCCGGTTGACGTCGACGTGTGCCACAGAACCGCGGGCGTGCACCCCGGCGTCGGTCCGCCCACCCACGGTCAGTCGGACAGGGTCGGACCGCAGGATGGTGCCCAGCGCGGCGGAAACCTCACCCTCAACGGTGCGCAGACCCGGCTGGGCCGCCCACCCCGAGAAGTCGGTGCCGTCATAGGCCAGATCCATCCGGATGCGCACCCGAGGCTGATCGGCGGGGAGAGGGCAGGGCGTGGTCATGGGGACGTCACGCTACCGGAGAGCCATCCTGCTCCGTCACCCCAGCTGTGGTCAGCGGCCGGATGGATAGAGCACGTCGCGAGGCGGGCTCTGGGGGCAGGACTCATTGAGTTGCTCCCACTCGTCGACACTCAGGCCTGCCGCGTCAACGCCGAGGTACGGATACCACGTGGTCTCACTCGCGTGCAACGCTCCCGTGCCGTCCGCCTTCCAAGAGGCACGGAAGGTCTCCAGGCTTGGCGGATCGGGGACCTCGTGGTCTCGCTCCTCCAGGCATTGGGCCAGGTCCTCGACGTAGTAGCCATAGAGGAGGTCGACCTGCTCGATCCCGTAGGCATCGACCAGAGACTGATCCACGGGGTATTGGGCATGGCAGACGTAGTCGGACACGTCGAAGGCGGGCCACTGATCCTCCGGCAGGTTTGGCGGAGGGCTCATCCCGCCATCGGCCGTGATCGACACGTCCCAGCCAGCTTCCTGCATGCAGTCCAACCACACCTGAGATTGATCCCTGGGTGCGATCACCCGCACGAGATCTGTTGTGGGTGGATCTGCAACGTTGCTGGCCCGCTGAAGGACGGCGAGGTACTCCTGGTAGTCGAACTCGACCTCCGGAACAGGAGACCCCGTGGCACGTGCACCGGGTGCTTCCGACGTCACAGCCGTCGTGTTGTCGTCGGGCTCGTTCGCACTAGAGGAGCAGCCACCGAGCAGTATGCCCACGCCCAAGACCATCGCCCATGTTGCTGTTTCTCGAATCACACGGGGCATGGAGACTGGATGCACGCACGGGGCATGGAGACTGGATGCACGCCCTTGAAGTCGGTGCCGTCGTAGGCCAGGTCGATCCGGATGCGCATTGCACGAATGTACCTTCCTGGCGCGCCCAGGACCCTCACTAGTGCCCCCTGGGCGGACGCGAAACCTGTCCAAGGATGGGTGAGCGGTAGGTGGGCCACTATTCACCCCTGACGACAAAGGCGAGCGCCCGCTTCCCACATGGGGAGACGGGCGCTTGCGTGTCACGGGAGCCCCTCTCAGGGTGTCACGGGACGGGTGATGCTCAGGCGTCGTCCTTGTCGGTGCCGATGTCGGCGCCGGCGTCGGCGGACTGCTTGGCAGCGCCACCAGCCGGCTCGAAACCAGCGGCCTCGGCAGCCTCGGCGGTGCGGAACCAGACCTCGGCCTCGGTGGCGTCGTACCACTGCGAACCCTCAACGTGGTATTTCATCGAGTCCTTGTTGCCCTTGACGGTGAAGCCGTCGGGGGCGGCGCCGTCCTCGGTCGCGGCGGCGGAGTCGGGGCCGAAGCCACCGTCCACGCCGTCCTCGGCCTTGGTGTTGGCAGCCTCGGTGGTGTCCTCGGTGACGACCTCGTTGACCTCGACCGTCTCGGCCGGGGCCACCAGGGTGGCGACCTCGGTGGCCTCGGCGCTGTCGGCCTCGGTCGCGGCGGCAGCCTCAGCAGCCTTCTTGTCCTTGGCCGCTCGCTTGGTGGCGCCCTCGGCCTGCGTGACGACGGCCTTCTTGGCGACCGGCTCGCGGACCAGCTCGATCACGGCCATGGGGGCGTTGTCGCCCTTGCGCGCCGCGATCTTGGTGATGCGGGTGTAGCCACCCTGGCGCTCGGCCATGTCCGGTGCGATCTCGGTGAAGAGGCGGTGGACAACACCCTTGTCGCGGACCGTGGCCAGCACGCGGCGACGGTTGTGCAGGTCACCACGCTTGGCGAAGGTCACCAGGCGCTCGGCCAACGGGCGCAGGCGCTTGGCCTTGGCCTCGGTGGTGGTGATGCGGTCGTGCTCGAACAGGGCGGTGGCGAGGTTGGACAGGATCAGGCGCTCGTGCGCCGGACCGCCGCCGAGGCGCGGGCCCTTCTTGGGGGTAGGCATAACTCAGGTCTCCTAAACGGAATCAGTACTGCTCGTCCTCGGCGAAACTGGCGTCGCCCTCGTCATCCAGGTCCTCCGAGAGGTCAGCCTGGGCCGGGTCGAACCCGGGGGGGCTGTCCTTGAGGGCCAGGTTCATCTCGGCCAGCTTCTCCTTGACCTCGTCGATGGACTTCGCACCGAAGTTGCGGATGTCCAGCAGGTCGGCCTCGCTGCGGCTGACGAGCTCGCCCACGGTGTGGACGCCCTCGCGCTTGAGACAGTTGTAGGACCGGACGGTCAGGTCCAGGTCCTCGATCGGCAGAGCCAGGTCGGAGGCCAGCGCGGCGTCAGTCGGCGACGGGCCGATCTCGATGCCCTCGGCCTCGACGTTGAGCTCACGGGCCAGACCGAACAGCTCGACCAGGGTCTTGCCGGCGGACGCCATCGCGTCGCGCGGAGCCATCGAGTTCTTGGTCTCGACGTCCAGCACGAGACGGTCGAAGTCGGTGCGCTGCTCGACACGGGTCGCCTCGACCTTGTAGGTCACGGCGAGCACCGGGGAGTAGATGGAGTCGACCGGGATGCGGCCGATCTCCTGGTCGCCGGACTTGTTCTGCTGCGCCGAGACATAGCCACGGCCACGCTCGACCGTCAGCTCCATCTCGACCTTGCCGCTGTCGTTGAGCGTGGCGATGTGCAGGTCGGGGTTGTGCACCTCGACACCGGCCGGAGGCGCGATGTCCGCAGCGGTGACGGGACCGGAGCCCTGCTTGCGCAGATACATGATGACCGGCTCGTCGTGCTCGCTGGAGACGACCAGGGTCTTCAGGTTCAGGATGATCTCGGTGAGGTCCTCCTTCACCCCCGGGATGGTGGAGAACTCGTGGAGCACCCCGTCGACGCGGATGCTGGTGATGGCTGCACCGGGGATGCTGGACAGCAGGGTCCGGCGCAGGGAGTTGCCGAGGGTGTAGCCGAAGCCCGGCTCGAGCGGCTCGATGGAGAACCGCGACCTGGCGTCGGAGATGACCTCCTCGGACAGGGTGGGACGCTGTGCGATAAGCACGGTTTTTTCCTTTCCATGGGCGACCGCTATATGACGCCCAGTGATGGCACGGCACATCTCTGTCTGTATGCCGTGAGGCCCGGGGAAACCGGCGAGCTTGCGAGCCCTGGTTTCCCCGGAACAGCCAGGAACTCGCGAGCTTGCGAGCTCCTGGCCGTCGGGGGGTGCGGGGGGCGAAGCCCCCAGCGGATTAGTTCTTCGAGTAGAGCTCGACGATCAGCTGCTCGGTGAGGATCGTGTCGATCTGCTCACGCGTCGGCAGCTGGTGGATCAGGATCTGCAGCGAGCCCGGGACGACCTTCATCCACGCCGGGATGGGGCGGTCACCGAAGGTCTGGCGAGCCAGCTCGAGCGGGAACTTCTCCACGGACTGCTTGCGCACCGTGATGATGTCGAACTGCTCCACGCGGTAGGACGGGACGTCCACGCGGTGGCCGTTGACCTCGAAGTGACCGTGGGTCACCAGCTGGCGGGCGGCACGACGGGTGCGGGCCAGACCGGCGCGGTAGACCACGTTGTCCAGGCGGGACTCGAGGATGGTCAGCAGGTTGGAGCCGGTGCGACCGGGGCGACGAGCGGCCTCGGCGTAGTAGCGGCGGAACTGCTTCTCCATGACGCCATAGGTGAAGCGGGCCTTCTGCTTCTCCTGCAGCTGGGTCAGGTACTCCTTCTCCTGGCTGCGGCGACGACCGTGCTGCCCCGGGGGGAACGGACGCAGGTCGAAGTTCTTGTCTCCACCGACGAGGTCGACCTTGAGCCGGCGGGACTTCTTGGTGATGGGTCCGGTGTAACGGGCCATGTTCTTTCCTTACCTTCCCTTCCGGTTCTCAGACTCGACGCTTCTTGGGCGGACGGACACCGTTGTGGGCCTGGGGGGTGACATCAGAGATGGCACCGACCTCGAGGCCGGCAGCGGTGAGCGAGCGGATGGCGGTCTCACGACCGGAACCCGGGCCCTTGACGAAGACGTCGACCTTGCGCATGCCGTGGTCCATCGCGCGGCGTGCCGCGGCCTCGGCGGCCATCTGGGCGGCATACGGGGTGGACTTGCGCGAGCCCTTGAATCCGACCTGGCCGGATGAGGCCCACGCGATCACGGCACCGGTCGGGTCAGTGATCGAGATGATGGTGTTGCTGAACGTGCTCTTGATGTGAGCCTGCCCGAAGGCAACGTTCTTCTTCTCCTTGCGGCGCACCTTGCGGGCGCCGGCCGTACTACGGCTCTTGGGGGGCATTCAGTTCTCCTGACGAATAAGCAAGTGACAGTCCAACGGCAGTTCGGGGGAAGTTGGGGGCGGAGCCCCCGACCGAGAACTACCTGACGGCCTTCTTCTTGCCGGCGACGGTCCGCTTGGGACCCTTGCGAGTGCGGGCGTTGGTCTTGGTGCGCTGACCGTGCACCGGCAGGCCGCGGCGGTGCCGCAGGCCCTGGTAGCTGCCGATCTCCACCTTGCGGCGGATGTCAGCGGCAACCTCACGGCGCAGGTCACCCTCGAGGCGGTAGCTGTTCTCGAGGTGGTCGCGCAGCAGGACCAGCTGCTCGTCCGTCAGGTCCTTGACGCGGGTGGCGGGGTCGACGCCCGTGGCCTCCAACGTCTTGTCGGCGCGGGTGCGGCCCACGCCGAAGATGTAGGTGAGAGCGACCTCGACGCGCTTCTCGCGCGGCAGGTCGACACCGATGAGACGTGCCATGTGGCTGTTCTCCTGGTTTCGTGTGGAGGTCGTGGGGCAGCACCGGTCCGCATCCTCTGTGGTGGGCTCTCGCCCGCGGTCCCCGGCCTCCACGCCGGGGGTGACGTCCCGCAAGTCGGGGGTCGGGTGCTGCGTACTGCTTTCAGTTGTGTCGTCGTGGTCGAAGCCGCGACCTGTGCTGACCGGCTGGTGCCGGTCGGCGTGATCAGCCCTGACGCTGCTTGTGGCGCAGGTTCTCGCAGATCACCATGACCCGCCCGTTGCGGCGGATCACCTTGCACTTGTCGCAGATCTTCTTGACGCTCGGCTGAACCTTCATGTTCTGGTGCCGTCTTTCGGATCTGGTGGGTGGATGCTGGCTGGCTCGGGCCTGGGCCCGCTCCGGGTCAGCGGTAACGGAAGACGATGCGTCCGCGGGTCAGGTCGTACGGGCTGAGCTCCACGACAACACGGTCCTCGGGGAGGATCCGGATGTAGTGCTGACGCATCTTGCCCGAGATGTGAGCCAGCACAACGTGACCGTTGGTCAGCTCCACGCGGAACATCGCGTTCGGGAGGGCCTCCACAATGGTGCCCTCGATCTCAATGACGCCGTCCTTCTTCGCCATGTCCTCCACATTTCTGAGTGACCGCTCCGGGCCAGGGCTGGCCTGGGTCCGTGGCGATCACAGGGTTGATTGCACTGCTGGTCCCGTCCCTGGACATCCCTGAAGGAGCCCAGACGTGGACCGAGGGTCAAGTCTACGTCACATGACCGCCAAGGCACCAATCGTCATCATCTGTCCGTCGACCTACGCAAGGGCATGGAACAGCGCCTGCGCTTCGGCCAACTTGGCCTGTCCGCCGTCAAGCGCGGTCAGCACCCAGAGTCCGCTCTCGGTGACGGCGACGGTGTTCTCCCAGTGCGCGGCCCGGGAGGAGTCGTTGGTGACGACGGTCCAGTCGTCCTCCAGCGTGGTCGTCTCAATGGTGCCAAGGGTGATCATGGGCTCGATCGCCAGCGTCGCCCCGGCGGGCACGGTCGGCCCCTTGGAGGTGACGGCGTAGTTGGGCACGTGCGGGTCCATGTGCATCTCCGTGCCGATGCCGTGCCCCACATAGTCCTCGAGGATCCCGTAGACCAGGTCCTGCCCGGCGGCACGACGGCGCTCCAAGGCGGCATCCGCGCTCTCCTCCACCGCGTCACCGACGGCGAACAGCCGGCCACCGGCGCGCAGCGCGGCGATCCCGGCCCACATCGAGGCCTCGGTGTCCTCCACGAGCGCGACGTCCTCGGGACGGCCTGCCTCGGGGCCACTGACGATCAAAGAGATGGCCGCGTCACCGTGCCACCCCTGGAAGATCGCGCCGCAGTCGATGGAGACCAGGTCACCGTCGCGCAGGACCCGCTCCCCCGGTATGCCGTGCACGACCTCCTCGTTGACGCTCACGCAGAGCGAGCCCGGGAAGCCGTGGTAGCCCTTGAAGGACGGGATGCTGTCGCTGCTGCGGATGAACTCCTCGGCGAGGGCGTCGAGCTGGCCCGTCGTGGTGCCGGCCACCGCACGCTCACGGACCAGCTGCAGGGTCCGGCCGACGACCAGGCCGGCCTCGCGCATCAGCAGGATCTGCTCGGTGGTCTTGGCCTCGATCTTGGGACGGCGCAGGAAGGACATCGGTGTATGCCGGGGGTCAGGTTCCGCTCAACGAGCGGAGCCGTTGACCCCGTTAGCACCATTGGAGCCGTTGGTCCGGGTGTCGAGCGCCTCCTGGACCCGGGCCGCGACCTCGTCAACGCTTCCCATGCCGTCGACCTGTCGCAGCAGTCCCCGCTCGGAGTAGACCTGCGCCAGGGGCGCCGTCTCCTCGGCATACTTGCTCATGCGGGCCCGGATCACGTCCTCGGTGTCGTCGGCGCGCCCCTGCTCCTGAGCCCGGACCAGCAGTCGCTCCACGACCTCATCGGTCTGCACCACGAGCTCGAGGACCAGGTCCAACCGCGCACCCTGGTCGGTCAGCATCTCGTCGAGGGCGTCCACCTGACCCAGGGTCCGCGGGTAACCGTCCAGCAGGAAGCCAGCAGCGGCGTCCGACTTGGTCAGGCGGTCCCGCACGATGTCGTTGGTGATCTCGTCGGTGACGTAGCCGCCGGTGGCGAGGATCGCCTTGACCTGCTTGCCGAGGTCGGTCTCGTTCTTGATGTTGGTCCGGAAGATGTCCCCGGTCGAGATCGCCGGGATCCCCCGGTGCTCCGCGATCCGCGTGGCCTGGGTGCCCTTGCCCGCTCCCGGGGGGCCGAGGATGATCATGCGCATCAGCGGAGGAACCCTTCATAGTCGTGCTGCTGGAGCTGGGACTCGATCTGCTTGACCGTCTGGAGACCCACTCCCACGATAATGATGATGGATGCGCCACCGAACGGGAAGTCCTGGCTCGTGCCGAGCACGTTGAACGCGATCAACGGGATCAGCGACAGGATCGCCAGATAGATCGCGCCGGGGGTGGTGATGCGGTTGACGACGTACTCGAGGTACTCAGCCGTCGGACGGCCCGCACGGATGCCGGGGATGAAGCCGCCGTACTTCTTCATGTTGTCGGCGACGTCGGTGGGGTTGAACGTGACCGACGTGTAGAAGAACGTGAAGAAGATGATCATCACGGTGTAGATGAGCATGTAGAGCCAGTGGGTGTCCTGACCGCTGACGCCCATGCCGAGGTAGCGGTTGACCCAGGTGACCCACGACGGCGGGGCGGACCCGTCGCTGGGGGTGTTGAACTGACCGATCATCGTCGGCAGCATCAGGATCGAGCTGGCGAAGATGATCGGGATGACGTTGGCCATGTTCAGCTTCAGCGGGATGTAGGTGGACGTGCCGCCGTACTGACGCCGCCCGATCATCCGCTTGGCGTACTGCACCGGGATGCGGCGCTGGCACTGCTCGACGAAGACGACCAGGGTCATGATCACCAGCCCGAGGGCCAGGACCAGGATCAGGGTGGCCAGGGAGCGCTGCTGGATGACCGCGAGCGAGGTCGGGAAGCCGGCGGCGATCGCCACGAAGATCAGCAGCGACATGCCGTTGCCGACGCCGCGCTCGGTGATCTGCTCGCCGAGCCACATGATCAGGCCGGTGCCGGCGGTCATCGTCAGCACCATCAGGACCAGGACGCCGACGGACTCGTCGGGCATCACCGTCGCGCAGGAGGTGCCGAACAGGGAGGAGGGGTTGCGGGCGAAGGTGATCAGCGTGGAGGACTGCAGCACCGCCAGACCGATGGTCAGGTAGCGGGTGTACTGCGTCATCTTCGTCTGGCCCGACTGGCCCTCCTTCTTCAGCTCCTCGAACCGCGGGATGACCACGGTGAGCAGCTGCACGATGATCGCCGCGGTGATGTAGGGCATCACGCCCAGGGCGAAGATCGACAGCTGGAGCAGGGCCCCGCCGCTGAAGAGGTTGACCATGCCGAGCGCGGCGTTGGTGCCGCTGGCCAGGTCCTGGCAGCGCTGCACCAGGCTGTAGTCAATCCCGGGGGCAGGGATGTGGCTGCCGAGGCGGAAGACCGCCAGGATGCCGAGCGTGAAGAGGATCTTCTTGCGAAGATCAGGCGTCTTGAACGCCCGCACGAACGCGGAAAGCACGAGGATTTTCCTCCCAAGGATCCCGCACAGGCGGGGTCAAGCAGTATCGGGTGACGATAACACCCGTGGGTGGTGACAGACGAAGCCCCGGGTGCCTGAGGCACTCCGGGGCTTCGTCATGCTGCGTGGATCAGGGCACGGCGACCAAGGTCGACGGGCCCCAGACGCATCTCAGGCCTCGGCGATCGTTCCGCCGGCGGACTCGATCTTGTCCTTGGCGCTGGCCGAGAAGCGCACGCCGGTCACCTGGATGGCAGCGGTGATCTCACCGGTGCCCAGGACCTTGACCGGCTGGTCCTTGCGGACCGCGCCCTTGGCGACCAGGTCCTCGACCGTCACGGCGCCACCCTGGGGGTAGAGCTCGGACAGCTTGTCGAGGTTGACGACCTGGTAGGTCGTCTTGAACCGGTTCTTGAAACCGCGGAGCTTGGGCAGCCGCATGTGCAGCGGGGTCTGCCCACCCTCGAAGGCCTCGGGCACCTGGTAACGAGCCTTGGTGCCCTTGGTGCCCCGACCGGCGGTCTTGCCCTTGGACGCCTCGCCACGACCCACGCGGGTCTTGGCGGTCTTGGCTCCCGGGGCGGGACGCAGGTGGTGCACCTTCAGTGCGCTGGTGCCCTTGGCACCGGTGTCGACGGTGTCAGCCATCGTCAGTCAACCTCCTCGACGGTCACCAGGTGGGCGACCGCACGGACCATGCCACGGAACTCCGGGCGGTCCTCCTTGATAACCGTGTGACCGATGCGCTTGAGGCCCAGCGAACGCAGGGACTCGCGGTGCATGTGCTTGCCACCGATCTCGGACTTGATCTGGGTCACCTTCAGCTGAGCCATCAGGCACCTGCCTCTGCACGGGCCTTGAGCATCGCTGCCGGAGCGACGTGCTCCAGCGGCATGCCGCGGCGAGCGGCGACGGCCTCCGGCGGCTCCAGGTCCTTCAGAGCCTGCACCGTGGCGTGCACCACGTTGATGGAGTTGTCCGAACCCAGCGACTTGCTGAGCACGTCGTGGATGCCGGCGCACTCCAGCACGGCGCGCACCGGACCACCGGCGATGACACCTGTACCCGGGCTGGCCGGACGCAGCATCACGACACCGGCTGCCTTCTCACCCTGCACCGGGTGCGGGATGGTGCCGGCGATGCGGGGGACGCGGAAGAAGTTCTTCTTGGCCTCCTCGACGCCCTTGGCGATGGCCGCGGGCACCTCCTTGGCCTTGCCGTAGCCCACGCCCACGGTGCCGTCGCCATCGCCCACCACGACGAGCGCGGTGAAGCTGAAGCGGCGACCACCCTTGACGACCTTGGCCACGCGGTTGATCGTGACGACGCGCTCCATGTACTGGTTGCGCTCTTCCTCACGACCGCCGCGACGGTTGTCGCGGTTGTCCCGGCGATCGCCGCGTCCACCGCGGCGGTCCGAGTTGCTGTCGGTGCCGCTGGTGGCACCGGTCCCACGGCGCTGGTTGTCAGCCATCAGACGGTCCTCTTCTCGTTGCTGTTGATCGCGGTCACAGGGACAGACCGCCCTCTCGTGCACCGTCGGCGATCGCGGCGACGCGACCCGCGTAGCGGTTGCCACCGCGGTCGAACACGACGGCCTCGACCCCAGCAGCCTTGGCCCGCTCGGCGAGCAGCTCGCCGACGCGCTTGGCCTTGGCGGTCTTGTCACCGTCGAGTTCGCGCAGGTCGGCCTCCATGGTGGAGGCAGAGGCGATGGTGCGGCTCGCACTGTCGTCGACCAGCTGGACGAAGACGTGACGCGAGGAGCGGTTCACAACCAGGCGCGGACGCGCGGTCGTGCCCTCGATCTTCTTGCGCAGACGGGCGTGCCGGCGGATGCGCGAGGCATTCTTGCCCTTGGGACGCTTGACGATCATTGCCATGGCTTACTTACCAGCCTTTCCGACCTTGCGACGGATGTGCTCACCCTCGTAGCGCACACCCTTGCCCTTGTACGGGTCGGGCTTGCGGAGCTTGCGAATATTCGCAGCCGTCTCACCGACGAGCTGCTTGTCGATCCCGGACACGGCAAAGCGCGTCGGGTTCTCGACCTGGAAGGAGATGCCCTCAGGGGCCTTGACCAGGATCGGGTGCGAGTAGCCCAGGGCGAACTCGAGGTCCGAGCCCTTGGCCACGACGCGATAACCCGTGCCGTGGATCTCCAGCTTCTTGGTGTAACCGTTGGTCACGCCCTCCACCATGTTGGCGATGAGCGAACGGGTCAGTCCGTGCAGGGCACGGGACTCACGCTCGTCGTTCGGGCGGGCCACCTGCAGCGCACCGTCCTCGCCCGGGCCCACGGTGATCGGCTCGGCAACCTGGTGCGCGAGCTGACCCTTGGGGCCCTTGACGGTGACGCTGCTGCCGTCGATGGTCACGTCCACGCCAGAGGGCACGGTGACCGGAAGTCGTCCAATACGAGACATGTCTTAATCCTCCGTTCTCACCAGACGTAGGCGAGGACTTCCCCACCTACACCCTTCTGGGCCGCCTGCCGGTCGGTCAACAGGCCGGAGGAGGTGGAAATGATGGCCACACCGAGACCGCCGAGCACGCGCGGCATGGCGGTGGACTTGGCGTACACGCGCAGACCGGGCTTGGAGACCCGGCGCACACCGGCGATCGAACGCTCACGGTTCGGGCCGTACTTGAGGTCGATCATCAGGGTCTTGCCCACCTCGGCGTCCTCAACGGACCAGCCGCCGATGTAGCCCTCAGCCTGCAAGATCTCCGCAATGTGCGACTTGAGCTTGGAAAACGGCATGCTTACCTGGTCCTTGTGCGCCGAGTTGGCGTTCCGGATGCGGGTCAGCATGTCCGCGATCGGGTCGGTCATTGTCATTGGGCTTCGTGCCCTTCCTCACCGCGGTTTCAGCCAGCCCGATGCGGGTGGCCGACCTGCGATGTAGCAGTTCGTGGATGAATGGGAGGTGCGGGATTACCAGCTGGACTTGGTGACGCCGGGCAGCTCGCCCGCGTGCGCCATCTCGCGCAGGCAGATCCGGCACAGGCCGAACTTGCGGTAAACCGAGTGGGGCCGGCCGCAGCGCTGGCACCGGGTGTAGCCCCGGACCTTGAACTTCGGCTTACGGTTGGCCTTGTTGACAAGTGCAGTCTTCGCCACGGGTCAGTTCTCCTTGAACGGGAAGCCGAGGGCCCGCAGCAGGGCGCGCCCCTCGTCGTCGTTGGTGGCGGTGGTCACCACGGTGATGTCCATGCCACGCACGCGGTCGATCCGGTCCTGGTCGATCTCGTGGAACATCGACTGCTCGGTCAGACCGAAGGTGTAGTTGCCCCGACCATCGAACTGCTTCGGGGACAGGCCACGGAAGTCGCGGATGCGAGGCAGCGCCAGGGACAGCAGACGGTCCAGGAACTCCCACATGCGGTCGCCGCGCAGCGTGACGTGCGCGCCGATCGGCATGCCCTCACGCAGCTTGAACTGCGCAATTGACTTGCGGGCCTTGGTCACGGCCGGCTTCTGACCGGTGATCGTGGCCAGGTCCTTGATCGCGCCCTCGATCAGCTTGCTGTCGCGGGCGGCCTCGCCGACACCCATGTTCACGGTGATCTTGACGACCCCCGGAACCTGCATGTGGTTGACGTAGCCGAACTCCTTGAACAGGGTCGACTTGACCTCGTCGGCATACCGCGTCTTGAGGCGGGGCACCTGGCGCTCCGTCTCGGTGGCGGTCTCGCTGGTGGTGGTGGTCTCGGTCGTCATCACAGGTCCTTACCCGAGCGCACGGACACGCGGGTGCGCTGCTGCTTGGTCCGGCCGTCGCGCTCGACGCTCTCGACGCGGGTGCGGACGCGGGTCGGCTTCTTGGTCTCGGGGTCCACGATGGCCACGTTGCTCACGTGGATCGGGGCCTCGACGACCTGGATGCCGCCGGTGTTCACACCCTGGTTGTCACCAGCCTTGGTGTGCTTGGTGACGCGGTTGATGCCCTCGACGAGCACCCGGTTGGTCTCCGGGTAGACGACGATGACCCGACCCTGCTTGCCCAGGTCGCCGCCCTCGTCCTGCTTGCGGCCGCTGATGACCTGCACCAGGTCGTTCTTCTTGATGCGAAGCTTCGCCATCTCAGATCACCTCCGGTGCCAGTGACACGATCTTCATGAACTTCTTGTCGCGCAGCTCACGGCCGACCGGGCCGAAGATGCGGGTGCCACGGGGGTCACCGTCCGCCTTCAGGATCACGGCCGCGTTCTCGTCGAACTTGATGTAGGAGCCGTCCGGACGACGACGCTCCTTCTTGGTGCGAACGATGACCGCCTTGACGACGTCACCCTTCTTCACGTTTCCACCGGGGATGGCGTCCTTGACTGCGGCGACGATGGTGTCACCCACGCCCGCGTACCGGCGGCCGGAGCCACCGAGCACACGGATGCAGAGGATCTCCTTCGCACCGGTGTTGTCCGCGACGCGCAGTCGCGACTCCTGCTGGATCACTGTCGAACTCCTGTCGTCGAGCCGGTTCTCTCCCGAACCTGCCGGATGAGCCTTGCCGAACGTTGTGGATGAATGGTCTTACGCTCCCCCACGCTTGTCTTGGGGGGTACACGGGGGGCGGACCCCCCGTGCGTGTGTTTACTTGGCCTTCTCGAGGATCTCCACGACGCGCCACCGCTTGGTCGCGGACAGCGGACGGGTCTCCATGATGAGCACGCGGTCGCCGATGCCGGCAGCGTTCTCCTCGTCGTGCGCCTTCACCTTGCTGTTGCGGCGCAGGACCTTGCCGTAGAGGGCGTGCTTGACGCGGTCCTCCACGGTGACCACCACGGTCTTGTCCATCTTGTCGCTGACCACGAGGCCCTGGCGGGTCTTGCGGTCGTTGCGCCCGGACTCCGTGGCGGCTGCGGCTCCGTCTGCGGGAGCCTGGGTCTCGATGTTCTCAGTCATCGTCAGCCCACCTTCTCGGTCGTGGTCTCATCGGCGGTGGCCTCGCGGCCAATGCCGAGCTTGCGCTCGTTCATCTCGGTGTAGATGCGGGCGATGTCCTTGCGGACCGCGCGCAGCCGACCGTGGCTCTCCAGCTGGCCGGTGGCCGACTGGAACCGCAGGTTGAAGAGCTCCTTCTTGGCTGTCGCCAGTGCGTCCGCGAGTGCGCTGGCCTCCAGGCCACGCAGCTGCTCGGGCGTCAGGTCCTTGCTTCCGACCGCCATCAGATGTCACCACCCTCACGCGCGATGAAGCGACACTTCATCGGCAGCTTGTGCATTGCCAGGCGCATCGCCTCACGGGCGACGTCCTCCGAGACACCAGACAGCTCAAACATGACGCGGCCCGGCTTGACGTTTGCGACCCACCACTCGGGCGAGCCCTTGCCCGAACCCATGCGGGTCTCGGCAGGCTTCTTGGTGAGCGGGCGGTCCGGATAGATGTTGATCCAGACCTTGCCGCCACGCTTGATGAAGCGGGTCATCGCGATTCGAGCGGACTCGATCTGGCGGTTGGTGACGTAGGCGGGCTCGAGAGCCTGGATGCCGTAGTCACCGAAGGCGATTGCGGTGCCGCCCTTGGCGGCGCCGCTGCGACCAGGGTGGTGCTGCTTGCGGTGCTTGACTCGACGTGGGATCAACATCAGGACTGCTCTCCCTCAGGACGTGCCGGGGTGTCGGTGGCCGGAGCCTCGACGGGCGCACCGGCGGCGGCCTCCGTGGCCGGGGCCTCGGTGGCGGTGCCGGCGTCACGACGGGGACCACGACCGGCGCGGTCATCGCGACGCGGGCCACGGTCGTCACGGCGGGGGCCACGGTCATCACGACGCGGGCCACGCGACGGCGGGGCGGCAGCCTGCTCGCGAGCAAGCTCCTTGGCCGTCAGGTCACCCTTGTAGATCCAGACCTTCACACCGATGCGACCGAACGTCGTGCGGGCCTCGTAGAAGCCGTAGTCGATGTTCGCGCGCAGCGTGTGCAGCGGGACGCGGCCCTCGCGGTAGAACTCGGACCGGGACATCTCGGCGCCGCCGAGTCGACCCGAGCACTGGATCCGGATGCCCTTGGCACCCGCGCGCAGCGAGGACTGCATCCCCTTGCGCATCGCGCGGCGGAACGTCACGCGGGCAGCGAGCTGCTCGGCGATGCCCTGGGCCACGAGCTGGGCGTCCGTCTCGGGGTTCTTGACCTCGAGGATGTTGAGCTGCACCTGCTTGCCGGTGAGCTTCTCGAGCTCACCGCGGATGCGGTCGGCCTCGGCGCCTCGACGACCGATGACGATCCCGGGGCGTGCGGTGTGGATGTCCACCCGCACCCGGTCACGGGTGCGCTCGATCTCGACCTTGCTGATGCCGGCGCGGTCCATGCCGGTCGACATCAGGTTGCGGATCGCCACGTCTTCCTTGACGTAGTCGCGGTAGCGCTGACCCGGCTTGGTCGAGTCGGCGAACCAGCGGCTGCGGTGGTCCGTGGTGATCCCCAGGCGATAGCCGTTCGGGTTGATCTTCTGCCCCATTAGCGGGCACCTCCCTGCTTCTCGCCCACCAGCAGAGTGATGTGGCTGGTGCGCTTGAGGATGCGGCTGGCGCGCCCCTGGGCACGCGGACGGAACCGCTTCATGGTCGGACCCTCGTCGACGAAGGCCGAGGTGACGACGAGCTGGTGCTCGTCGAACGGCTGCGCCGTCTGGTCGGCGGCGTAGCGAGCGTTGGCGATGGCGCTGTTGAGCACCTTCAGCACCGGCTCGCTGGCACCCTGCGGTGAGAACCGCAGGATCGCGATCGCCTCATCGGCCGACTTGCCGCGGATCATGTCCACGACACGGCGAGCCTTCTGCGGGGTGACGCGGACGAACCGCGCCTGTGCCCTGGCTTCCATGGTGGTTTCCTCAGTGGTGTTGTTGGTCGCGTGAGTTGTCATCGACGGCGACCCTTCTTGTCGTCCTTGTCGTGACCCTTGAAGGTGCGGGTCGGAGCAAACTCACCGAGCTTGTGACCGACCATCGACTCGGTCACGAAGACCGGGACGTGCTTGCGACCGTCGTGCACGGCCAGCGTGTGGCCGAGCATGTCGGGAGTGATCATCGAACGACGGGACCAGGTCTTGATGACGTTCTTGGTGCCGGCTTCGTTCTGGGTCTCGACCTTCTTGACGAGGTGATCGTCAACGAAGGGACCCTTCTTCAGACTACGAGGCATGTGTTCGCTTGCTCCCTACTCAGCGCTTCTTCTTGCCAGTGCGGCGGCGACGAACGATGAGCTTGTCGCTGGGCTTGTTCGGACGACGGGTGCGGCCCTCAGGCTGACCCCACGGGCTGACCGGGTGACGACCACCGGAGGTCTTGCCCTCTCCACCACCGTGCGGGTGGTCGACCGGGTTCATCACGACACCACGGACGGTCGGGCGCTTGCCCTTCCACCGCATCCGGCCGGCCTTGCCCCAGTTGATGTTGCTCTGCTCGGCGTTGCCGACCTCGCCGATGGTGGCGCGGCAGCGGGCGTCCACGTTGCGGATCTCACCGGACGGCATACGCACCTGGGCGTAGGGGCCGTCCTTGGCGACGAGCTGCACACGGGTGCCGGCCGAGCGGGCGATCTTCGCGCCGCCACCGGGCTTGAGCTCGATGGCGTGGATGACCGTACCGACCGGGATGTTGCGCATCGGCAGGTTGTTGCCCGGCTTGATGTCGGCCGAGGGACCCTGCTCGATCGAGTCACCCTGACGCAGCTTGTTCGGCGCGATGATGTAGCGCTTCTCGCCGTCCGCGTAGTGCAGCAGCGCGATGCGCGCCGTGCGGTTGGGGTCGTACTCGATGTGGGCCACCTTGGCGGGCACGCCGTCCTTGTCATGGCGACGGAAGTCGATGACGCGGTAGGCGCGCTTGTGGCCACCACCGATGTGACGGGTCGTGATGCGACCAGAGTTGTTGCGTCCACCCGACTTGGTCAGCGGACGGACCAGCGACTTCTCCGGAGTGGAGCGGGTCACCTCGACGAAGTCGGCGACGCTGGAGCCACGACGGCCCGGCGTTGTCGGCTTGTACTTACGAATAGCCATGATTTAAGAAGTCCTCGTCTCGTCTCGACAGCCGGCTCAGAGCGTGCCGAAGATGTCGATGGTGCCTTCGCGAAGCGTGACGATCGCCCGCTTGGTGTCCTTGCGCTTGCCCAGGCCGAACCGGGTGCGACGGGTCTTGCCGACGCGGTTCAGCGTGTGGACCGACTCGACCTTGACGCCGAAGACCGACTCCACGGCCCGCTTGATCTCGGACTTGTTGGCCCGGGGGTCCACCACAAAGGTGTACTTGCCCTGGTCCAGAAGCGTGTAGGCCTTCTCGGAGACGACCGGGGAGATCAGGATCTCGCGCGGGTCCTTGCTGGCCTCGACTGCGGTGCTCACTTGGTGCCCTCCTCATCGGTGCCGACGTCCAGGCCCGCGTCCGCGGACTGGGCGGCCGCGCCACCTGCCGGCGCGAAGCCAGCAGCCTCGGCGGCCTCAGCTGAACGGAACCACACCTCGGCGACCGTCTGGTCATACCAGCGGGAGCCCTCGACGTGGTACTTCATCGAGTCCTTGTTGCCCTTGACGGAGAAGCCCTCGGGGGCGGAGCCGTCCTCGGTCGCTGCGGCCGAGTCGGCGCCGAAGCCACCGTCGACCAGCGTGGCCGGCTCGGACGCCTCGACCACGGTCTCGGTCTCGGCCTCGGCGGCAGGCGCCGCCTCAGTCTCCGCGACCGGAGTGGCAGCTGCATCGACCCGGCGGCCCTCGATGAACGAGGTGAGCGCCACCTGGGTGAAGACGATGTCGTCGGCGCACAGCACGTCATACGTGTTGAGCTGGTCGACGAACAGCACGTGGACGTCGGCCAGGTTGCGCAGGCTCTTCAGACCGATTTCGTCGGCCCGGTCGATCACGACCAGGAGGTTCGCCCGCTCAGTGAGGCCGCTCAGCGCCGCGAACGCCGTCTGGGTGGAGGGGGTCTGCCCCTCGACCAGTGCGCTCAAGCAGTGGATGCGTCCGTGACGGGCCCGGTCGGACAGGGCACCGCGCAGGGCGGCGGCCTTCATCTTCTTGGGTGTCCGCTGGCTGTAGTCCCGCGGCTGCGGGCCGTGGACGATGCCACCGCCGGCGAACTGCGGCGCACGGATCGAACCCTGACGGGCGCGGCCGGTGCCCTTCTGGCGGTAGGGCTTGCGGCCACCACCGCGGACCTCGGCCCGCGTCTTGGTGGAGTGCGTGCCCTGGCGTGCCGCGGCCAGCTGGGCCACGACGACCTGGTGGATCAGGGGCACGTTGGTCTGCACGTCGAAGATCTCGGCGGGCAGCTCAACGGTCCCGGCGTCTCCGCCGGTCGGCTTGGTGATAGTGATGCTCGTCATCGCGTCAGGCCCCCTTGACTGCGGTGCGGACGAGGACGACGCTGCCGCGCGGGCCCGGAACGGCACCCTTGATCAGCAGCAGGCCCTTGTCTGCGTCCACGGCGTGGATGGTGAGGTTCTGCGTGGTCTGGCGCTCGCCACCCATGCGGCCGGCCATGCGCTGGCCCTTGAAGACGCGACCCGGGGTCGACGCTCCGCCGATGGAACCGGGCTTGCGGTGGTTGCGGTGCGCACCGTGGGAGGCGCCCACGCCGTGGAAGCCGTGACGCTTCATGACTCCGGCAAAGCCCTTGCCCTTGGTCTTGCCGGTGACGTCGACGGTCTGGCCGCTCTCAAACGTCTCGACGGTGAACTCCTGGCCGACCTGGTAGTCAGCCGCATCGCTGGTGCGCAGCTCGGCGACATAGCGACGCGGGGTGACCCCGGCCTTCTCGAAGTGACCCTTGGTGGGCTGGTTGACCTTGCGCGGGTCGATCGCGCCAAAAGCAATTTGGATGGCGTTGTAGCCGTCAGTGTCGGCGTCGCGCACCTGTGTCACGACACAGGGGCCAGCCTTGATCACGGTCACGGGCACCAGGCGGTTGTCGGCATCCCAGACCTGGGTCATGCCGAGCTTCTCGCCGAGGACGCCCTTGACGCTGCGTTCGGTAGTAGCAGTCATGGTGGAGCCCTTACAGCTTGATCTCGATGTTGACATCAGCCGGCAGGTCGAGACGCATCAGCGAATCGACCGCCTTCGGCGTCGGGTCGACAATGTCGATCAGACGCTTGTGCGTGCGCATCTCGAAGTGCTCGCGGCTGTCCTTGTACTTGTGGGGCGACCGGATGACGCAGAACACGTTCTTCTCCGTCGGCAGCGGCACCGGGCCGACCACGGTCGCGCCGGCACGGGTCACCGTGTCGACAATCTTGCGCGCCGAGCTGTCGATGACCTCGTGGTCATAGGACTTCAGCCGGATGCGGATCTTTTGTCCCGCCATCGCTTGTCTGACTCTCTCTCGTCGTACTAGGAACTTATGGCCGTCCAGGTGGTCTCCGACCCCCGAGGTCGGGCGTGTCGCCCTACTGCCGGGCACCAGACGACACACTCTCATCTGGTGGTGGTGTTCGGAGCCCGGCCTGGCCGGGGCTTGCGCTCCCCCTGCCCGCCCCCGGTGCCGGATGGCACTTCAGAGCGTGCTGGGTGGCTGAGACACCAACGTCAGTCAGCGCCGCGCGTCAAGCAACCTGTCTAGTGTGCCACGACTTCTGGCCCTGGCCCAAATCGAGGCGCGGAGGCGCCGCACCCACGCCGGTGACACCCCGGAGTCACCCGGCGGGGTCCCGTGAAGGACGCCGGTGCGGTCGGCATACCAAGGGTCTGCGGGCCCCGCGGACCGCTCAGCCCTGGGGCTCGTCCTCGACCTTGATCGCGGAGATCTCGAACTCGAGGGTGACCTTCTCCGAGACCAGCACACCGCCGGTGTCGAGCGGGAGGTTCCACTCCAGACCGTAGTCGCGTCGGTTGAGCCGGCGGGTGGCTTCGAAGCCGGCCCGCAGGTTGCCCATCGGGTCCCGGCTGACACCGAGCAGCGCGATCGGGATCGCCACCTGCTTGGTCGTGTCCCGGATCGTCAGGTCGCCCACCACCATGAAGTTGCCCTCTTCGACCTCATCGATCGTGGAGCTGACGAAGACGATCTCGGGGTAGTTCTCGACATCGAAGAAGTCAGGGCTGCGCAGGTGCCCGTCGCGCTTGTCGTTGCGCGTGTCGACACTGGCTGCCTGGAGACGGACCACCACGGTCGACTGGTCGAGGTTGTCCACGTCGAGGTCGATGATGCCCTCGACGTCGTTGAACGCACCGCGGACCGTGGTGATCATCGCGTGCTTGGCCGAGAACCCGACCCGGGTGTGCTCAGGGTCGAATCGCCACTGGCCGCCCATCGAAGAATCAAGTTCCGACATGGCACTCCTCGGGTTCGCGCGACGTCTAGCGTCCCTGGCACTCAGGGCACCGAGCCGACGCTACCCTGAGGGGCCCCTCGTGCCCAACTGGCCACGCCGACAGGAAGGTGAGGACGAGTGTCGCGATCTGTCGGGCACCGCCTGTCAGCGGCTCTCCTGATCGTCGGTATGTCGGCACTCACGGGCGCCTGCGCCGGCCCGCCGACCTCGCCCACGGCCGAGCCGACAGGGCTCACGACCGGGCTCACGACCGAGCCGACCCCGGAGCCGGGCGCCTCATCCCCGAGCGAGGTGGCAGGCAGTGCCACGACGCAGAGACCCTCTCCCCCCACTTCGTCAACGCACCCGTCAACGCACCCGGCACCGGAGGAGGCGAGCCGGACCGGCGCTGCTCCCAGCCCGTGCGAGAGCGAGGCTCTCATCGAGGCGGCCGAGTGGATCGAGCTGGATGGCCGCTCCTCCCTGGAGGTGCGGCCCACCGAGGTCCTGCGCCAGTGCGGGCTGCACGGCGCGTCCGAGAAGGCCTGGCCCGAGGTGCTGGAGCTCATCCCCGACGCGGACACCGACGGGATGCGGGAGCAGTTCACCTGCCACGTGCTCTTTGCGCCGACCAAGGACGTGTGGCACCTCGAGCCGTGGCGCCCCGTCGTCGACGGTCCGCAGCTCCTGGCCGCCCGGTGCAACCCCGGTGGAGCCGACCCCGACCTGGGGTGACCGGGGCTGCCGGAGCCGGGCACAGCAAAGGGCCCGCAACCTGTGCAGGTTGCGGGCCCTTCGACTTCTCGCTGGGCCGGGCCCAGCAGTTGAGTTCAGTGCGTCAGGTCACTTGATGATCTTGGTGACCCGGCCGGCGCCGACGGTGCGACCACCCTCACGGATGGCGAACTTCAGGCCGTCCTCCATGGCGATCGGCTGGATCAGCTCGACCGTCATCTCGGTGTTGTCACCGGGCATGACCATCTCGGTGCCCTCGGGCAGGTGCACGACACCGGTGACGTCCGTGGTCCGGAAGTAGAACTGCGGACGGTAGTTGTCATAGAACGGCGTGTGACGGCCACCCTCGTCCTTGGACAGGATGTAGACGTTGGCCTCGAAGTCGGTGTGCGGCGTGATCGAACCCGGCTTGCAGACGACCTGGCCGCGCTCGACGTCCTCGCGCTTGGTGCCACGCAGGAGCAGACCGACGTTCTCGCCCGCACGACCCTCGTCGAGGAGCTTGCGGAACATCTCGATGCCGGTCACGATCGTCTTGGCGGGGGGACCCGTGTGGATGCCGACGATCTCGACCTCCTCGTTGACGTTCAGGATGCCGCGCTCGATGCGACCGGTGACGACGGTGCCACGACCGGTGATCGTGAAGACGTCCTCAACAGGCATCAGGAACGGCTTCTCGGTGTCGCGCTCCGGCTCGGGGATCGACTCGTCGATAGCGTTCATCAGGTCCATGAGCTTGTCGCCCCACTCGGCGTCGCCCTCGAGCGCCTTCAGCGCCGAGACCTGGACGACCGGCAGGTCGTCGCCCGGGAAGTCGTAGGAGGACAGCAGTTCGCGGACCTCCATCTCGACGAGCTCCATGATCTCCTCGTCGTCGACCATGTCGGACTTGTTCAGCGCCACGACGATGTAGGGAACGCCGACCTGGCGGGCCAGGAGGACGTGCTCCTTGGTCTGCGGCATCGGGCCGTCGGTGGCCGCCACGACCAGGATCGCACCGTCCATCTGGGCAGCACCGGTGATCATGTTCTTGACGTAGTCAGCGTGACCCGGGCAGTCCACGTGCGCGTAGTGACGCTTCTCGGTCTGGTACTCGATGTGCGAGATCGAGATCGTGATGCCGCGCTGCTTCTCTTCGGGCGCCTTGTCGATCGTGTCGAACGCGGACGCCTCGTTGAGGGTCGGGAACTTGTCGTGCAGGACCTTGGAGATGGCTGCCGTCAGCGTCGTCTTGCCGTGGTCGATGTGACCGATGGTGCCGATATTGACGTGCGGCTTGCTCCGCTCGAACTTGGCCTTAGCCACTGGGGTCCTCCTCAGGACTCGGTGTTGTCATCGCCACTGCTTCCTTGTCGAGGTGGCGATATCTTGCAAGTGTGGTGGTCGAAACTCCGGTGGGGAGTCTACTGCTCACTCACCACGGATTTTCTTGATGATCTCCTCCGCGACGTTCCGGGGAACCTCGGCGTAGGAGTCGAACTGCATCGTGTAGTTGGCGCGACCCTGGGTCTTGGACCGAAGGTCACCAACGTACCCGAACATCTCCGACAGCGGGACCACTGCACGGACGATCTTGGCGCCGCTGATGTCCTCCATGGCCTGGATCTGGCCACGGCGGGAGTTCAGGTCACCGATCACATCACCCATGTACTCCTCGGGCGTGCGAACCTCGACGGCCATCACGGGCTCGAGCAGGACCGGGTCCGCCTTGCGGACCGCCTCCTTGAGCACCATGGAACCGGCAATCTTGAACGCCATCTCCGAGGAGTCGACGTCGTGGTAGGCACCGTCGAGCAGGGTCGCCTTGATGCCCACCAGCGGGTAGCCCGCGAGGACACCGAGCTGCATGGCCTCCTGGATGCCCTGGTCGACACTGGGGATGTACTCGCGCGGGATGCGTCCACCGGTGACGGCGTTCTCGAACGTGTAGAGCTCGCCCTCGGTGGTGTCCATCGGCTCGAAGGTCATCTGCACCTTCGCGAACTGGCCGGAGCCACCCGTCTGCTTCTTGTGGGTGTAGTCGTACTTCACCACGGGGCGACGGATGGTCTCGCGGTAGGCCACCTGCGGCGCACCGACGTTGGCCTCGACCTTGAACTCCCGCTTCATGCGGTCGACCAGGATGTCGAGGTGGAGCTCGCCCATGCCACCGATGATGGTCTGGCCGGTCTCGTCGTCGAGGCGGACCGTGAAGGTCGGGTCCTCCTGCGCCAGCTTCTGGATCGCGGTGCCGAGCTTCTCCTGGTCACCCTTGGTCTTGGGCTCGATGGCCACGTGGATGACCGGCTCCGGGAAGGTCATCGACTCCAGGATGATCTGGTTGCCGATGTCGCAGAGAGTGTCGCCGGTGGTGGTGTCCTTCAGCCCGATCACGGCGTAGATGTGACCTGCGGAGGCCTTGTCGACCGGGTTCTCCTTGTTGGCGTGCATCTGGAACAGCTTGCCCAGACGCTCCTTCTTGCCCTTGGTCGCGTTCATGACCGGCTGACCACCGCTGATCTCACCGGAGTAGACCCGGATGTAGGTCAGCGTGCCGAAGAACGGGTGCGTGGCGATCTTGAAGGCCAGGGCCGCGAACGGCTCCGTGGTGTCTGCCTTGCGGTAGATCACCGTCTCCTCGTCGCCGGGCTCGTGGCCCTCGGTCGGACGGACGTCCATCGGGCTGGGCAGGTAGGCGATGACCGCGTCGAGCAGGGGCTGGACGCCCTTGTTCTTGAACGCGGTCCCACAGAAGACCGGGTTGACCTCGCTGTCCAGCGTCAGCTTGCGCACGCCGGCCTTGATCTCGTCCTCGGTCAGCTCCTCGCCACCGAGGAACTTCTCCAGGAGCTCGTCGTCAGCCTCAGCCACCTTCTCGACGAGCAGGTTGCGGTACTCCTCGGCCTTGGCCTGCAGCTCCGCCGGGATCTCCTCGATGTCGTAGTCCTCGCCCAGCGCGGTCTCGCCGTGCCAGGTCAGGGCCTTCATGCGGACCAGGTCGATGACGCCGACGAAGTCAGCCTCGGCACCGATCGGAAGCTGCATCACCAGCGGGGTCGCGCCGAGGCGGTCCACCATGGTCTGCACCGAGTAGTAGAAGTCCGCGCCCATCTTGTCCATCTTGTTGATGAAGCACATGCGCGGCACGCCATACTTGTCGGCCTGGCGCCAGACAGTCTCGGACTGCGGCTCCACACCTTCCTTGCCGTCGAAGACCGCCACTGCACCGTCCAGGACGCGCAGGTTGCGCTCGACCTCGACGGTGAAGTCGACGTGGCCGGGCGTGTCGATCAGGTTGATCTGGTGGCCCTTCCAATAGCTGGTGACGGCCGCGGAGGTGATGGTGATCCCCCGCTCCTTCTCCTGCTCCATCCAGTCGGTGGTCGAGGCACCGTCGTGGGTCTCGCCCATCTTGTGCTTCACACCGGTGTAGAACAGGATGCGCTCGGTGGTCGTGGTCTTGCCGGCATCGATGTGAGCCATGATGCCGATGTTGCGGACCATCGTCAGGTCCGTCAGGACGTCCTGTGCCACTGTGTCTCTTCTCTAGCTCGAATGCGTATGTCGTCTGGTCGCGGTCGGAAGACCAGCGTCACCAGCGGTAGTGCGCGAAGGCCTTGTTGGCCTCGGCCATCTTGTGGGTGTCCTCGCGGCGCTTCACCGCGGCACCCAGACCGTTGCTGGCGTCCAGGATCTCGTTCATGAGGCGCTCGGTCATCGTCTTCTCACGACGCTGACGGGAGTAGCCGACCAGCCAGCGCAGCGCCAGCGTGGTGGAGCGACCCGGCTTGACCTCGATCGGCACCTGGTAGGTCGCACCGCCGACACGGCGGCTCTTGACCTCCAGCGCGGGGCGGACGTTGTCCAGACCGCGCTTCAGCGTGGCCACGGGGTCGGTGCCCGTCTTGTCGCGGACGCCCTCAAGGGCGCCGTAGACGATGGTCTCGGCGACGGACTTCTTGCCGTCCACCAGGATCTTGTTGACCAGCTGGGTGACCAGCGTCGACCCATAGACCGGGTCGGAGATCAGCGGACGCTTGGGAGCGGGGCCCTTGCGAGGCATTACTTCTTCTCCTTCTTCGCGCCGTAACGGGAACGCGCCTGGTTGCGGCCCTTGACACCCTGGGTGTCGAGCGAGCCGCGGACGATCTTGTAGCGCACGCCGGGGAGGTCCTTCACACGACCACCGCGGACGAGCACGATGGAGTGCTCCTGCAGGTTGTGACCAACACCCGGGATGTAGGCCGTGACCTCGATGCCGCTGGTCAGCTTCACGCGAGCGACCTTGCGCAGGGCCGAGTTCGGCTTCTTGGGGGTGGTGGTGTAGACGCGGGTGCAGACACCGCGCCGCTGCGGGTTGCCCTTCAGGGCGGGACTGTCGGACTTTTTCGCCTTGTCCTGGCGCCCCTTGCGGACGAGCTGGTTGATTGTGGGCACTGATTCTCCGTCAGTTGATGTGTTCTGCGCTCCCCGACAACGCTGCCGGATCACGCTCCTTGGTCTGCCGACGCTGCACCCGAGGTCGGGTGTGTCGCGCCGGTGCTCTCCCCTGCACTTCCTGCCCGAGGCCACGGCACTGCCAGACTGCTGACGGTTGGTGGACCCACGCGGGCTGCCCGGCGAGAGGTTGCTGTCACCGGGACCTAGCCCGACAACACGCGCGCAGATAGGTCTGCGCACACAAGCCGCAAGAATACCGCCCGGGCATGCTAGGAGCCAAATCAACGGATCAGCACGTCATCGCACCGCCGCTGGCAGCTCACCGGACACGCTCGCCGGGCAGCAGGCTCCAGAGCTCGTCGTCCCACCACGCGGACCCGTCAGGTGCCAGCACGGCGGACCGGTCGATCCCGTCACGGATGAATCCGAGCCGGGCCAGCAGCCTCGAGGAGCGGACTGCCGGCGCGAAGACCCGCGCCGTGATGCGCCGGACCCCTGCCACCCGGAAGGCCCGCTCGAGGACCGCCCCGACACACTCGGCGGCCAGACCCTGACCCTGCACCCGGGGGTGGAACGCATAACCCAGTGCCGCCTCGACCTCTGAGGTGCTCGCCGGCCCCATCGCGGAGCGGCGGCGCAGACGAAGGCGCACGTCACCGACGACGTGCCCGTCCTGCTCGACCACGACGGTCACGGCCTCCCGGTCTCGCAACCACTGGGCGAGCAGGTCAGCGGTCTGCTCGAGATCCAGCGCCGGGTGGCCGAGGAACTGGGTGACTGCCGGCATACCGAGGTAGTCCTGCAGGTCGGCGACATCGCCCTCGCGCACCGCCCGGAGCAGACAACGCTCGGTCGGCACCGGGAGCTCGCCGGTCAGTGCCGCTGCCGCGCGGACCACCTCTGCCTGCGCTTCCACTTCCCCGAGTCTGGCACGGCGGGGCCCGCCCCGGCGGCGACCCCCCGATCAGCACGCTCGTCCGCGGCGACCTGAGGCGCACCCGTGAGCGCCTTGGTTCGACCTCCCAGATGTCCGCCGCGGCCAACATTTTAACGGTCACAATCGCGCCGTCACCAATCAGCGGCCACACGCCAGGGTTCGACCTCCCAGATGCCCGCCGCGGCCAACATTCCAACGGTCACAATCGCGCCGTCACCAATCAGCGGCCACACGCCAGAGGTGGTGGGGACGCCGAAGGGGGCGCACCGGCTGGGTGCGCCCCCTTCGGGGTGTTGCGTATGACGAGGAGCGGCTCAGTAGCGCTCGTCACCCACGGACAGGTCGTCCAGGCGGACGGCCTCGCCCGAACCCGGACCGAAGGCCGGGTACTCGAACTGGTCGTAGTCCGGGACGGCGTAGGCGGCTGCCTTGGCCTCCTCCGTGGGCTCCACGGTGAGGTTGCGGTAGCGCGGCAGGCCGGTGCCGGCCGGGATCAGCTTGCCGAGGATGACGTTCTCCTTCAGCCCCAGCAGCGGGTCGGACTTGGCCTGCATGGCCGCCTCCGTCAGCACCCGGGTGGTCTCCTGGAAGGAGGCGGCGGACAGCCACGAGTCGGTGGCCAGCGAGGCCTTCGTGATGCCCATCAGCTCCGGACGACCCGAGGCCGGCTTGCCGGACTCGGACACGACGCGACGGTTCTCGGTCTCGAACCGGCCGCGCTCGACCAGCTCACCCGGCAGCAGACGGGCGTCGCCGGCCTCGATGACCGTGATCCGACGCAGCATCTGCCGCACGATGACCTCGATGTGCTTGTCGTGGATCGACACACCCTGCTGGCGATAGACCGCCTGCACCTCGTCGACCAGGTGCTGCTGAGCAGCACGCGGGCCGAGGATGCGCAGCACCTGCTTGGGGTCGATCGCACCCTGGACCAGCTGGCGTCCGACCTCGACGTGCTCGCCGTCGGCGATCAGCAGGCGGGCCCGCTTGGTGACCGGGTAGGCGTGCTCCTCGGAGCCGTCGTCCGGGACCAGCAGGATCCGACGGGACTTGTCAGTGTCCTCGATCTGGACGCGACCGGAGGCCTCGGCGATCGGGGCGACCGCCTTGGGCGTGCGGGCCTCGAACAGCTCGACGACTCGCGGCAGACCCTGCGTGATGTCGTCACCGGCCACACCACCGGTGTGGAAGGTGCGCATCGTCAGCTGGGTGCCCGGCTCACCGATCGACTGGGCCGCGATGATGCCGACGGCCTCACCGATGTCGACCAGCTTGCCGGTGGCCAACGAGCGGCCGTAGCACTTGGCACAGGTGCCGACCAGCGACTCACACGTGAGCACCGAGCGGACCTTGACGTCCTTGACACCAGCCGCGACCAGCGCGTCGATGACCACGTCACCGAGGTCGATGCCGGCCTCAGCCAGGACCTGACCGTCGTGCTCGACGTTCTGTGCGAGCGTGCGGGCATAGACCGAGGTCTCCACGTCATCGTGCTCACGCAGGTCCCCGCTCGGGGTCTCCACGCCGATCGGCATGAGGAAGCCGCGGTCGGTGCCACAGTCGTCCTCACGGATGATCACGTCCTGGCTGACGTCCACCAGACGACGGGTCAGGTAGCCCGAGTCGGCGGTGCGCAGCGCGGTGTCGGCCAGTCCCTTGCGGGCACCGTGCGTGGAGATGAAGAACTCCAGCACCGACAGGCCCTCACGGAAGTTGGACTTGATCGGACGCGGGATGATCTCACCCTTGGGGTTGGCCATCAGGCCACGCATGCCGGCGATCTGACGCAGCTGGAACCAGTTGCCTCGAGCACCCGAGGTCACCATCCGATAGATGGTGTTGTCCTTGGGCATCGTGGTCTCGAGCTCCTTGGCCACCTCGTTGGTCGCCTGGGTCCAGATCTCGATGAGCTCCTGACGGCGCTCGTCGTCGGTGATCAGACCACGCTCATACTGCGTCTGGACCTTGGCCGCCTTGGCGTCATAGATGTCCAGGATCTCGCCCTTGCGCACCGGGGTCATCACATCGGAGATGGCCACGGTCGTGCCCGAGCGGGTCGCCCAGTAGAAGCCGGTGTCCTTCAGCGAGTCCAGTGACGCCGCGACCTGCACCTTGGTGTAGCGCTCGGCGAGGTCGTTGACGATCGCGGACAGCCTCTTCTTGTCGACCACGTCGTTGACGAACGGGTAGTTCGGCGGCAGGGAGATGTTGAAGATCGCCCGGCCCAGCGTGGTGTCGACCAGGAACTCGGAGACGATGCCGTCCTCGGTGACCTCGGCGCCCTCGGGCAGCTCGTGCCCCAGCGGTGCCGCGGTCTGGGTGACCCGCAGCCGGATCGGCGTGCCGACCTCGATCTGACCGGCGTCGAAGGCCATCTGCGCCTCAGCAATCGAGGCGAACGACCGGCTGACCGGGGTCTCCTCGTCGGTCTCGGCCTGCTCACCGTTGTCCGAGAACGCCTCGGACGTCAGGTGGAACAGCCCGATGACCATGTCCTGGGTCGGCATGGTCACGGGGCGACCGTCGGCCGGCTTAAGGATGTTGTTGCTCGAGAGCATCAGGATCCGGGCCTCGGCCTGGGCCTCTGCCGAGAGCGGCAGGTGCACGGCCATCTGGTCACCGTCGAAGTCCGCGTTGAAGGCGGTGCAGACGAGCGGGTGGATCTGGATGGCCTTGCCCTCGACCAGCTGCGGCTCGAACGCCTGGATGCCGAGGCGGTGCAGCGTGGGCGCACGGTTCAGCAGCACGGGGTGGTCGGTGATGACCTCCTCGAGCACGTCCCACACCACGGAGCGGCCGCGCTCGACCATCCGCTTGGCGGACTTGATGTTCTGTGCGTGGTCCAGGTCGACCAGACGCTTCATCACGAACGGCTTGAACAGCTCCAGCGCCATCTGCTTGGGCAGACCACACTGGTGCAGCTTCAGCTGCGGGCCGACGACGATGACCGAACGGCCGGAGTAGTCGACGCGCTTGCCGAGCAGGTTCTGACGGAACCGACCCTGCTTGCCCTTGAGCATGTCGGACAGCGACTTCAGCGGCCGGTTGCCCGGGCCGGTGACGGCGCGACCACGACGGCCGTTGTCGAACAGGCTGTCGACGGCCTCCTGCAGCATCCGCTTCTCGTTGTTGACGATGATCTCCGGAGCGCCCAGGTCGAGCAGACGCTTGAGCCGGTTGTTCCGGTTGATCACGCGGCGATAGAGGTCGTTGAGGTCGGAGGTCGCAAAGCGGCCACCGTCCAGCTGCACCATCGGACGCAGGTCCGGCGGGATGACCGGGACGCAGTCCAGGACCATGCCGTCGGGGTTGTTGACAGTGGTCAGGAAGGAGGTAACGACCTTGAGCCGCTTGATGGCGCGGGTCTTCTTCTGGCCCTTGCCGGTCGCGATGATCTCGCGCAGCAGCACGACCTCGGCCTCGAGGTCGAAGGTCTGCAGACGCTTCTGCAGCGCCGCCGCCCCCATGCCGCCCTCGAAGTACTGACCGAACCGGTCGCGCATCTCGCGGTAGAGGATCTCGTCACCCTCCAGGTCCTGGACCTTGAGGTTCTTGAAGCGGTCCCAGACCTGGTCGAGACGCTCGACCTGCTGGTCGGCCCGACGACGGATCTGGTTCATCTCGCGCTCGGCACCGTCGCGCACCTTGCGCTTGGCGTCGCTCTTGGCACCCTCGGCCTCGAGCTCGGCGATGTCGGCCTCGAGCTTCTTGTGACGCGTCTCGACGTCGGCGTCCCGGCGGTTCTCCAGGGCCTTGCGCTCGGTGTCGATCTCAGCCTCGAGCGAGGGCAGGTCCTTGTGCCGGGCGTCCACGTCGACGGAGGTGATCATGTAGGCCGCGAAGTAGATGACCTTCTCCAGGTCCTTCGGCGCCAGGTCGAGCAGGTAGCCCAGTCGGCTCGGAACACCCTTGAAGTACCAGATGTGCGTCACGGGAGCAGCGAGCTCGATGTGACCCATCCGCTCTCGGCGCACGCCGGCGCGGGTCACCTCGACGCCACAGCGCTCACAGATGATGCCCTTGAAGCGGACCCGCTTGTATTTGCCGCAGTAGCACTCCCAGTCCCGGGTCGGACCGAAGATCTTCTCGCAGAAGAGCCCGTCCTTTTCCGGCTTCAGGGTGCGGTAGTTGATGGTCTCAGGCTTTTTCACTTCGCCGTGGCTCCAGCGACGGATGTCCTCCGCCGTGGCCAGGCCAATCCGCAACTCGTCGAAGAAGTTGACGTCGAGCACGTGGATCCTCTCGTGAGACGAAGCTCGTCTCAGTTAGGTCTTACAACAGTTCTTAGTGGCGTATGCCGTGGAGCCGGTGTGGCCGACTCGTAACGTTCTGCCTCGCGTCGCAGGCCGTAGGCCGGGGCCGACCCCGCGCACCGGTGAGGGTGAGCGCGGAGCCGGCCATCCGTCATACTTCCTCGACGCTGCTCGGCTCCCTGCGGCTCAGGTCGATGCCCAGCTCCTCCGCGGCGCGGAAGACCTCGGTGTCGGACTCGCGCAGGTCGATCTGCGTGCCGTCGCTGGAGAGCACCTCGACGTTCAGGCACAGGGACTGCATCTCCTTGATGAGCACCTTGAACGACTCCGGGATGCCGGGCTCCGGGACGTTCTCACCCTTGACGATCGACTCATAGACCTTCACGCGGCCGGTCACGTCATCGGACTTGATGGTGAGCAGCTCCTGCAGGGCGTAGGCAGCGCCGTACGCCTCCAGGGCCCAGACCTCCATCTCACCGAAGCGCTGACCACCGAACTGCGCCTTGCCGCCCAGCGGCTGCTGGGTGATCATCGAGTACGGCCCGGTGCTGCGCGCATGGATCTTGTCATCCACGAGGTGGTGCAGCTTCAGGATGTACATATAACCCACCGAGACTGGCTGCGGGTAGGGCTCACCGGAACGACCGTCGAAGAGACGGGCCTTGCCGGACTCGCCGATCAGCCGCTCGCCGGAGGCCGACGGATAGGTCGACTCGAGGAGACCGGCGATCTCCGCCTCGCTCGCACCGTCGAACACCGGGCTGGCCACGCGGGTGCGCGGCTCGGCCACGTGGGCGTCCTGCGGGATGCCCGCGGCCCACTCGGCGCCCTCGGCGATCTCCCAGCCCTGCGCCGCGGCCCAGCCGAGGTGCAGCTCCAGGATCTGGCCGACGTTCATCCGGCCGGGCACACCCAGCGGGTTGAGCACGATGTCGACCGGCGTGCCGTCCTCCATGAACGGCATGTCCTCGACGGGCAGGATCTTGGAGATCACGCCCTTGTTGCCGTGGCGGCCGGCCAGCTTGTCACCGTCGGTGATCTTGCGCTTGTTGGCGACATAGACGCGCACCAGCTGGTTGACGCCCGGGGGGAGCTCGTCGCCCTCCTCGCGGTCGAAGACCTTCACGCCGATGATCGTGCCGGTCTCGCCGTGCGGGACCTTCATCGAGGTGTCGCGGACCTCGCGTGCCTTCTCACCGAAGATGGCGCGCAGCAGGCGCTCCTCCGGGGTCAGCTCGGTCTCACCCTTGGGCGTGACCTTGCCGACCAGCAGGTCGCCGTCGCGGACCTCGGCACCGATGCGGATGATGCCGCGCTCGTCCAGGTCGGCCAGCACCTCGTCGGAGACGTTCGGGATGTCCCGCGTGATCTCCTCCGGGCCCAGCTTCGTGTCGCGGGCGTCGATCTCGTGCTCCTCGATGTGGATCGAGGAGAGGACGTCGTCCTGGACCAGGCGCTGGGACAGGATGATCGCGTCCTCGTAGTTGTGACCCTCCCACGGCATGAACGCCACGAGCAGGTTGCGCCCGAGCGCCATCTCGCCACCGTCGGTCGCGGGACCGTCAGCGATCAGCTGTCCGACCTCGACCCGGTCACCCTCGTTGACCTTGACCTGCTGGTTGTAGCAGTTGCCCTGGTTGGAGCGGGTGAACTTGGCGATCTTGTAGGAGTGGTAGGTGCCGTCGTCGGCCGCGACCTTGACGAGGTCGGCCGAGACCTCCTGGACCACGCCGGCGTTCTCGGCACGCACCACGTCACCGGAGTCGAGCGCCGCGCGGTGCTCCATGCCGGTGCCGACGAGCGGCGCCTCAGCCTGCACGAGCGGCACGGCCTGGCGCTGCATGTTGGCGCCCATGAGCGCACGGTTGGCGTCGTCGTGCTCGAGGAACGGGATCATCGCGGTGGCCGCGGACACCATCTGGCGTGCGGACACGTCCATGTAGTCCACGTCAGCCGCCGGGACGTCGACAGCCTCGCCGCCGCCACCCTTGGCGCGGACCAGGATCCGCTCCTCGGCGAAGGTGCCGTCCTCGTTGAGCGCGGCGTTGGCCTGCGCGATGACGAAGTGGTCCTCCTCATCCGCGGACAGGTAGTCGATGTCGTCGGTCACGCGACCGTTGATGACCTTGCGGTAGGGCGTCTCCACGAAGCCGAACGGGTTGATCCGCCCGTAGGAGGCCAGCGAACCGATCAGACCGATGTTGGGACCCTCAGGAGTCTCGATCGGGCACATGCGGCCGTAGTGCGACGGGTGGACGTCACGGACCTCCATGCCGGCGCGGTCACGGGACAGACCGCCCGGGCCCAGCGCCGACAGGCGCCGCTTGTGGGTCAGGCCCGACAGCGGGTTGTTCTGGTCCATGAACTGCGACAGCTGGCTGGTGCCGAAGAACTCCTTGATGGAGGCGACGACGGGCCGGATGTTGATCAGGGTCTGCGGCGTGATGGCCTCGACGTCCTGGGTGGTCATCCGCTCCCGGACGACGCGCTCCATGCGCGAGAGGCCGGTGCGGACCTGGTTCTGGATCAGCTCGCCGACCGAGCGCAGACGGCGGTTGCCGAAGTGGTCGATGTCGTCGACCTCGACCCGCAGCTGCTCGGTCTCACCGTGGCGCACGACCTCGAGGGTGTCCTCGCCGGCGTGCAGCGCGACGAGATAACGGATCGTCGCGACGATGTCTTCGACCCGCAGGACGGAGTCGCTCAGCGGAGCCTCGACACCCAGCTTCTTGTTGATCTTGTAACGACCCACCTTGGCCAGGTCGTAGCGCTTGGGGTTGAAGTAGAGGTTGTCGAGCAGGTTCTGCGCGGCCTCCCTGGTCGGCGGCTCGCCCGGGCGCAGCTTGCGATAGATGTCCAGCAGCGCCTCGTCCTGGTCGGCCGTCGAGTCCTTCTCGAGGGTGGCGCGGATCGACTCGTAGTCGCCGAACTCCTCCAGGATCTGGGCCTCGGTCCAGCCGAGCGCCTTGAGCAGCACCGTGACCGACTGCTTGCGCTTGCGGTCGATGCGGACACCGACCATGTCGCGCTTGTCGATCTCGAACTCCAGCCACGCACCCCGGCTCGGGATGATCTTGGTCGAGTAGATGTCCTTGTCGGCCGTCTTGTCGAGCGTGCGCTCGAAGTAGACGCCCGGGCTGCGGACGAGCTGGGACACGACGACACGCTCGGTGCCGTTGATGATGAAGGTGCCGCGGTCGGTCATCAGCGGGAAGTCGCCCATGAACACCGTCTGGGACTTGATCTCACCGGTGGTGTTGTTGATGAACTCAGCGGTGACGAAGAGCGGGGCGGAGTAGGTCATATCCCGCTCCTTGCACTCCTCGATGGAGTACTTCTGCTCCTCGAAGCGGTGGTCCCTGAACGACAGGGACATGGAGCCGGAGAAGTCCTCGATGGGTGAGATCTCCTCGAAGATCTCCTCGAGTCCGGAACGATCGGGAACGTCGTCCTTGCCGCCGGCGTTCGCGGCGGCGACGCGAGCCTGCCAGTGCTCGTTGCCGAGCAACCAGTCAAAACTCTCCGTCTGGAGCGCCAGGAGGTCAGGGACCTCCAGCGGCTCCCGGATCTTGGCGAAGCTCAAACGGCCAGATGCCGTCCGAGCGGTGGACACAGTCGTCTTCGCAGTGCGCGAGGCAGCCAAGGATGGGTCCTTCCACAGGCCTTACAATGAGCAGCGGGTCAGCGTGACCGGGCCCGGGCCACACCAAGGAGGGGCCAGCCGCAGCAGTGCGGTCTGAACCTCGGTTGGTGGGTGCGACACGGGACAAGGGCAGCGCAAAGAGATAGCATACACGAAGCCCCAGCCTGAACCAACCGCCCCCCGGCGCAGTGCCCATCCCGCCGCCACAGAATGCCCCCATCGCTGGCCTCCCGTCAAGCCCGGCCTCGGCGTGTCCCCCCATTTTGGGGTGATTCGGACCGCGTCCCACAGCAGTTGCCCCGCCTGTCGACACCCCTTGGTGGCATCCCAGCAGGCGTCCAGCTGCACCCATTGTTCACACCACACCCCGCACCTGGCGAGAACGATGCGTCCAGCTGCACCCCGTTCCTCACACCACACCCCGCACCCGGCGAGAACGATGCGTCCAGCTGCACCCATTCCTCACACCACACCCCGCACCTGGCGAGAACGATGCGTCCAGCTGCGCCCATCCCTCACACCAACGACAAACGGGCGGGACCGACCCGTGGTCAGTCCCGCCCGCTCTGTCAGGCTTGCCGGGCGAACCCGGCGGGTGTCACTTGACGGTGACGGTGGCCCCGGCGCCCTCGAGCGCCTCCTTGGCCTTGTCAGCCGCATCCTTGTCGACCTTCTCCAGGATGGCCTTCGGAGCGCTGTCGACGAGGTCCTTGGCCTCCTTCAGGCCCAGGGAGGTCAGCGTGCGGACCTCCTTGATGACGGCAATCTTCTTGTCGCCAGCGGACTCGAGAACGACGTCGAACTCGCTCTGCTCCTCCTCGGCAGCGGCGTCGCCGCCGCCAGCGGCCGGAGCAGCACCGGCAACGGCAACGGGTGCCGCGGCGGTGACGTTGAAGGTCTCCTCGAACTGCGACACGAACTCAGAGAGCTCGATCAGGGTCATCTCCTTGAAGCTCTCCAGGAGCTCCTCGGTGCTCAGCTTCGCCATGGTGGCGTTCCTTCCTAGTGGTGCCGTGAGTGGCGGTGTGTGGTCTTGCCTCGATGCGCCCGAAGGCTCATCTCAGCTGTCGTCGCCACCCTCGGCGACGTCGGTGGTGGCCTCGTCCGCAGCGGCCGCAGCCTCCACGGTCTCGGCCGGTGCCTCGTCCGCAGCGGCCGGGTCGGCCTCCGCGGTCTCGGCCGCAGCGGCATCTGCCGCTGCACCTGCCTGGGGACCCTCCTGCTCCACCTTGGCGCGCAGCGCCTCGACGACACGCGCGGTCTGCGACAGCGGTGCGGCGAACAGGTAGACGGCGTTGGTGAGCGAGGCGTTCATCGCCCCGGCCAGCTTGGCCAGCAGGGTCTCGCGCGACTCGAGGTCGGCGAGCTTGGTGATCTCCGCGGTCGTCAACGGCTTGCCGTCGAGCACACCGCCCTTGATCACCAGGGCAGGGTTTGCCTTGGCAAAGTCACGCAGGCCCTTGGCAGCCTCGACCGGGTCACCGGTGACGAAGGCGATCGCGGTGGGGCCCTGGAGCTGCTCGTCGAGGTCGGTCACGCCGGCCTCGTTCGCCGCAAGCTTGGTGAGCGTGTTCTTCACCACGGAATAGGTCGCGTGCTCGCGGATCGAGCCACGCAGCTCGGTCAGCTGCGCCACGGTCAACCCGCGGTACTCGGTGAGCACGGCCGCGCCCGAGTTGCGGAACTGCTCCGTCAACTCGGCAATGGCAGCGGCTTTCGCAGCAGTCGCCATGGGGCCTCCTTTGTCGTGGTGCCGGCACCCTCCGGGCCCAGACGACAAGAGCCCCGGCGCAGGCGCACGGGGCT
This sequence comes from Ornithinimicrobium cryptoxanthini, assembly GCF_023923205.1. NCBI lineage: Bacteria > Bacillati > Actinomycetota > Actinomycetes > Micrococcales > Ornithinimicrobiaceae > Ornithinimicrobium > Ornithinimicrobium cryptoxanthini. The sequence goes on along the minus strand of NZ_CP099490.1, from coordinate 753,251 downwards.
CAGACAACCGCAGATGTATGCGGTGCAGCTCAGTTCACCTGCGCAGGTCGCCCGCATCGTGCGGAACCTTCGGTCGAGGCGCCCTCGCGGGCACGCCGACAACCGGCGGTCAATGGGTATGTCGCCAAGAGTAGGGCACAACCCGCGCGGCGCCCAAATTGTCGGCTCAGTCCAGCTTGGCCAGCCGTTCGTGCAGCTGGTCCACCCGGTGGGCGTTGCCGTGCAGCGTGACGTAGTCCTCGCCGAAGACCGAGAGCAGCGCGTCGTCCAGCCGGCGGACCGCAGCAGGTGGGTAGCGATAGCCCATCCGGTCATTGATCACCTCCGCATCGACCGCGGCGAGCGCGTTGCGCAACTCGTCGAGGGAGGTGATGCCCAGCTCCAGCAGCAACCCGGAGATCCACGAGTAGTGCTCGGTGCGTGACCACCCCGCATCGGGATACTGCCCCGCGAGGAACTTGGCCAGCTCCTGGGCGCTGAGCCGCGGATCGGCCTCGTCCGGAGCCTGTGCGTGCTGCTCCGGCATCGTCGCCTGCAACCGGTCCCGGATCGCCGAGAACTCATGGTCCGCCAGCTCGAGCAGCCCGGCGGCCAGGGTGAACCGGCGGTTCAGGTCGGGGGCGTGCTCCTCCGGCACCGTGCCCTTGTAGCGGATGTCGTGCTCGAACTCCGCCCAGGCGTGCTGGAGCACGGAGCGGACCTGCACCGAGACCGTGACGGTGCGCAGCGCCTCCCGCTCGGGGGTCAGCGTGCGGCTCGCGTCGACCGCGACCACCAGGTGCCTGCTGGAGTAGCCCCACCGACCCTCCTCGGCCGTCTCCCGCCCCATGTCTCGGTCCGCCAGGACCGTGAGCTCCTGGGCCAGCAGCTCGACCACGGCGTCGACGTCGTCACGCACGTAGGTGATGACCCGCAGGCCGATCTGGTCGGTGATCTGCTCCCCCGGGTCGGTGTAGAGCAGCTCTCCGTCGGCCATCCGGGCCGCCTTGCCTGCGAAGCTCTCGACGCTCTTGGTGCGCCCGGTCACGGTCAGGTAGTTGATGCCCGCGTCGTCCAGGATCGAGGTCAGCAGCGCCACGAACCGGTCGGTGGCGCGGACCAGCTCGGGCTGGCGCGCGAGGTATTCCTGCACTGCCTCACGGACCCGGTCGATCTCCCGCGGTGTCTGAGTCATCCCCTCATCCTGCCGGATTGTGCGCCGCCCAGCCGTCCGCAGACCCTCGTGCCGTTCGTGGTCTGGTCACCGTGCGCCCAGAGCGGACACACAGGGGCCGGGTGAGCGTGTGCTCACCCGGCCCCTGTGTCAGAACTGTGTCAGGTCACTCCGCGGCAGAGTCGACCGTCACGCTCCCGACCCGGGCCGGGTCCAGCGGGATGCCGGGGCCCATCGTCGTGCTGACCGTGGCCTTGGTGACATAGCGGCCCTTGGAGGACGCCGGCTTCAGACGCATGACCTCGTCGATCGCGGCACGGTAGTTCTCCACCAGCTTGGCCTCGTCGAAGGAGGTCTTGCCGATGATGAAGTGCAGGTTCGAGTGCTTGTCGACGCGGAACTCGATCTTGCCGCCCTTGATGTCGGTGACAGCCTTGGCGGTGTCCATCGTGACGGTGCCGGTCTTGGGGTTCGGCATGAGACCACGGGGGCCCAGCACCTTGCCCAGACGACCGACCTTGCCCATCAGGTCCGGCGTGGCGACGACCGCGTCGAAGTCCAGCCAACCGCCGGCGACCTTCTCCAGCAGCTCGTCGGAGCCGACGTGGTCAGCGCCGGCCTCACGGGCGGCCTCGGCCTTGTCACCGTTGGCGAAGACCAGCACGCGGGCGGTCTTGCCGGTGCCGTTCGGCAGGTTGACGGTGCCGCGGACCAGCTGGTCTGCCTTGCGGGGGTCGACACCGAGCCGCAGGGCAACCTCGACGGTCGCGTCATACTTCGTGGTGGAGGTCTCCCTGGCGAGGCTGATGGCCTCGACCGGGGCGTAGAACTTGCCGTCGACGATCTTCTCGGCGGCGGCGGTGTAAGCCTTGCTGCGCTTCATTGCTGCTCCTTGTGCAGTGGTGGAGTTGTGGTCTGCGGACCAGCGCTGGTCCTGCCACGGGGATCCGGTATGCCGCTCGCTCACCTGAGTGAGCGACGCACCGGGTCGTCAGGGCTCAGCCCTGGACGGTGATGCCCATCGAGCGGGCGGTGCCGGCGATGATCTTCGAGGCCTGCTCGACATCGTTGGCGTTGAGGTCAGCCATCTTGGACTCGGCGATCTCGCGCACCTGGTCCTTGGTCAGCTTGCCGACCTTGGTCTTGTGCGGCTCGCCGGAACCCTTGGCGACACCGGCAGCCTTCTTGATCAGCTCGGCAGCCGGCGGGGTCTTGGTGATGAAGGTGAACGAGCGGTCCTCATAGACCGTGATCTCGACCGGGATGACGTTGCCACGCTGGGACTCCGTCGCGGCGTTGTAGGCCTTGACGAACTCCATGATGTTGACGCCGTGCTGACCGAGGGCCGGACCGACGGGCGGGGCCGGGGTGGCCGCACCGGCCTGGATCTGCAGCTTGATGAAGCCGGAGACCTTCTTCTTGGGGGGCATATCTGTGTCCTCTTTGTTGTGGGCCGACGCCTTGGGCGATGACCCGGTTGCATCCGCAAAGACGGAGTCTTTGTGGATCCGAGGACGGAGTCCTCGGAAACTTATGGAGTTGTGCGGACCAACGTCCGCTCCTGACCAAGCCTCGGTCAGGGGAACTCGGGGGAGGGAGTCCCCCGAGCGATTAGAGCTTGGCGACCTGGTTGAACGAGAGCTCGACCGGGGTCTCCCGGCCGAAGATGGAGACCAGCACCTTGAGCTTCTGGCTCTCGGGGATGATCTCCGAGATCGTGGCAGGCAGGGTCTCGAACGGACCCTCCATGACGGTGACGGACTCGCCGACCTCGAACTCGACCTCGGGGGCCGCGCCCTTGGTGGCGCCGGTGGCGCCCTGGCCGCCAGCAGCGGGAGAGTCGCCCTGCTCCGGGGTGTCAAAGACCGGGGCGAGCATGGTGATGACCTCGTCGATGCTCAGTGGCACCGGCTGGTGCGCGTTGCCGACGAAGCCGGTGACGCCCGGGGTGTGCCGGACCGCGCCCCACGACTCGTCGGTCAGCTCCATGCGGACCAGGACATAGCCGGGCATCCGCACGCGGCGGACCTGCTTGCGGACACCGGACTTGATCTCGGTGACCTCCTCCATCGGCACCTCGACCTGGAAGATGTAGTCCTCCATGTTCAGGCTCGTGGAGCGGGTCTCGAGGTTGTGCTTGACGCGGTTCTCGTAGCCGGCGTAGGAGTGGATCACGAACCAGTCGCCATACTGCGCCTGCAACGTCGCCCGGAACTCCTCCATGGGGTCGCCCGCGGGCTCGCCCTCGTCCGCAGCGTCGGACTCGACGTCCTCGGTGGGCTCGGCCTCGGCGTCGGCAGACTCCTCGACGGTGGTCTCGGCGTCGGTGGTCTCGGCGTCGGTGGCCACCTCTGCAGGCTCCGCGACGGTCGCCTCAGCGGTCGCGTCAACGACATCGGTCGCCTCGTCGGCGTTGTTCGTCCACTGCTCGGACATGGCTACTTCCTCACTACTACTTGACCGGGGTGGCCGTCACTGCGGCACGGGATGGTCGCTGGCGACCGGGCTGCACGCGACTGGTCAGCCGCCGAAGGTGAAGTCGACGACTCGGGTGAAGATCTGGTCCAGCCCCACCACGAAGCCCATGATCACGAGCACGAACACCAGGACGACGATCGTGTAGGTGATCAGCTCGCGCTGCGTCGGGCGGTGCACCTTGCGCAGCTCGGCCATAACCTGAGCCACGAAGGTCGTGGGACGGGTGGGTCCTGCGGCCTGCGCTTGGCCACGGTCGACACCCTTGGTGTCACGGGCGCTTGTGTCAGACACGGACTACCTTCCTCATCCTTCGTTGTCGGCAGCGACCGGTGCGGTCGCGTCGCGCAGGGCACGAGGGACTCGAACCCCCAACCGCTGGTTTTGGAGACCAGTGCTCTACCAATTGAGCTAGTGCCCTCTGTGCTGCTGGACCTCGGTGGGCAGGCTCCAGCATGGGATGCGTCAACACCCGAGGAGGCAGTCTACGCGATCCCGCCGGTCACTGCGAAACAGACCACCGATGGTTGAATGGCCAGGTGACTGAGAGCAGCCAGCAGCCCCGCATCTCCACCCGCATCGGTGCCATCGCCGAGTCTGCCACGCTCGCCGTGGACGCCAAGGCCAAGGCGCTGAAGGCCCAGGGCCGTCCGGTGATCGGCTTCGGCGCGGGCGAGCCGGACTTCCCGACGCCTGACTATGTGGTGGCCGCCGCCGTGGCCGCGGCTCAGGATCCGGTGAACCACCGCTACTCTCCCGCCGGTGGGCTGCCCGACCTCAAGGCCGCGATCGTCGCCAAGACGCAGCGGGACAGTGCGTATGCCGTGGAGCCGGCCAACGTGCTGGTCACCAACGGCGGCAAGCAGGCGGTCTACAACACCTTCGCCACGCTGCTGAACCCCGGTGACGAGGTGATCCTGCCCACCCCCTACTGGACGACCTACCCCGAGGCCATCCGGCTGGCCGGTGGCACGCCGGTGGACGTCTTCGCCGGCGAGGACCAGGGCTACCTCGTGACGGTGGACCAGCTCGAGGCCGCGCGCACCGAGCGGACCAAGGCGCTGCTCTTCTGCTCGCCGTCCAACCCGACGGGCGCGGTCTATCCGCCCGAGCAGGTGGAGACGATCGGCCGCTGGGCGCTGGAGCACGGCATCTGGGTGCTCACCGACGAGATCTATGAGCACCTGCTCTATGACGGCGCCACCGCACCCTCCATGCCGGTGCTCGTCCCCGAGCTCGCCGAGACCTGCGTCGTCCTCAACGGTGTCGCCAAGACCTATGCGATGACCGGCTGGCGGGTCGGCTGGATGATCGGACCCAAGGACGTGATCAAGGCAGCGACCAACCTGCAGTCCCACGCGACGTCCAACGTCGCCAACGTCTCGCAGCGCGCCGCCATCGCGGCGCTGCAGGGGTCACTGGAGGCGGTGGTTGAGATGCGCACGGCGTTCGACCGTCGTCGCCAGACCATGGTCGGCATGCTCAACGAGATCGAGGGCGTCAGCTGCCCGACACCGCAGGGTGCGTTCTATGCCTACCCGAGCGTGGCCGGGGTGCTGGGTCGCACGATCCGGGGCCGCACGCCGCAGACGTCGGCCGAGCTCGCCAGCCTGATCCTCGACGAGGTCGAGGTGGCCGTGGTGCCCGGCGAGGCGTTCGGACCCTCGGGCTATCTGCGCCTGTCCTACGCCCTGGGCGACAACGACCTGGCCGAGGGTGTCGGCCGGATCCAGGACCTGCTGCGCGAGGCCCGCTGACGGCGTCTCCCGGGCACGCCGATCGACGGCAGGTGGGCTCCGGGTCAGTGCGCGGCCTCCTTGACGGCGTCAGTGCGGTCTCCTTGACGGGTCAGCGCGGTCTCCTTGACGGGTCTCTGCGTAGCCCTTTGGCTTTACTACGGTTTGTAGTAGATACTGGAGGCAGGCGCGGGCACCTGACCCGACGCACCGACAGGAGGCAGTCATGGCACGGTTCGAGGGCAGGGTCGCGATCGTCACGGGAGGCTCCAGCGGGATCGGCCGCGCCACGGTGCTGCAGCTGGCCCGGGAGGGCTGCGCCGTCGTCGTGGCCGACATTCAGGACACCCTGGGTGCCGAGATCGTCGACGAGGTCACCGCGTCCGACGGGGCGGCGAGCTATGTCCACCTGGACGTCGCGGACGAGGACAGCTGGACGGCCGCGATCGAGCACACCCTCACCGAGCACGGCCGGCTCGACATCCTGGTGAACAATGCCGGGATCGGCGACGAGCAGCCGATCGAGGAGACCACGACGCAGACCTGGGACAAGGTGGTGGCGGTCACCCAGACCAGCGTCTTCCTCGGCATGCGAGCTGCCGCCGAGGCCCTCAAGGCGTCCGGCCACGGCTCGGTGATCAACGTCTCCTCGATGTTTGGCATCGTCGGCGGCTTCGGCACCGGACCGGCCTACCACTCGGCCAAGGGTGCCGTGCGACTGCTGTCCAAGAGCGCGGCGCTGGGCTGGGCCACGGAGGGGGTGCGGGTGAACTCGGTGCACCCTGGATTCATCGAGACACCCATCCTGGGCGAGACCGACCGCGCGATGCTCGCCGGAGCCACGCCGATGGGCCGTCTTGGCACACCCGATGAGGTCGCCTCGCTGATCGTCTTCCTGGCCAGCGACGACGCAGGGTTCTGCACCGGCTCAGAGTTTGTCGTCGACGGCGGCTACACCGCCCGCTGACCTCTCGGTCCCCTCCGTGCCCGGCTGGGCGCGGAGGCCGAGTCAGCCGGGGAGGCTACTCCTCGCCGCGGAGCTGGAACCGCGACAGGCGCCGACCGGCGAGGACGCAGCCGGCCACCACCACGACAGCACTTGCCACCCAGGCATAGGCCAGGGGCAGGTTGCCGGCGGCCAGGTTCAGCGAGTCGTCGATGCCCTCGGCGATCCGTCTGCCCCAGGCCGAGACGCTGAGATAACGCAGCCCGCTCAGCCAGCTGGCCAGCAGTCCCTCAAAGACCAGGACATAGATCAGCCCGGTCACCATCGCGTGCCGGTTGACTGCGGAGAAGACCATGAAGATGCTGCAGTAGGCCGCACCTGCGACCGCCATGCCGGCCGTCACCGCCAGCGCCTGCTGCAGGTCCGACGGTTCCAGGATCAGGCCCGAGACCAGCAGCGAACCCGCCCCGAGCACCACCGTGACGCCCACCGCGACCAGCAGCTTGCTCAGCACGACGGAGTAGCGCGAGATCGGTTTGGCGAGCAGATAGATGATGGACCCGTCGTCGATCTCGGGACCGAGGACACCCGTCGTGGCCAGGAGCGCCACGAGAGTCGCCGCAGTGATCCCGACCCCCACGACGATGACCTCGAACGCCCCGCCTGCCTCGCCCCGTGTCAGCAGCCGGACGAGCAGGGCCAGCCCGATGAGCAGGAGCGGCAGGGACAGCAGCGCCCACCACCGCTTCTGACCAAACAGGGACTGCAGCGCCAACCTCGAGATCGTGGCATTCATGCGGACACCAGATAGGAGAAGACGGACTCCAGCGACTCGTCGGTGGGCGTGACCTCCAGGAGCGTGATCGAGCGCTCCCGAGCCACCCGGGGCAGCGACACGGCAAACGAGCCGAAGTCGGTCACCTGCACCAGGACCCCGCCCCGGGCATCGAGCTGGACGCCCGCCACGCTCGGCGTGGCCATCAGTGCCGTGGCCAGCAAGCGGTCGTCGCTGCTGCGCAGCAGGTATTTGTCCGGCCGGTCGGTCATCAGCCGGCGGATGGCACCGAAGTCTCCGGAGGCCGCGTGCCGGCCCGAGACGACGACCTCGATGTGGCGCGCGATCTGCTCGACCTCCTCCAGGATGTGGGAGCTGAAGAGCACGGTGCGCCCCTCGGCGCCCAACCGGGTGAGCAGCTCCATCAGGTGCAGCCGCTGGCGTGGGTCGACGCCGTTGAACGGCTCGTCCAGCAGCATCACCCCTGGGTCGTGCACCAGGGCCGCCGCCAGCTTGATGCGCTGCCTCATGCCCTTGGAGTAGGTGCTGATGTTGCGCCCCGCAGCCTCCACCAGGTCGACGATGTCCAGCGCCCGCTCGGTCGCCTCACCGGGCGCCGGAAGCTGGTGGAGCTCGGCGTTGGCCCGCACGAACTGCCGGCCGGTCAGATAGCCGAAGCTCGCCTCCCGCTCGGGCACCAACCCGATCGTGCGATAGACCGAGACGTTGCCCCACACCGGCGCACCGTCGAGGGTGACCTCGCCGGCCGAGGGCGCCAGGAAGCCAGCCATCATCGCGATCAGCGTCGTCTTGCCGGCCCCGTTGGGCCCGAGCAGTCCCGTCACCCCTGGCCCGATCTTCATCGACACGTCGTTGACCGCCACGACGTTGCCATACCAGCGCGAGGAGTTGGTCAGCTCGACAACGCTCATCGTCCCGCCTGCTTCCGGTAGTAGCGGACCAGCACCCACAGCCCGCCGGCGATCACGGCCAGCGCCACCGCCAGATAGAGCAGCCCCCACGCGGTGGTGCCCGGCGACACCTGGAAGGAGCCGACGCCCCCCAACAGCTCCGCCTGCACCCCGTCGACGAGAGAGAACGGCGAGAGCAGCCCGGCGATGCGCGCCCCCACCTCGTTGCCCATCTCCGAGGTGATGGCCTGGACGGCGGTCACGACCCCGGTGCTGATCAGGAGCGCGATGATGGTGACCCCGACCGCCAGGCCGCGCCGACGGGTGTGCGCCGCCACCAGCGCGGACAGCGTCGCGAGCACTGCGGCCAGCAGGATCACGCCCACCATCGCGGCAGCGAACTCGCCCGTATGCTCGGCGAAGTCGGCCTCGGCCGACAGCGCTCCGACATACAGCACGATGATCGGCACCCCGACGAAGACCAGGACCGCCACGAACAGGGATGACCAGCGGATCAGGGCAAAGGCCGACGCGCCGAGGGGCCGCGCGAGATAGAGCGAGATCGCCCCGGACCGCAGGTCCCGCGAGAACAGGACCGGCGCCTGGGCTGCGACGAAGATCACGATGAGCAGCATCAGCTGCACGGGGTAGCTGCCGTAGTTGATGAATCCCTCGGTCAGGCCGAGCGTGACCATGATCGCCACCATGATCGCCGCTGGGACGAGCATGAAGGCCAGCAGCACCATCGGCAGGATCTTGGCGCGACCGGAGCGTCCGATGCCATAGGCATTGAGCAGTCCGGTCGCAAAGAGCGAGCGCGCAGCCGACGCCGTCCCGAGCCGCGGCCCGGTGTAGGGCCGGTAGCCGATGTCGTGGATGACCCCACCGGGTCCCGGTCCCTCAGTTGGGAGCGCCATGGCCTGCCTCCTCCCGGAAGACGTCCTCGATGTGTCGGTGGTCGGCCGCCAGCCGGACCAGACCCACGCCCGCGTCGACCGCCGTGTCACGGATCAGGTCGTGGAGGTCGCTGCGACCCGGTGCGTTGATCTCGATGAGCTTGCCGCGGGGTCGGCACGGGATGCCCAGGGCGGCCAGCCGCTCCCCCATGTCGGTCTGCGCGTCGCCCGTCCCCATCACCTCGACGAGCAACAGCCCGGTGTCTGAGGTGAACTCGGTGGTGGCCTGTGAACGCAGCAGGTGCCCCCCGTCGAGGACGACGACGTGGTCGCTGACCCGCTCCAGCTCGCCGAGCAGGTGTGAGGTCACCAGGACCGAGATGCCGAACTCCCGCCCGATCTTGCTCACCAGCGACAGCATGTCGTCGCGCGCCGCCGGGTCGAGGCCGTTGGTCGGCTCGTCCAGGAAGACCAGGCGAGGATCGTGCACCAGCGCCTGCGCCAGCTTAGCGCGCTGCTTCATGCCGGTGGAGTAGCCGCCCATCAGGCGGTAGCGCTCCTCGGCCAACCCGACGTGGCGCAGCACGTCGGCGGCACGCTCCCGGGCGGCCGTCGGCGGCAGCCCCGACATGCGGCCCATGTGCACCACGAAGTCGATCGCCCGCACGTCGGGAGGCAGGCAGTCGTGCTCAGGCATGTAGCCGACCACGGTCCGGATCTGGTCGCCCTCGGCCCGGATGTCATGGCCGAGCACCTGGGCGCTGCCCTCGGTGGCGTCGATCAGCCCGAGGAGGATCTTGATCAGCGTGGACTTGCCGGCCCCGTTGGCACCGACCAGCCCGGTCACGCCCTCCCCGATGGTCAGGTCGAGGCCCTCCAGGGCGGTCACCTGGCCGTAGCGCTTGGTGAGCCCTTGAGTGTCGATGATCCCCACGGGGGACAAATCTAGCGCCTGGGGACGAGCATCACGAGCACCGACGTGCCGCGCCTAGCGGATCACCCACCGACCGTGGCGCACCACGGCCCGCACGCCCAGGTCATCATCCAGCGCCACGAGGTCTGCGCGACACCCGGGCTCCAGCCGGCCGACGTCCCCCCAGCCCATCGCCGCGGCCGGGGCGGCCGTCGCCGCGTGGACCGCCTCGAGCAGGGGCACGCCGCACCCCACTGCGGTGCGCACGGCCCGGTCCAGGCTGAGGGTGCTCCCGGCGAGCGCGCCGTCCTCGCTGAGCCGGGCGACGCCCTGGACGACCTCTACCCCGACGGTGCCCAGCTCATAGGAGCCGTCGCCCATCAGCGCAGCCGCCATCGCGTCGGTCACCAGGACCCACCGCCGGCCCGCGGCCTCGGCGGTCGCCCGCACGACCGCCGGGTGCAGGTGGACACCGTCCACGATGGACTCGATGAACACCCGCGGGTCCTCCAGCAGTGCCACCGACGGGCCCGGCTCGCGGTGGTGGTGTGGGCGGGCGGCGTTGTAGAGGTGCGTCGCCATGCTCGCCCCCGCCCCGATGGCCGCCCGGGTCTGGTCATAGGTCGCGTCGGTGTGCCCAACCGCGACTCGCACCCCGCGTCCGGTGAGCAGCCCGATCGCCTCCAGCGCGCCGGGGCGCTCCGGGGCCAGGGTCACCATCACCAGTGCGTCACCGGCCGCGTCGGCCAGGGCCGCGACGTCCGCAGCGTCCGGGTCGGCCAGGAGTCCCGAGGGGTGTGCGCCCCGCCACCGGGGCGCCAGCCATGGGCCTTCAAGGTGTATGCCGGCCAGGTCACCTGAGTGCACCAGAGGGGTCAGGGCCCGCACCTGCTCGAGCAGCACCTCGACGCTGTCGGTCACCAGGCTGGCGACGAGCGTCGTCGTCCCCCGTCCCAGGTGCGCGTCACGCGCGCGCAGGGCCGCCTCGGAGCCGTCGGTGAAGGCGGCGCCGCCACCCCCGTGGTTGTGGATGTCCACGAGTCCCGGCACCAGCACGGCATACGTCACGTCCGCGTCCTGGGGCGCGGAGCCCTGCCCCACCTCCACGATCCGGTCACCGCGCACCGCGACCCAGCCGTCCGCAAGCTCGCGGTCAGGGGTGATGACCCGCGCGGCGCGAAGGAGCTGCACCGGCTCCACTCAGAACCCCTGCCAGGACGGTTTGCCGCGATAGGCCTCCCGGTAGTAGGCCCCGAACTGCAACCGCGAGGCGGCCGCCGGATCGAGCAGGACCGTCACGTGCGGGTGCAGCTGCAGGGCCGTCGCCGGCCAGAGCGCACTGATCGGGCCCTCCACCAGCTGGTGGACCGCCTCGGCCTTGGGCTCCCCGAGCGCGATGAGCACCAGGTGGCGTGCCGACGAGATCGTGCCGATCCCCTGGGTCAGGCAGTGCAGCGGCACCGCGTGGAAGTCGTCCCCGAAGAAGCGTGCGTTGTCGAGGCGCGTCTGCGTGGTCAGGGTCTTGACACGGGTGCGGGAGCCGAGGGAGGAGCCGGGCTCGTTGAAGGCGATGTGCCCGTCCCGGCCGATGCCGAGCAGCTGCACGTCGATGCCGCCCGCTGCCGCGATCGCCGACTCATAGCGGGTGCACTCACCCAGCAGGTCCTCGGCGGTCCCGTCCAGCCCGTGCACGTTCGCCGGGTCGAGGTCGACCAGGTCGCAGAACTCCCGGTCGATCACGGTCCGGTAGGCCTCGGGATGACCGGCCGGCAGCCCGACATACTCATCCAGAAGGAAGGCCTGGCACCGAGACAGGCTCAGCTCGCCCCTGGCCACCCGGGCACCCAGCTCCTGATAGACCCGCAGCGGGCTCGACCCGGTGGCCAGACCGAGGACCGCCTCGGGGTTGGCGACCACATGCTGGGCGATGGCGTCCGCGCCGAGCGGGCCGACGTCCTCCGGCTCGTCGATGATCACGATCTCCATCAGTGCATCGCCTCCACGAACCATCGCGTCAGCGAGGTGGGGTGGGTAATCGCCGTGCCGACACAGACCGCGTGGGCGCCGGCGTCGAGAGCGGCGCGGGCGTGCTCGTGGGTGTGGACCCGCCCCTCCGCGACGACCGGGTGACCGGGCAGCTCCCGGGCCACGGTGCGCAACAGGTCGAGGTCAGGTCCCTGCGTGGCCGGCCGGGCATCGGTGTAGCCCGCGAGGGTCGTCCCCAGCAGGTCCGCTCCAGCCTCGGCCGCCTCCACCGCCGAGGTCAGGTCGTCGCAGTCAGCCATCACGAGCACACCGCACTCGTCGTGCAGCAGTCGCACCAGGTCGCGGACCGTGCTGCCGTCCGCTCGGGGCCGCTTCGTGGCGTCGACCGCCACCACTGTGGCCCCCGCCTCGCCAACCGCACGCGCGTGCCGGAGCGTCGGGGTGATGAAGACCCCGGTGTCCCCGTCCTTCCACAGCCCGATCACGGGGACGTCGACTGTCGCGACCGTGGCCCGCACGTCGTCCAGACCCTGCACCCGCACCGCCGCCGCACCGCCCTGAACCGCGGCGGCCGCGACGCGGGCCATCGTGTCGGGCGTGCGCATCGGCTCACCCGGATAGGCCTGGCAGGAGACGATCAGCTGCCCGGCGGTCCGCGTGAGCAGGTCGTCAGCGCTTTGGGTCATCAAGATCCTCGGGTCGTGGCGAACTTGGGACGGACTCTAGAGCAGGCCGGAGCCAGCGCGCCGGAGGGCGACGTGTGCTGCTCCCCACAGGGCCGCGTCCGGGCCGGCTGAGGAGATGACGACCCTGGTGTCCGCGACGGGATCCATCGCCTCCAGGGCAACCCCCTCGGTCAACGAGTCGCGCCAGGGGTGCGGCGCCTGGGCCAGGCCACCGCCGACCACCACGATGTCCGGGTCCAGGACGTTGAGCAGGGACCCGATCGTTCGGCCGGTCGCCCGGCCGGAGGCCTCGAGCACCGCGTGGGCGGCCGCGACCAGGTCACTGTCCGCGTGGTCGTTGTCCCGGTCCGGACCGGCGCCGTCGGGACCCGTCAGCAGCGCCGCGATCTCGCGGGCTGGCAGGTCCTGACCGGTGCGGCGCAGGAAGTCTGCCCGGAGTCCGGCGCCGGAGGCAAGGCCCTCCAGGTGTCCGACCCGGCCACAGGTGCACCGCAGACCAGCAGCCTCCGGCACGGGGAGATGACCGGCGTGGCCGGCCACGCCGTGCGCGCCGACCATCGGCTCACCACCGACGACCAGGGCGCCACCCACACCGGTGCCCACGGCCACGACCAGGACGCTGCGGTGCCCGGCGCCCTCGCCATACACCGCCTCCCCGACCCCGTGGGCGTGGACATCGTTGAGGACCGTCGTGCGTCGGTCCAGCACGCTGGCCAGGTGCTCGCCGAGCGGGGTGCCGGCCCAGGCGGGCAGCGTGTCGGTGGCGTGGGTGATCCGTCCGTCGGCAGGACTGACCGTGCCAGCACTGGCCACACCGATGACATCCACACCGAGGCCGTCGTCGGCGGCGTCCTGCAGCACCGCGCGCCCGAGCTGGGTGACCGCCGCCAGGACGGCGCCCCCGCCCTCCTGGGCCGGCGTCGCGACCGTGCGACGGTGCGTGACGACCGGTCCGGGCAGCTCGACGATCCCGGCGGCGAGCTTCGTGCCGCCGATGTCGACCGCGAGCGCCCTAGGCACTGGCGACGGCGCCCACGGCGACCGCGTCACAGATCGCGCCGATCCGGCGCGCGTGGTCGTCGTTGAGCACCACCATCGGAGGGGACATCACGTTGGTCTCGATGACACCGAGGTGGCGCAGGGCCGTCTTGAAGGCACCGATGCCGGCGGTGGTTCCCACCTTGTCACCAGGGACGAAGACGATCTCGAAGAGCGCGGCGAGCCGGTCCTGCTCCGCGCGCACCGTCACCCAGTCTTCGTCGCGGGCCGCCCGGTGCATCCGGACGTAGCCGGCCGGGTCGACGTTGCCGAGTCCCGGCACCGAGCCGTGGGCACCGGCCAGATAGGCCCCGTCCACGACGACCTCGTGGCCCGTCAGGAGGCTGAGCGGCTCTCCCGCAGCGCGGTTCTTCATCGCGAGCCGCCGGAACCCCACGTCGTCCCCGGAGGAGTCCTTGACTCCGGTGAGCACGCCCTCCGCGCCCAGCCGGACGAGCAGGTCCGCGCCGAGCTTGAGGTGCGTGCAGACGGGGATGTCATAGGCCCACACCGGCAGGTCGGTGGCCGCCGCGATCCCCCGGAAGTGCGCCTCGGTCTCGTCGGGTCCGGTGATCGCATAGAACGGGGCTGTCGCCACCACTCCCGCGGCACCCAGCCGCTCGGCCACCCGCACCTGGGTCAGCACCCGCTCGAGCTGGGTCTCGATCACTCCGGCGAGGACGGGGACCCGCCCCGCCGCGATGCCCATGACCGCCTCGAGGACCGCCACCCGGCGGCTGTCGTCCAGATAGGCGGTCTCGCTGCTGGACCCGAGGGCGAACAGACCGTCGACGCCGGCCTCGATCATCCGGGTCACCAGCCGCTCGAGCGAGGGCAGGTCGATCTCTCCGTCGGCGGTGAACGGGGTGAGCACGGGCGGGACGACACCGGTGATGCGGTGGCCGGTCATAGCGATCCTCTCGGGGTGGCTGACGCTCAGAGCAGCGACGGCGTCGCGGCGAGCAGGGTGCGGGTGTAGGGGTCGGTGGGGTTGGTCAGGACCTCGCACGTGGGGCCGGTCTCGACGATCAGGCCGCCGTTCATCACGGCCACCCGGTCGGAGACATAACGCACGGTGCTGATGTCGTGGCTGATGAAGACCAGCCCGAGACCCAGCTCGTCCTTTAAGTCGGTGAGCAGGTTGAGGACCTGCGCGCGCACCGAGACGTCGAGGGCCGAGGTGGGTTCGTCGGCGACGACGACGTCGGGCTCGAGGGTGAGGGCACGGGCGATGGCGACGCGCTGCCGCTGGCCGCCCGAGATCTGTCGCGGGAGCACCTCCAGCGCGGACAGCGGCAGTCCGACCAGCTGGATGAGGTCGCGCACCCGCGCCAACCGGGAGCGCTCATCGCCGATGCCGTGCACCCGCAACGGGTCGATGAGCTGCTCGCGCACCACCATCCGCGGGTTCAGCGCGGTCGCTGGGTCCTGGAAGACTACGGACACGGCACGGCCCAGGGTGCGACGGTCGCGGGAGCCGTGGCGCAGTGCCTCGCCGCGGAAGAGCACCTGCCCCTGCGTGGGTCGCTGCAGGCCGACCATGACCCGGGCCAGCGTGGACTTGCCCGACCCGGACTCGCCGACGATGCCGACGGTCTCGCCGCGGCTGACCTGGAAGTCGACGCCGGCGACCGCGTGCACCCGGTCGGGGCGGAACAGGCTCCCGGTGCGCGCCTTGTGCACCACGTGCACGTCACGCAGCTCGATGACGGGGATGTCCGTGGCGCCACCAGGGGTGGTGCCACGCTCGAGTCGAGTCATCATCGGTGGGCCTCCTGTGCCTTCACGGACTCCAGCGCATCGGTGGAGGCATAGCTGTGGGTGGTCCCGGGGACCAGACGCAGGTCCGGTCGCGTGTCGACCCCGATCCCGGCGTATGCCGATCGCAGGGCGAAGCGGTCGCCGGCCACGAAGTCACGTGGAGACGGGACGGTGCCGGGCACCTGGTGCAGCCGCGCCGCGCCGGACTCGATGGACAGCACTGACCCCAGCAGTCCCCTGGTGTATTCGTGACGTGGGTCGAGGAGCAGCTCGGAGGTGGCTCCCTGCTCGACGACCTGTCCGGCATACATCACCGTGATCCGGTGTGCCAGCTGGGCCACCAGCGCCAGGTCGTGGCTGACGAAGACCATGGCGAACCCGAGCTCGCGGCGCAGTTCGTTGAGCAGGTCGACGACCTGCTGCTGCACGGTCACGTCGAGGGCTGTGGTCGGCTCGTCGGCGATGAGCAGGCGAGGGTTGCGGGTCAGCGCCATCGCGATCAGCACCCGCTGACGCTGGCCGCCGGACAGCTCGTGCGGATAGGACTTCAGCGTCCGCTTCGGGTCGAGGTCGACCAGCTCCATGAGCTCGGCCGCCGTCCGCTTCCCACCCCGACGGATGAGCTGCTGCAGCTGCGAGCTCACGAGCATCGAGGGGTTGAGGCTGGACAGGGCGTCCTGATAGACCATCGCCATGGCGTGGCCGCGCAGGGCGTTGCGCTGCGTGGCGGTCAGCGTCAGCACGTCCTGCCCCTCGAACCGGATCTCACCACTGATCCGCGCGGTCGGCGGCAGCAGTCCCATGATCGACATGGCGGTGATCGACTTGCCGCAGCCCGACTCCCCGACCAGACCCATCGTCTCGCCGGGGCGCACGCTGAAGGACACGTCATCAACGATGTCCACGTCACCGTGCGCCTCAGGGAAGGCGATCGAGAGGTTGCGCACCTCCAGCAGTGGTTCGGCCGACGGGTCGTCATAGACGAGTCGGTCGGTGCGCCCCTGCTCCGCGACGCGCAGGGTCTCCAGGCTGGCAGCCAGCAGCGCACGCGCCTGCTGGGCGTCGGTCCGGCCCAGGACGGGACGGCCGTCGCCGGCACCGACGGCGGGGCCACCAAGATCCGCGACTCCGTCGGTGGCGGCACCCTCACCGGGGGTGGCGCCGGGGTTGTGCTCCTCGGTGTCGAACTCTGCCGGTTCCTCGGCGGCCAGGTCCATCACGTTGCCGGTCACCCCGACGGTCATGCCCTGGCTGGGCAGCTCGTCGGCCACGGTGGGCTCGGTGCTGGGGGCACCGGTCTGGGCCTCCTCGTCGGCCTCGACGTCGACCGAGCGCCGGATCCGCGGACTCGCCAGCGCGTCGGTCAGGCCCTCAGCCAGCACGTTGAGGGAGAGCACCGTGAGCAGGATCATCAGACCGGGGAAGAAGGTGGGCCACCAGTAGCCCGACAGGAGCAGCTGCTTGCCCTCGGCCAGGATGTTGCCCCAGGAGGGGTCCGGGGGTCGCACACCGGCGTTGATGAAGGAGAGCGAGGCCTCGAGCACGATGGCGTCCGCGACCAGAACCGTGGCAAACACCATGATCGGTGCCAGCGTGTTGCGGGCCACGTGCTTGATCAGGATCCTCGTCGTGCTGGCCCCCATGACGCGGGAGGCGGCGACATAGTCCTCGCCGAACTGCGCCAGCACGTTGGCCCGGATCACGCGGGCCAGTTGCGGCACATAGAGGAAACCGATGGCAAAGATGATCACCGGCAGGCTGGTGCCCCAGACCGCCACGAAGACCGCGGCCAGCGCGATCCCCGGGAAGCTCATCACGATGTCGAGGATCCGCATGAGGATCTCGGAGACCACACGCCCGCTCGTGGCGGCGATCGAGCCGAGCACGGCTGCCACCAGGAGCGCGCCCCCGGTGGCGCACAGGCCGATGAGCAGGGAGGAGCGGGCTCCATAGACGACGCGCGCAAGGATGTCACGCCCGCTGCCGTCGGTGCCGAACCAGTGCTCGGCGCCGGGGGGCTGGACCGCCGGACCGATGGCATAGGGCCCGGCCGGGACGAGAAGAGGGGCGAAGAGGGCGACCAGCCCGAGCACCGTGAGCAGGCTCAGCGCCACCTTGGACGGCAGGGGCAGGTCGCGCAGCGCGCCCAGGCGGGCACCCGGAGCGGCGACGAGACGGTCCGTGAGTCGACGGCGCATCAGATGTTCCGGATCCTCGGGTTGACCATCACATAGAGCAGGTCGACCACGATGTTGACGACGATAAAGGCGATGGCGACGACGAGGGTGACGCCCTGCACGAGGAAGACGTCGTTGCGGGTCACCCCGTCGAGGATGAGCTGGCCCATGGCGCGGATGTTGAAGATGATCTCGATGATGACCGCCCCACCCATCAGGTAGCCGACGCGCAGCCCGAGGACGGTCAGCGGGGTGATCAGCGCGTTGCGCAGCACGTTGCGGGCGACGACCTCACCGCGCGGGATCCCAGACCCGATCGCGGTGCGCACATAGTCGCGATCGAGCTCCTCGACCATCGCGGTGCGCACGACGCGGATCAGCGAGCCGGCCACGGGCACCGCGAGCGCGACCGCCGGGAGGAAGATGTTGTTGGTGTAGGTCCCCGGGTCCTCCAGGAACGGCACCCACTGCAGGATCAGCGCGGGGAAGAGACCCCACGCGCCCGGGATCGTCCCGAGCCACTGGATAAGCAGGATGGCCAGCCAGAACGACGGCGTGGCCAGGGCCGCGATCGACAGCACCCGGATGATTTGGTCGACGAGCCGGTCGCGATAGAGCGCGGCCAGCACTCCCAGCACCAGCGAGAGCACGATCGCGATGGCCAGCCCGATGAAGGTGAGCTGCAACGTGATCGGGAAGGCCTGGGCCACGACCTCGGTGACCTCGGCGTTGCCGCTGGTCGTGCCCAGGTCGCCACGCACCAGACCCGCGAGGAAGCTGAGATAGCGGGTCACCAGAGGTTCGTTGAGCCCGTTGCGCTCGCGGTAGGCCTCGAGGGCGTCCTCCGAGGCCGACTCGCCCAGTGCCAACCGCGCCGGGTCGGCCGGTGACAGAGACATCACCAGGAAGACCAGCAGGGTGACCCCCAGGATCATGATCGGCAGCGCGATCAGGCGCCTCCCGATCAGTCTGAGCAGGTTGGACACGGCATCTCCTTCGACGCGGCGTGGTGGGCTCGGGACCGGCGGGCGGGGGTGTGCCCCCGCCCGCCGGCTGGTGGCTACTTCGTGGAGGCGACGCCGCCGAAGCTCAGACCGGTCAGCGAGATCGGCTGGAAGTCCACCAGCGACGCGTCGTCCCAGGCGGTAGGAGCCTTGCGGTGGAACAACGGATAGAGCGGCACGTCCTCGGAGATCACGTCGAAGATCTCGTGCCAGGCGTCCAGCTGAGCCTGCTCCTCGGTGGCCTGCAGACCCGTCTCGAACAGACCCTGGACCGTGTCGTAGGTCTCGCTGCCCTTCCAGTGCATGCGGGAGTCAGTCCAGATGTCGCCGCCGTACCACCAGCGCAGCAGCAGGTCGGCGTCGTTGCCGAACACGGACGGGTCCCCCGGGGCGACGAAGACGTCGTAGGCGTCCGGGTTGCCGTCGATCGTGGTGTAGGCGTCGGCCGACTGCTTCTCCTCGAACTGCACCTCCACTCCGGCGGCCTTGAGGCTCTCCAGGAGGATCGGCGTGCACTGCTTGACCCAGTCGTGGTTGGTCGCCAGCACCCGGAAGCTGGTCAACCCGGTCTCGGAGAAGAGCGACTTCGCCTTTTCCAGGTCGAGGCTGTAGACGACCGCGGCCTCCTGGTAGGCGGGGTGGTCCTTCTGCACGAAGCAGGACGCGGCCTCCGCCTGACCGGTCAGACCGGTGTCGATGATCTTGTCCATGTCGAGGGCATACAGGAAGGCCTGCCGGTTGCGCACGTCGGCGAACGGGTTGCCCTCCGTGCCATTGAACATCGCGAAGAGCAGACCGAAGCCCTGCACGGACTCCACGGACGCCGAGGACTTGAGCTGGTCGATCGACAGGTAGGGCACGGAGTCGATCGCCTGGACGCTCTTGGACTGCAGCGCGTTGGTGCGCGTGGCCGGGTCGGGGATGATCTGCCAGGCCATCTTGGCTGCGCGCGCGGGGCGCGGGCCGGTGTAGTCGTCGTTGCGCTCGAAGCTGACGATCTTGCTCACGGCACCGTTGTCCGTCATCTTCCAGGCACCGGTGCCCACCGGGTTGGCGTCGAAGGCCTCGCGGTCTCCGCTGGCCGCAGCCTTCGGGACAATCTTGACGACCGCGAGACGCTCGGCAAGGACGCCGACCGGGAACTTGAGGTCGATGGTGACGGTCGTGTCGTCCTTGGCCTTCACGCCGGCGATGAAGGGGATGAAGCTGGCATAGAGGGAGGCGTTCTCCGGGTCGAGCACGCGCTCGAAGGAGTAGACGACGTCCTCGGCGGTGACCGGGCTCCCGTCGTGGAAGACCGCACCGTCACGCAGGGTAACGTCCACGGAGGTGCCACCCTCGGCCACGGCGGGCAGCTCCGTCGCCAGGGCCGCATAGACCTCACGGGTGGCCGGGTCGATCTCGGTCAGGCCCTCCATCGTGTGCCAGTTGACCGCGACAGTCAGTGCAGCAGTGGTGGTCATCGGGTCGTAGCCGTTGGTGCCGAGCTCGTAGGAGATCGCGCCGGTGATGGTGCCGTTCTCAGCAGGTGCGCCGGGCGCGCTGCCCGTAGCGTCGTCAGAGGTGCTGGGGGTGTTGGTGTCGTCGGGGGCGCAACCGGCCAGCGCGGCAGTGAAGCCTGCGGCCAGGGACACCGAGCCGGCGAGCCGCAGGAAGCCACGGCGCGAGGCCGAGTGGTTGAGAGCGTTCGTCATTGATCGCTAGCCTTTCGGGTGACATGACATAGGACGTCTGATGTCTGGTGTTGTGGAACACTAAAGCCTCGAAGGCATGACGTCAAGGAGGTCTGCGTGTCTATCTCTCAGGAGGCCCGTCCCCCACTGCCGCGGCGGCGGCGACAGACAGGTTGGTCGACCGCCGAGGAGATCAAGGGGTTCATCCGGGACGAGGGGCTGACCCCCGGCGACCCGCTCCCCACGGAGGCCGAGCTCGGCGACGCACTGGGCGTGTCCCGCTCCTCAGTGCGCGAGGCGATCCGCACCCTGGAGTCGCTCGACATCGTCAAGGTGCGACACGGCTACGGCACCTATGTGGGGGGCCTGTCCCTCGCTCCGCTGGTCTCGGGGCTGATCTTCCGCGGCTCGCTCAACCAGGACGGCAGCTTCCGCACGCTCCGTGAGGTGCTGCAGGTGCGGATCGCGCTCGACCTCGGCGTGGCCGACGAGCTGAGCCAGGTCTACCGCGGCACGACCAACGACGAGCTGCGCGAGCTGGTGGACGAGATGCGTCGGCGCAGCCACGCCGGTGAGTTCTTCACCGACCAGGACGGCGAGTTCCACCGGCGGTTGCTGAGCCCGCTCGACAACACGATCGTCCGCCAGCTGGTGGGTGCCTTCTGGGAGGTGCACACCTGCGTCGTGCCGATGCTGGCCATCCCCACCTCGGCGGCCATCGACGACACGGTCGAGGCCCATGAGCACATGCTGTCCGCCCTCGAGGAGGGCGACAGCTTGGCCTACCAAGAAGCCGTGATCCAGCACTACGCCCCCCTCCAGCGCAGCATTGAGCTCGCGGTCGCCGCGGCCCGAGACGCGGCCCCCCTCGCTGACCCCGGCGTCGTCTCCGCCGGCGAGCGCGGTTGATGGGCCCCGACGCCCCGGCACGGCCGGCCTTCGACGCCGAGCTGGTCCCGGTCCTGGCGGCCCGGACCGGGCTGCTGCCGAAACTCTCGACGCAGACCCTGGCCCAGATCCGTCACCTGACAGCGCAGGGACCCCTCGGGGTGGAGCCCGCGGACCTGACCATGGGCGGCGCGATCTGCCTCACGGAGCGCACCGTGCCCAGCTCCGATCCCGGCGTGGACATCTCGGTGCTGATCCTGTCCCCTGCTGTCGGCCACGGCCCGTGGCCGGCGATGTTCCACACGCACGGCGGCGGCATGGTCATGGGCAACAGCAGGTCCCAGATCGAGCCCTTCCTGCCGCACGTCGCGGCAGGAGCCGTCCTCGTGTCCGTCGACTACCGGCTGGCACCCGAGCACCCCGACCCCGCCCCGGTGGAGGACTGCTATGCCGGACTGGTGTGGACCGCCGAGCACGCGGCCGAGCTGGACATCGACCCCGGCCGCATCATGATCATCGGTGGCAGTGCCGGTGGCGGTCTGGCTGCGGGCACGGCCCTGCTCGCCCGCGACCGCGGCTTCCCCCACCTGACCCACCAGGTGCTCTTCTATCCGATGCTGGATGACCGCATGGAGTCGCACAGCAGCCAGATGCTGGACGGGGAGGGCACGTGGGACCGCCACGACAACCTCTTCGGGTGGACCGCGCTGCTCGGCGAACGGCGGGGAGGGACCGCCGTGTCGCCGTATGCCGTGCCAGCCCGAGCAACTGACCTCACCAGGCTGCCGCGCACCTACATCGACGTCGGCGACTGCGACGCCTTCCGCGACGAGGCGGTCGAGCACGCCCTGCGGTTGAGCCAGGCCGGGGTGAGCGTGGACCTCCACCTCTGGGCCGGTGCCTACCACGGCTCCGAGATCACCGCCCCGGACGCCGAGGTGAGCCAGCAGATGACCCGGGTGCGCGACGACTACCTGCGCCGAGCGCTGCGGCCAGCGGCCGACGCCGGGGTGAGCCGACCGCCCGGGCCCTAGGGGCCGACCAGGGAGCGGAGGGTGTCCCGGTGTTCGCGCGCGACGTGCTCGCCCGCCTCGATCGCCTGGTCGGCCTTGTGGAAGTCGGTGATCTCGACGCCCGCGATGACCGGGTCCAGCAGCACGTCGGGCTTGTAGAACGACAGCCTGGCCATGGTCAGCTGGGCCTGCATCACGTCGACGGCGCGCATCAGCTCCTTGATGGTGCCGACGCGCAGCTTCAGCCGGGGCGAGCCGGCGTCCTCGCGGCGGTGATCGACCCTGGCCAGCGGCGTGGCGTTGACCGCCAGCACCCGGTGCGCCCCGAGGAACAGCGCTCCGTCCACCGGGATCTGGTTGAGCAGACCGCCGTCCACCAGCCGAGCGGCACCGACCGCGATGGGCTCGATGGCACCGGGATAGGCGGTCGTGGCCCGCAACGCCGTGATCAGGTCACCGCTCTGGCTGTAGTGGATCCGACCGTCCGTGATGTCCGTGGCCGTGAGCACCAACGGCATCTCCAGCTCCTCGAACGTCGCGGGCAGCACGTCGGAGAGCCAGCGCTCGAAGCCCTTGGTGTTGATCAGCCGCCCCGACAGCGGGCTCCAGTCGATGAGCTTGGTCCACCGCAGGTCAGTGGCGATCTCGGTCATCTGCGCCGAGGTGTAACCCGCCGCGATAAAGGCCCCGATCAGTCCGCCCATGCTGGTCCCGGACACGACATCGACCCCGATGCCCTCCTCCTCAAGCACGCGCATCACCCCGATGTGGCACAGGCCCCGGGCGCCGCCGCCCCCGAGCGCGAGTCCGATCACCGGCCGGTGGCGCTCGTCCGGGTTCGCGTCGGGCGCCTCCCTCTGCGCGGGCTCGTCGTCCCGGGATCGTCGTCGTCCCACGCTCATCGACTCGAACATGCCCCTAGTCTGTCCCAGCACCGGCCCGGGCCTGCGACCGACCGTCGCCGGCGTGCGGTAGACAAGGACTCATGCCCCGATCCGTCCAGGCGCTCCCCAAGGCGCACCTGCACCTGCACTTCACCGGGTCGATGCGCATCACCACGCTGCGCGAGCTCGCGGACAAGCACGGTCTGCGGCTGCCCGCCGCCCTGCTGGCTGACTGGCCACCGCGCCTGCGCGCCACGGACGAGCGCGGGTGGTTCCGCTTCCAGCGGCTCTATGACACCGCGCGGGCGTGTGTGCGCGACGAGTCCGACATGCGACGCATCGTGCGGGAGGCGGCCGAGGATGACGCCATCGAGGGCTCCCGGTGGCTGGAGATCCAGGTCGACCCCACGTCATACGCCCCGTTCGTCGGCGGGATCACCCCGGCGATCGAGATCGTCCTGGACGAGGCGCGCTCCGCGACGCGCGAGACCGGCACCCAGGTGGCGGTGATCGTCGCGGCAAGCCGCACCCGGCACCCGCTGGACGCCCGGACCCTGGCCCGCCTCGCGGGTCAGTATGCCGGCGACCAGGCGGGCACGGTCGTCGGCTTCGGTCTGTCCAACGACGAGCGCCGCGGCGACACCGCCGACTTCGAAAGGGCCTTCCAGATCGCGGCCAGGGCGGGGCTGGCCTCCGTGCCGCACGCCGGTGAGCTGTTGGGTCCCGAGCACGTGCGTGACGCGCTGACCCACCTTGAGCCCGACCGGCTGGGGCACGGGGTGCGGGCCGCCGAGGAGCCGGCCCTGCTGCGCACCCTGGTGCAGCGTGGCGTCACCCTCGAGGTGTGCCCGAGCAGCAACGTGGCGCTGGGGGTCTATGACGACCTGGCCGATGTCCCGCTGCGTCAGCTCGTGGAGTCCGGTGTCGGCATCGCGCTGGGCGCCGACGACCCACTGCTGTTCGGCTCGCGACTGCTCGCGCAGTACGAGTCGGCCCGTCACGACCACGGGCTGAGCGACGAGCAGCTGGCCGAGCTGGCCCGCGGCTCGATCAGGGGCAGCCGGGCACCGGAGTCCACCAAGGCCGCGGTGCTCGCGGAGATCGAGGACTGGATCGCCTCCTGAGCGTCGGGATCTTCCTGGCGTGGGTGTGGCGGGGAGTGACCTTGTTGCTCGGCCTCGAGGTGACCCTGCGACCTGACGCGGTGTGTGGCTGCAGCGCAGCTGGGTCGCGGTGCTGGTCGTGAGGGGCGGCTCAGAGTGACAGGCCGACGAGCACCGGTTCGTTGACGAGGCTGACCCCGAAGGCGTCCGCGACACCGGCGCGGACCTCTTGGGCCAGAGCCACGAGGTCTGCCGCGCTGGCGTCGCCACGGTTGGTCAGCGCGAGCGTGTGCTTGGTGGACAGCGCCGCTGGACCTGGCAGGCCGTGCCCCTTGCTGAAGCCCGCCCTGTCGATCAACCACGCTGCCGAGGTCTTGACCATCGCGTCGGGTGCGGTGAACTGTGGGGGCACCGGCCCGTCTGGGCCCCACCGCTCCACGGCCCGTGCCCGCAGCGTCTCGAAGTCACCGGCCGACAGGATCGGGTTGGTGAAGAACGAGCCGCACGACCAGGTGTCGTGGTCGGCCGGGTCCAGCACCATGCCGCGGTTGCGGCGCTGCGCCAGCACCGCCTCCCGGGCCTCCTGCAGTGGCACCCGTGACCCCAGCTCGACGCCCAGACCGTCGGCCAGCGCGGCATACGCCACCGGCTGGGACAGCTCGGTGGGGCGCAGCGAGAAGGTCACCGACAGCACGACGTGGCGCGGGGTCACCGCACCGGCACGCGCTGCGGGACCGACCATCGAGTCCTTGAGCACCGAGTGCCGATAGGTGAAGTGGAGGTCGTCCGCGAAGAGCGTGCGCACCCGCTGCTCCTCGCGGTCCCAGACCCGCACCTGGGCGATCGTCTGGGCCACCTCCTGGCCATAGGCCCCGACGTTCTGCACCGGCGTCGCCCCCGTCGACCCGGGGATGCCGGAGAGCGCCTCGGTGCCGGACCAGCCCTGCTCGCAGGCATGGGCCACGACGTCGTCCCAGACCTCACCGGCGGCGACGGTCACGGTGACTCCGCCGCAGGCCGAGGCGTCCGGCACCTCGATGCCGGACGTGCGCACGATGACGACCGTGCCGGGGAAGCCGTCGTCACTGATGAGCAGGTTGGAGCCGCCGGCGAGCACCAGCAGCGGCTCTCCCGCCTCGTCGGTCTCGCGGACGGCGTCGATCAGCTCGGCCTCGGTGGTGGCGGTGACGAACCGGGCGGCCGGACCGCCCACCCGCATCGTGGTCAGCTCAGCCAGGGTGGAGGGTGGCCGGTCGGCCTGCGTCATGCGCGCACGAGCGCCTGGCAGCGACCCAGGACCTTCTCCCCGGCGCAGGTGGCGGTGAGCTCCAGGGTCTGGGTGCCGGCCTCCTCGTCACTCCTGGTGACCACGCCCTCGACGAGCACCTCGACGGTCTGGCCCGCCGGCACGACAACCATGCCGGTGAACCTCGTCGCGCACGACAGGATGCGGCCGGGGTCGCCACCCACATAGGCGGTGACCACGTCGAGCGCCGCGCCCATGGTCCACATGCCGTGCGCGATGACGTCCTGCAGCCCGACCGACCTGGCGAACTCCTCGTCCTGGTGGATCGGGTTCTGGTCGCCGGAGGCGTTGGCATAGTCGACGAGGCGGGCGCGGTCGACGGTCACGATGCGGGTCAGGGCGCCCGGATCGGTGGTCAGCTCGGTCATCAGCCCTGTCCCCTCACGACGATGGTGGACTTCACCGTGGTCACCGGCGCCTGGTCGGCATCGGTCAGCTCCACGCGGGTGCTGACCATGCCGTGACCGCCCGCCTCCCGGATGCGGTCGATGTGCAGGACCCCGGTCAGCACATCGCCGGCGATGATCGGTCGGTGGTGGGTGAAGGACTCCTCGCCGTGCACCACCCGGGAGAAGTCGATGCCGGCCTCCGGGTCCTGGACCACCTGGGCCTCGCACTGCTGGGCCAGCCGCACCGCGAAGGTTGGCGGCGCCACCACGTCGGCGTGACCGAGCGCCTGGGCCGCGACCGGGTCGCGGTGTGCCGGGCTCGTCGAGCCGATCGCCTCGGCAAAGGCGGCGATCTCCTCGCGGGTGACGGGGAAGGGGCCGGCCGGCGGATACTCCCGGCCGGCGTAGTCGGGGTTGACAGACATGCCGACCAGACTATCTGCCGCCTCTCCAGCGGGATGTGCGCGAGTGCCCTGCGCAGATCAGCACCCCGGCATACTCCTCGGGCACGACGAAGGCCGCCGCCCCAGTGGGGCGACGGCCTTCGGCTGCTGACCGGGGTCAGCGGGAGTGCGTCAGCGGGTCTCGCGGTGCGCGGTGTGCTTGCCGCAGCGCGGGCAGAACTTCGCCAGCTCGACCCGGTCAGGGTTGTTGCGCCGGTTCTTCTTGGTGATGTAGTTGCGCTCCTTGCACTCCGTGCACGCCAGAGTGATCTTCGGGCGGACGTCGGCGCTCTTAGTAGCCACGGGGCAACCTGCTCTCGAAACGATGATGTGTGGTGCGAACTTAAGGTCCGCCGCGCGTAGACGCAGGCGGACAGCAGCACTCAAGGATACGCGATCATCGGCTGTGGACCGAATTCGCGCGAGTAGCGGGAGCGGGGCTCGATCCCGCGACCTCACGATTATGAGTCGTGCGCTCTAACCAGCTGAGCTATCCCGCCTTGGGCGGTGCCATCGGCCTCGACGGCCAGGTGGCTTCCCTGAGCCCCCCAACGGAATCGAACCGTTGACCTTCTCCTTACCATGGAGACGCTCTACCGACTGAGCTAGGGGGGCTTGCTCCGCCGCCCGGGACGCACCCTGGGCGCACAGCGCTCCGCAGACTTTACACGGCCGACCCGGCGCGGACGAAATCGAGGGTCCGTGACGGCTGCTGCGGGTCGATCAGGTGCTGTGGTGCTGCGTTCCCGAGGCGCGCAGGGGCCTGAGCGAACCGGTCAGGTGCACCCGCGAGCCGTCCTTGGAAGCGACCTGGAAGTCCGTCTGACCCTCAGCGTGCGAGGACGCGAACCCGACGGTCGACGGCAGCAGGACCGGCTTGCGGAAGTCAACCTCGACCTCGTAGGCCGGTGGCAGCCGACCCTCCAGCGCCGCCAGGGCGCGTGCATGCGTCCACATGCCGTGCGCGATGGCCCGGGGGAAGCCGAACGCCTTGGCCGTGAGGGAGCTCAGATGGATCGGGTTGACGTCGCCGGAGACCGCGGCATAGTCGCGCCCCAGCCCGGCCGGCAGCCGCCACAGCGCGGTCGGATCCACACCCATTTTCGTAGGGGTTTCGTCGGTCTCCCGCGCATTTTGAGAGTGGTTCTGCTGGCCGCCGACCGCTTCGTCGGACGTGGGCTCCGGGCTGCCGGAGGGGCGCTTGCCCCGGGCGAGATAGGTGCTGCGCCCGGTCCAAACGACCTCGTCCCCGACGCGAGCCTCGCCGAGCAGGTCGACCTGCGTGCCGGAACGGTGGCCCCGCAGGTCGGCGGCGCTGCTGGACAGCGTCACCTCCTCGTCGATGCCGACCGGTCGGTGCAGCGTCATCGAGTTGGCGACATGCACCAGCCCGGCCAGCCCCAGCGGGAAGTCCTGGGCCGCCATCAGGTGCACCTGCAGCGGGAAGGTGAGCACGTGCAGCCAGGTGGCCGGCACGTGGTCGCGCACCGTGAACCCACAGACGCGGGAGTATGCCGCGAAGCGCTCCGCGTCCTGCTCCAGTGCGGCGACCATCACCCGGCGCTCCGGCAGGTGGCCGTTGGGCCCGCCGCGCTTGGCCGGCACCAGTGCCCGGGCGATCCCGACACCGACGCTCGGCAGGCCGTCGAGCAGCTCGACGTCGACGTCCAGCTGGTCCTGCGCCATGCTCAGGCCCCGATCTGGGACTGGCCGCAGACGCGGATCACCTGACCGGTGACCGCGCCGCTGTCCGGCGCCGCGAGATAGGCGATCGTCTCGGCGACGTCGACCGGTTTGCCGCCCTGGCTCAGACTGTTGAAGCGGCGACCGAACTCACGCGTCGCAAACGGGATGCGGTCGGTCATCTCGGTCTCGATGAACCCCGGAGCCACCGCGTTGGCAGTGATGCCGCGATCAGCCAGCAGCGGAGCCTGGGCTCGGACCAGACCGATCACACCAGCCTTGCTGGCGGCGTAGTTGCTCTGCCCACGGTTGCCCGCGACGCCCGACGTCGAGGCCACGCCGATGATGCGGCCGCCCTGCGCCAGACCGCCGTCGACCTCCTGGTCCAGCAGCACCTCGTTGATCCGCAGCTCGGCGGCGAGGTTGACGTCGATGACGCTGCCCCAGCGGTCCTCGTCGGTGTTGACGAGCAGCTTGTCGCGGGTGATGCCCGCGTTGTGCACGATGGCGTGGATCCGGGCGTCCTTGCCGTGGCGCGCGACGACATGGGCCGCGATCTTCTGACCGGCGTCCGGGGAGGTGATGTCCAGCTGCAGCGCGGTCCCGCCGAAGCGGTTGGCCACCTGGGTGAGTGCCTCGCCGGAGGCCGGCATGTCGACGACCACGAGCTGGGCCCCGTCCCGGGCAAACACCTCGGCGATGCCTGCGCCGATCCCGCGGGCGGCACCGGTGACGACCACGATGCTGCCGGCATATGGCCTCGCACGGTCGGTCGGGACCTGGCCGGGCTCGGCACCCAGCACCCGCCACGGCTGACCGGAGACATAGGCCGAGCGGCCGTCGAGCAGGAAGGAGATCGTGGAGGCCAGCCCTGACCCGGTCGTCTCACCGGAGACCCAGACCAGGTTGGCCGTCGCGCCCTTGCGCAGCTCCTTGCCGACGCTGCGCATGATGCCCTCGAGCGCCTGCTGGGTCGCCGCCGCCTCGGGTGTCGCGGTCAGCTCGGGGGCGGTGCCCACCACGATGACGCGACCGGAGGCACTCATCGCCTTCAGCGCGGGGCGCAGGACAGCGCGCACGCCCTCCAGCTCGGTCACCGCCGCCAGAGCCGTCGCGTCGACGACGATCGCGCCGATCCGAGCCTCGTAGGCCGGGGGAACGGCGCGTCCCTCATCGTCCGTGGTGCGCGCCGCGGGGTCGTCGCGGACTGCGGTCGCGGTGGCGACCTTGAGCTCCTTGAGTGCCTCACGCGTCGCGGCGGAGGCGGTGCCGGACCCGTCGAGCACCGCGAGCGCCACGTCGCCGGTCGGCAGCGTGCGACCCCGACGCAGCTCCACGGGCTGGGGCAGGCCCAGCTGCTTGCCCATGGCCTTGGTCACCGGGTTGCCGGTCAGCACGTTGAGCACCTTCGTCATCACACAGCCTCCAGGATCGCGACGACGCCCTGGCCGCCGGCAGCACAGATCGAGATCAGCCCCCGCGAGCCAGACCCCTTCTCGGACAACATCTTTGCCAGCGACGCGACGATGCGTCCACCGGTCGCGGCGAACGGGTGCCCGGCCGCGAGGGAGGACCCGTTGACGTTCAGCCGGCTGCGGTCGATGGAGCCGAGGGGGGCCTCGAGCCCGAGCCGCTCGGTGGCAAACTCCGGCGACTCCCACGCTGCGAGCGTGCTGAGCACCGTCGAGGCGAACGCCTCGTGGAGCTCATAGAGGTCAAAGTCCTGCAGGGTCAAGCCCTGACGGGCGAGCAGGTGGGGCACGGCATACGCCGGCGCCATCAGCAGACCCTCACCGCCGTCGACGTAGTCCACGGCCGCGACCTCAGCGTCGACGAAGCGGGCCAGCACCGGCAGGTTGCGGCTGCGAGCCCACTCCTCCTCGGCGACGAACACGAGCGCGGCACCGTCGGACAGCGGCGTCGAGTTGCCGGCCGTCATCGTGGCACCCTCACCCTTGCCGAAGACCGGCGACAGCTTGGCCAGCTTCTCGACCGAGGTGTCGGGGCGCAGACCCTGGTCCCGGGTCTGCCTGCGGAACGGGGTCACCAGGTCGTCGAAGAAGCCCTCGTCCCACGCGCGCGCCAGGTTGTGGTGGCTGGCGGCGGCCAGCTCGTCCTGCGCCTCGCGGGTGATGCCCCACTCCTTGGTCGTGCGGGCCTGGTGCTCGCCCATGGATAGCCCGGTGCGGGGCTCGCTGTTGCGCGGGGTCTCCGGGGCGAGGTCAGCCGGACGGATCGAGGCAAAGGCCTTGGCGCGCGCCACTGCAGACTTCGCGTGGTTGGCCTTCAGCAGCGCCCGACGCAGCCCCTCACCGACCGCGATCGGCGCGTCGCTCGCACTGTCGACACCTCCGGCGATCGCGTTGTCGAGCTGACCGAGGGCGATCTTGTTGGCGACCTGGATCACAGTCTCCAGGCCGGTCCCGCAGGCCTGCTGGAGGTCGTATGCCGGGGTGGTCGGGTCGAGCGCGGAGCCCAGGACCGTCTCGCGGGTGAGGTTGAAGTCGCGGCTGTGCTTGAGCACGGCGCCGGCGGCGACCTCCCCGACCCGCTCGCCGGCCAGCCCGAAGCGGGCGACCAGCCCGTCGAGGGCGGCGGTGAGCATGTCCTGGTTGGACACGGAGGCATAGGCGCCGCCGGACTTGCCGAACGGGATTCTGTTGCCACCGACGATGACAGCGTTGCGGACTGGGGCCATCAGGAGCTCCTGCGGTGCGAGGGTCTGGGTTAACTATGGTCTGGGTAACTATCCGATACCGACAGTAGCAGGTACGGCTCGTACTAGGTACTGTGTCGGTATGACCGCACATGGCGATGGACGCGACAGGCGTTGGGTGCAGCATCGTGCCCAACGGCGCCGCGAGCTGGTGGAGGCCGCGCTGCGCGCCATCCGAGCGCACGGACCGAGTGTCGGGATGGAGGACATCTCGGCCGAGGCCGGCACCAGCAAGACCGTCGTCTATCGGCACTTCGGGGACCGCACCGGGCTGTATGCCGCGGTCGTCGAGTCCGTGGACCAACGGATCCTGGACAGCCTCGGCGCAGCCCTGGTCGGCGCGGACCCCGACGATGCGACGGCCCTGGTCGCCGCAATGGTGGACGCCTACCTGGTCCTGGTCGAGAAGGACCCTGAGATCTATCGCTTCGTGGTCACCCGCCCCCTCGTCGACGGCACGGTCGACAGCGACCCCGTGGCCCGCATCACCGACCGGATCGGCATCCAGGTCACTCAGGCTATGGAGTCCTACCTGATCCGGCACGGTCAGGACGCGTCGAGTGCGGAGACGTGGGGCCATGGCCTCGTCGGCTTCGTGCGTGCCGCCGCCGACCACTGGCTCACCAGCGACCGGCCGCGCCCCCGGAGTGCTGTCGTCGCCGACGTGACCACCCTGTTCGCCCCCGCCTTCACCGGCATGGGCGGCACGGCATACACCCCCACCCGTAACAACGACGAGGACTGAAGAGATGAGCACCCGCACCAGCGATTCGCACCGTGAGGTCACCCAGATGAGCACGCACGAACAGACTGAGATGAACACGCACGAACAGGCCGACACGGGCGGGACCCAGCAGGTCAGTGTCGGTTCCGAGAGGTTGACGGCCCTCGGCGCCTCCCTCCGCCTGGCGGTGGACGGCCACTACGCCGAGCAGCGCGCGCACCTGCGTGAGCTGCTGAGCGCGGACGGCACGTTCCTGCGCGACCCCTCGATGTCGGTTGCCGAGGCCCGCGACTGGACCCGCGGGGCGATCCAGGCGCTCGTCGACCGCGGTCGCGGTGGAGCGGGCTTCCCCACTTCCGTCGGCGGTGACGGACACGTGGCGGCCGCCGTGGCCGACTTCGAGTCGCTGGCCCTGACCGACCTGTCGCTGACCGTCAAGGTCGGCGTCCACTTTGGCCTGTTCGGTGGCGCGATCGTCAGCCTCGGCACCGACGAGCAGGTGCAGGAGTTCGCGCCCAGGGTGATCAGCCTCGAGCTGCCCGGTGCCTTCGCCATGACCGAGGTGGGTCACGGCAGCGACGTGCAGTCGCTGGAGACCACGATCACCTATGAGCCGGACACCGATGAGCTGGTGGTGCACTCCCCCACGCCGACCTCGACCAAGACCTACATCGGCAACGCCGCCGAGGACGCGCGGATGGCGGTCGTCTTCGGGCAGCTGCGCGTGGCCGGTGCGGACCACGGCATCCACGCCGTCCTGGTGCCGGTGCGCGACTCCTCGGGCAACCCCGCCCCCGGCGTGACGACCGGAGACAACGGTGCCAAGGGCGGACTGGACGGCGTCGACAACGGCACCTTCCGCTTCGAGCAGGTGCGCGTGCCCCGCACGATGCTGCTGAGCCGCTACGGCGGCGTGGCCGAGGACGGGAGCTACCACTCCCCCATCGACAACCAGAACCGGCGCTTCTTCACCATGCTGGGCACCCTGGTCCGCGGCCGGATCTCGGTGGCTGGCGGTGCCGCCCAGGCTGCCCGCAAGGCGTTGTCGATCGCCACGCGCTACGGGATGCAGCGGACCCAGTTCACCGCGCCTGGCCGGGACCACGAGGTCGTGCTGCTCGACTACCTGGCACACCAGCGCAAGCTGCTGCCGGCCATCGCCACCTCCTATGCCCTGGCGTTCGCCCAGGACGGGCTGCTCCAGGACCTCGAGGCGGTGCAGTCCAAGCCTGCCGGCGAGCGCGACCAGCGGGCGCAGCGTGAGCTGGAGACCCGGGCTGCCGGGATGAAGGCGGTCAGCACCGCCTTCGCCAACGACGCGATCCAGACCGCGCGCGAGGCGTGCGGCGGCGCTGGCTACATGGCCGAGAACGGACTGACGGAGCTGCGTCGCGACGCGGACGTGTTCGCCACCTTCGAGGGCGACAACACGGTGCTGTTCCAGCTGGTCGCCAAGGGGCTGCTCACGAACTACAAGGAGATGTGGGGCGACCTTGACATGTTCGGCATGGTCCAGGCTGCCGTGCGGACCTTCGGCGGCACCGTCATCGAGCGCGCCGCCGCGCGACCGGTGGTCGAGCGGATCATGGCGACCGCCCAGGGGCGCAGCGAGAGCGAGTCGGTGCTCGAGCGCAGCTGGCACATCGCGATGTTCGAGGAGCGGGAACGGCACGTGCTGGACAGCCTGGCGCAGCGGATGCGGACGGCCGGGCAGGACGAGAGCAAGGCGTTCGAGGCCTTCAACGCCACCCAGGACCACCTGCTCATGGCCGCGCGCACGCACACCGACCGGGTGATCCTCGAGTCCTTCATCGCGGGCATCGACCGCTGCGAGGACGAGGGGACCGCGGAGGTGCTGGGCAGGCTGTGCGACCTCTATGCGCTGAGCAGTCTGGCCGCCGACCGTGGCTGGTTCCAGGAGCACAACAGGATGTCCGCCAACCGCGCCAAGGCGATCGTCCCTGCGATCAACCAGCTGTGCCAGTCGCTGCGGCCGATCGCGCTCGAGCTCGTCGAGGGCCTTGGCGTGCCGGAGTCGCTGCTCGGCTCGGCGATGCTGCAGGACTAGGGCGCAGGCTCAGGCCAGGAGCGACTGGAGGCTGTTGACGGCCGTATAGGTCGCCACGAGGATCAGGAACACCGCGAACACCTGGCTCAGGGCCTTGGGGTGCACGCGTCTGCTCAGCCGGCCCGCCGCCATACTCGTCAGGACCGCCGCGGTGGTGAAGCCGATGATCAGTTCCCAGTCCAGGTCCACCGTGCCGCTGACGCGGGTGACCAGCCCCACCAGGCTGGTCATCGCCAGCACCAGCAGGGAGGTGCCCACCGCCCGGCGCATCGGCAGCTTCAGCAGCAGGGTCAGGGCGGGCACGATCGCAAAGCCGCCGCCCACGCCGAAGAACCCGGTGAGCCAACCGATGCCGGTCGCCACCACGAAGACCAGCGCGGCCCGACGGCCATCAAGGTGGAACGGTCGCAGCTGCAGCCAGCGATAGGACAGGTCGGCCTCCGGCTGGTGGCTGGCACGGTGCCACATCAGCCAGGCGACGGCGACCAGGAGGAGGGCGAACAACGCCATCAGCACGTCGCCGTCGACCGCCAGCGCCATCCGCGCCCCGACCACGGCACCGGCGATGCTGAACACCCCGAAGGCGAGCCCGTCGGTGAGGTTGACCATGCCGGCCAGGCCATACTGCACGGCGCCGAACACCGCCGTGACCCCCACGACGACCAGCGAGGTCGTGGTCGCCTCCAGCGGAGCCTGGTCCAGCAGATAGACCAGGGCCGGCACCGCGACGATCCCTCCACCGCCCCCGAGGGAGCCCATCACTGCGCCGACGACGACCCCGACCAGGACGGCGAGCAGGATTCCGGATGACACGGCAGAACTCTCCCACGTCTCAGCGCCACAGCATGCAAGCGCCCCGCAACCGTCGGACGGTCGCGGGGCGCACTGCTGTGGCTTTCAGCTCCCGGAGGCCGCCGCCAGCACCTCACCGAGCGCGTCGATGACCTGCCGCAGCTCGTCGTCGCTGATCGTCAACGGCGGCGCAAGGCGGATGGTCGAGCCGTGGGTGTCCTTGGCCAGGACGCCCTTCTTGGCCAGGCCCTTGCAGGCCTCCTTGCCCGTCATCAGGTCCGTGTTGATGTCGATGCCCGCCCACAGCCCGCGCACCCGCACACTGTCGACACCCTTGCCGATCAGGGCCTCCAGTCCCTCGCGGAAGGGGCCCTCGAGGTCTGCGGCGTGCCGCTGGGGCTCCCCGGTCTCCAGCATCTTCACGACCGCGTGGCCCACGGCTGCGGCCAACGGGTTGCCGCCGAAGGTCGAGCCGTGCGTGCCTGGGGTGATGACGCCCATGACGTCCTCGTCGGCGGCCACGGCCGAGACCGGCACGATGCCACCACCCAGGGCCTTGCCGAGGGTGTAGATGTCGGCCTCGACGCCTTCGTAGCCGCACGCCAGGGTGGTGCCGGTGCGGCCGAGACCGGACTGGATCTCGTCGGCGATCATCAGCACATTCTTGCTCGTGCAGAGCTCGCGCAGCCCGGGCAGGAAGCCCTCCTTGGGGATCTGCACGCCCTGCTCACCCTGGATCGGCTCGAACAGCACCGCGACCGTGTCGTCGGTGATCGCGGCCTCGATCGCGGCGAGGTCGCCGTAGGGCACCGCGGTGAAGCCGGGTGTGTAGGGCCCGTAGTCGTCGTGGGCCTCCGGGTCGTCGGAGAAGCTGATGATCGTGGTGGTGCGGCCGTGGAAGTTGCCGTCCATCACGATGATGTCGGCCTTGCCCTGCTCGACCCCCTTGACGCGGTAACCCCACTTGCGGGCGATCTTGATGGCCGTCTCGACAGCCTCGGCCCCGGTGTTCATCGGCAGGATCTGGTCCTTGCCGACGAGCGTGGCAAGGTCGCGGCAGAACGGACCCAGCTGGTCGTTGTGGAAGGCGCGGCTGGTCAGCGTCGACCGGTCGAGCTGCGCCTTGGCCGCCGCGACCAGGTCAGGATGGCGGTGGCCGAAGTTGAGGGCGGAGTAGCCCGCGAGCGCGTCCAGGTAGCGGTTGCCCTCCACGTCGGTCACCCACACTCCCTCTGCCTCGGCCACGACGACCGGGAGCGGGGAGTAGTTGTGTGCCGCGACGCGGTCCTCGAGCTCGATGAACGCTGCGTTGGTCTGCGGGAGCTGGGTGTCGGTCATGGGCCAAGACTAGGACCACGCGTGCGCATCGTGGAAGACAGCCCGGAGCGGGACGTATGCCGTGCGCCGGGTGGAGCGGCCAGCGCACCTCACCGGTGGGCCCAGAGATCTCGCAACAACGCGATCTCGGCCAGGTGATGGATCGCCTCGCGATTGATGTGCAGCACCAGCTCGGCCATCGGGTGCGCCGCGAACGGCCCCTCGGCCTCCCCCACCGGTCTCGCGAGCGCCGCGGCATCGAGCCCTCGCACCCCCGCCAGCCACGCGGCATACGTCTCGTCCAGCTGGGCCAGCGCGCCTGCGGCGGTGCCGGCGTAGTCCCAGGTGAAGTAGTCGCACTGCCGGAAGCCGAAGTGGGATGCCGCTCGCCCGCCAAAGACGCCGACGATGAGGTGCCCCAGACGCCAGGCGATGGTGGTCACCGGCGCGGGCTGGGGCTCGGGGACCGCGAAGTCAATCTCCCACTCGCCGCCTCCGACGGCCTGGGGGGTCGCTGCGGCGCCGCGTGGCCGCACGCTCCACGCGCCGACCGCTGGCTCCCAGAGGTATTCCGCATCGGTGAGCCCGTCGAGCCGCGGTCGGGCCTGCTGCTCCCAGTGCCACGTCAGCTGCTCGATCGCCAAACCGTGCCAGTCGACGCTCATGATCGTCTCCTCCGTGGTGGGGTGTCTTCCACTCTAGAGACACCCGCCGACAGCGACCCCGGTCGACCTACGAAACCCCTGCAAAAAGGCGGGGTCGACCTACGAAACCCCTGCAAAAAGAGGGGGGCGACACAATGGGCCCCGACCGTGTGGTCGGGGCCCTTCACGTGGTGGCAGGTGCAGGATTCGAACCTGCGTAGGCGTACGCCGGCGGATTTACAGTCCGCTTCCATTGGCCGCTCGGACAACCTGCCATGAGCGCGGATGAAAGGATAACAGGGACGACACACCAGATCCGAACCAGACCCGGACCACACCAAGAGGAGCAGCATCATGGCCGACTCATCGTTCGACATCGTCAGCAAGGTCGACAAGCAGGAGGTCGCCAACGCCGTCAACCAGGCCGCCAAGGAGATCAGCACGCGCTACGACTTCCGCAACATCGGCGCCTCCGTCGAGCTCTCGGGTGAGTCGATCACCATGAGGGCCAACAGCGAGGAGCGCTGCCTCGCGGTGCTGGACGTCCTGCAGACCAAGCTGGTCAAGCGCGGCGTCTCGCTGAAGTCCCTCGACTACTCCGACGACGGGGTGCCGCGCCCCTCCGGCAAGGAATACCGGCTGGACGCCGTCCTGACCGAGGGCATCAGCAGCGAGAATGCCAAGAAGGTCTCCAAGCTGATCCGCGAGCAGGGGCCCAAGTCCGTCAAGGCCCAGATCCAGGGCGACGAGCTGCGCGTCACCTCCAAGTCGCGCGACGACCTGCAGGAGGTGCAGCGCATGGTCAAGGGCGCTGACCTCGACTTCGCGGTCCAGTTCACCAACCGCCGGTAGGAGTCGACTGGAGACGGACCAAGGGGCACTCGGGGGACGAAGTCCCCCGAGCGGTGCAACAAGGGTAGCCTCCCTGACAGTTGCCTGATAGACGCTCCAGCATGGGCTGGAGCGACCTCACGATGGAGGCGCCATGGTGCTCGGGACGGCACAGGGGAACGGCATGCGGGCAACGCCCCGCGACGCAGCCTGGTTCGACCGGTTGTTCGCCGAGCACGCGGTGGCGGTGCACCGCTACTTCGTGCGCCGCGCCCCCCGCCAGGAGGCGGAGGACCTCGC
Source organism: Ornithinimicrobium cryptoxanthini (assembly GCF_023923205.1). Taxonomy (NCBI): domain Bacteria; kingdom Bacillati; phylum Actinomycetota; class Actinomycetes; order Micrococcales; family Ornithinimicrobiaceae; genus Ornithinimicrobium; species Ornithinimicrobium cryptoxanthini. The sequence goes on along the minus strand of NZ_CP099490.1, from coordinate 716,020 downwards.
GGCCGAGGTCTTCGCCGTGGCGTGGCGCCGACGCGACAGCATCCCCGAGGAGTTCGTGCTCCCGTGGCTCTACAAGACCGCCTCCTACGTGCTGAGCAACCATCGGCGCAAGCCGACGCTGACCCTGCTGGCCGACTACGGCAGCGAGTCCCCCGATCGCAGCATCAGCGTCGATCCGGCCGACCTCGTGGTCGAGGACGCCGAGGTGCGGGCCGCGCTGGACAGGCTCAGCACCCGCGACCGACAGGTCCTGATGCTCCACGCCTGGGAGGGCCTGGACGGCGAGGGTCTGGCCAAGGCCCTGGGCATCACCCGCGGCGGTGCCGCTGCCGCCCTGTCCCGGGCCCGCGCCCGGCTGCGGGAGGCCTGGGTCACCTGACCCGCCTGATCTGCCAGACCACGCACATCGCAACATGCGGACAGTTCGACACACAGACCAGGTAGGACGCCACCACATCGGTGGCACCGGCAGGGAGGACACATCATGAACCACTTCGACGAGGACGAGGCACTGGCCCGGCTGCGCGCCGCGGACCCGGCCTCCGGCGCACACCCCGACCTTCGCAAGATCTCCGAACGTCTGGACGGGCGCACCCCGGTGGGGGCCTCGGGGGGCTTCGCCTTCTCTGACACGAGCGACACCGCCGTCCGGGTGCACGACCCAGATGTCCGCACCGGTCGCGGGGGCATCCTCGTGGCCGCCGCGGTGGCGGCCCTGGCGCTCGGCGGCGGTGGCTACGCGCTGGGCACCACCGCCGGGGACGACAACATCCCCACGGTGGCAGCCAACGACTCCTCGTCCGACGACTCCAGTTCGGCAGTCACTCACGACGCCGGGCCCGCCCTGGACCACGGCCTCTCACCCGCGGCGGACGGGAATGCTGCGGAGGACATGTCGGGCGACGACGCCATGTCGGAGGAGTCCATGGGTGGTGGCTACGCAGGGCCGGTCATCCCCGTCGCCGGCGAGGCCCTGTCCACGGAGCGCACGACCGGCACGGTCTATGGTGCGTCGACCGACAGCATGTGGTCGGAGGGGGAGGCCAAGGACCTGTTGCAGGGGTATGCCGACCGGCTCGGCATCGAGGGGACCGTCCAGGACGAGGGCGGGGACTTCGCACACGTGGTCGACTCCATCGACGGCCGCAACCTGGCCGTCTACTCCTACGGCACCAACAGCTCGCTCGACTACAACAACCCGACGCTTGACCCGTGGTGCGAGGACATGCGGGCAGAGATGGAGAACTCGGACGGCGACTACGGCTGGTTCGGCTACGGCTCCGAGGGCCCCTCGGACATCACCTGCACCGAGCTCGGACCCACCCCGGATGAGGCGACCGCCATCGCGATGGCCGAGAAGTTCTTGTCACAGCTCGAGCTCGACTACACCGGCTACACCGTCCAGATCCAGCCTCCCTACAGCCCGGAGATGGACGAGATGGGCGGGGGCGACGCAGCCTACGCAACGTCCGCACCTGGTGAGTCGCAGCTCTACGACCCCGAGAGCACGTCCACCGAGGTCGTCGTCTCGACCACCGACGGACCGCTCGCCGGCTTCCAGGACTGGCACCTCAGCGTCACCAGCGAGGGCGTGTCCTACGCCAGCATCCAGTTCGGCGACTACGTCGAGCTCGGGGACTACCCCGTGATCTCCCCGGCAGAGGCCGTCGAGCGCGTCAATGACGTCAGGTTCCAGCAGCTGGGCGCCTACATCCCCACCCTGGACTACTACGACGAGCCGGGCTACTACGAGGAGTGGGTCGAGCCCGAGCCCCTGCCGCCGATCGCCCCGGGAGAGCCGATCCCCTATCCGCTGACCGAGTCCGCAGTGACGGCGGCGGAGCTGCACACCGGCATCGTCAGCCTGTGGGACGGCACCGAGTTCATCGTCCCCGTCTATGACCTCTCGGACGGCCAGGGCAACCACTGGCAGGTCATGGGGCTGGCCGAGGAGGCCCTGGACTTCACCCCCTGATCCGGTCGGGGCACGCCGGGTCGCCGCGGGTGCCGCACGGGAGTGATCCCGTGCGGCACCCGCTGGTGGTGCGACCCGGGGCAAGCCCGTTGGCCTGGTCCGGTCTCAGCCGAAGGCCCGGCGCGAGGCCAGCACCTCGCGCAGCACCGACTGCTGGTCGACCAGGGAGCGGTGCACCGCCGGGGACAGGTCGCCCACCGCGAGCCGGTCGTCGGTGGCGGTGATCGTCGCCTCGTCCACGACGCTGCGCGGGTAGGCCAGCGCCGCCACCCGCGCGAGCGCATCCTGGCCGACCCGCCCCTCCAGCGCAGGGATGTCGCGGTGGAAGGCAGCGACATACTCCCGCACCAGGTCGGTGTGCCGCCCGGTCCAGAAGCCGCTGGCCAGTGCGTTGCGTTCGTGGTTGGACCGGCCGTGGTCGCCGACCAGCTGGTCCCAGGCCCAGGCCTTGTCTGCGGCAGTCGGCAGCGCGGCCAGTGCGGCCAGCGCCCCGAGGTTGCCCTGCATCGAATGGTCCGCCTCTCGCGCCGCCTCCAGATCAGCGGCGGACACCGCCCCGGCACCCGCGAGCGAGCGCAGGACCAACCAGCGGAAGTCCGGGTCGCCATCGAGCCCGGCGGGGAGGTCGACACTGCCGGACCAGCGCTGCAGCTGCTCGACGTCGCGGGTGGCTGCCGCGAGGATCCGCGCCGCGGCCAGTGCCTGGCTCGACCCCGCCGGTGCGCTCTCCAGGCGCGCTCGCGCGGCCCCTGCGACGGCGTCCCGCGCGGACGGCACCTCCGCGTCAGCCAGGTAGTCCGCCAGCACCCGGGACGTCAGCAGTGCGCCCGATCGGCTCAGGATCGAGGAGTTCTCCTCGAGCGGCCACGCGGCCACGAAGATGTCGACGACCAACCGCGGGTCCACCCGTGCGGTCGCCAGACCGTCGGTCAGCGCGACCCAGACCACCGCCCGGTGCTGGGCCTGGCTCACCCGGGGCAGCTCAACCGGCAGGGCCGTCAGGCTCGCGGCGTCGAGCTCGACCTGCGCCCAGGTGAGGTCACCAGCGTTCGGGATCAGCAGCCCGACTGATCCCGCCACGTCGGCCCTGACCAGAACCTCGTCCTGGTCCAGCACCACGTCGGCAGCCAGCACCTGGGTGCCCCCGCTCCACCCGGCCACGTCGAGCGTGTGCGGACGCTGGGCGGGCACCGCCTCGGGCGCACGGCGGGTGACCCGCAGGCCATCACCGCCCATCGCGGCAGCGAGGGTGTCCACGCCCGCCGTCGTCAGCCAGACCTTCGACCACTCGGTCAGGTCCGTGCCTGACGCGGCCTCCATCGCGCCGAGGAAGTCAGCGAGCGCGGCGTTGCCGTAGGCGTGCTCGGTCAGGTATGCCGTGATGCCGGCCACGAAGGCCTCGTCACCCAGGTGGCAGATCAGCTGGCGCAGCACCGCAGCGCCCTTGGCGTAGGAGATGCCGTCGAAGTTCTGCAGGGCAGCGTCGGCGTCGGGAGCCGGCGACCCCGCCACCGGGTGGGTCGAGGGGGCCCGCTCCGCGGCATACCCCCACGCCTTGCGGGACATCGTCGAGTCGACCCAGGCGTCGTCCGAGCCGCTGATCGCGGTCAGCGTCCGGTGGGCCATGTATTCGGCGAACGACTCGTTGAGCCACAGGTCGTCCCACCACTGCATGGTGACCAGGTCGCCGAACCACATGTGCGCCATCTCGTGGCAGATCGTGTTGGCACGGGTGAGCAGCTCGTCATCGGTCGCGGCCCCGCGGAAGAGGTAGGTGTCGCGGAAGGTGACACACCCCGGGTTCTCCATCGCGCCGGCGTTGAACTCTGGGACGAACACCTGGTGGTAGGAGCCGAACGGGTAGCGGATGCCGAACAGCTGGTGGTAGTAGTCGAAGGCGTCCTTGGTCACCTGCAGCATCGCGGGCGCCTGCGCGCGCAGGGACTCGGCCAGCGAGGCGCGCGCGTGGACCCCCAGCGGGATCCCGTCGTGCTCGTCGGTCACCGACGCGTAGGGCCCGGCGCAGATCGTGACGAAGTAGGTCGCCAGGGGCTGGGTGGTGGCCAGCTCCCAACGGCCCGGGCCGGTCGCGGTGGCCGCCCCGTTGCCCAGCACGGTCCACGCCTGCGGTGCGGTGATGGTGAGCGTGTAGGGCGCCTTGAGGTCGGGCTGGTCGAAGCAGGCAAAGACCCTGGGCGCCGCGTCGAGGAAGAGGTGGCCATAGACATAGGCCAGGCCGTCGGCCGGGTCGATCGCCCGGTGCAGACCCTGCCCGTCGTTGCTGTAGCCCATCGTGGCCTCGACCACGACCGTGTTGTCGGCCGCGAGCCCGGTCAGCTCGACCCGGCCGTCAGCCACGGTGCCCGGGTCGACCGCGGCACCGTTGAGCGTGATGCTGGCGACGTCGACGGCCTTGATGTCCAGGAAGCTCGAGGCACCTGGCTGCGCGGTGAAGGTCGCCGTGCTGCGGGAGCCGAAGGTCGGGTGCTCGGGATCGTCGCCGCCGGTCAGGTCAAGGTCGATGGCGTATGCCGTCACGGCGAGAGTCTGGGCGCGCCGCTCCGCGTCGGCCCGGGTGAGAGAAGGCATCCTCCAAGCCTGCCACGGCGGTGCCCCCGCAGCGCACCCGCGCCGCAGAGCTGACCCTGTCGGCGCCCGCCGGGGCGCAGTGGCACGATGACGGCGTGAGCCCCTCGTCACCCCCACCATCCACCGGTCCGCAGCCGGTGCGCTCGCTCGAGCTGCGGCATACTCCCCCGCTGGTCCTGCGGGGTCGCACCTTCGACGCCGGCCACGCGGCCGTGATGGCCATCATCAACCGGACCCCGGACTCGTTCTGGTCGGGCAACCGGCACGTCGGGCTCGACTCCGCGCTCGCGGCGCTCGACGACGCAGTGGAGGCGGGAGCGGACATCGTGGACGTCGGTGGTGTCCGTGCCGGGCAGGAGGGCGGGGTCGTCGAGGCGGCCGAGGAGCTCCGCAGGGTCATGCCCTTCCTGGAGGCGGCCCGTGCGGCGCACCCGGACCTGGTGCTGAGCCTGGACACCTGGCGCAGCGAGGTGGCCGCTGAGGCTGGCGCCGTCGGGCTGGACCTCGTCAACGACACCTGGGCCGGTGCCGACCCGGACCTGGTCCACGTCGCGGCCGAGATCGGGGCCGGGGTCGTGGTCTCGCACACCGGTGGCTTGCCTCCTCGCACGGACCCCGTCGCCATGACGTATGCCGACGAGCAGGGCGGCGATGAGCTCGCGGTCGTCCGGGACGTGCTGCGGGTGCTGAGCTCGGGCGCGGCGGCAGCGGTCACGGCGGGCGTGCCGCCCGAGCGGGTGCTGATCGACCCCACGCTGGACTTCGGCAAGACCACCCGGCACAGCCTCACCGTGCTGGCGCACACCGACGACCTGGCGGGGCTGGGCTATCCGATCCTGCAGGCCCTCTCGCGCAAGGACTTCGTCGGCGAGACCCTCGACCTGCCGGCCGACGACCGGCTGGAGGGGACCCTTGCCGCCACGGCGATCGCGGCGTGGCTGGGCGCCACCGTCTTCCGTGCGCATGACGTGCGGGCCACCCGTAGGGTCGTGGACATGGTCGCCACCATCCGGGGCGACCGCCCGCCGGCACGGGCCGTCCGGGGTGAACCGACAGGAGGCGCATGACCCAGTCCGAGGACACCCACCCGCTGAGCGAGGACGCCCACCCGCTGACCGGGCCTGCGACGCCCCCCGACGCGGCGGTCGAGTCGACGCCTGGTGAGTGCCCCGTGGTGCGGCTGCCCGACGGGACCTGGGCCGTGCGTGGTCACGCCGACGTCCGGCACGTCGCGCAGACGCCCGAGATCTTCTCCAGCGCCGCCCGGTCTCACCTGCACGTCCCCAACGGGATGGACGGTGCTGAGCACCGCCGGTTCCGGGCCGTCATCGACGAGCACCTGGACGACTCCCGCATCCTGCCGCTGGCCCCGATGATCACGCAGGTCGCCGAGCACGCGGTGGCCGAGCTGGTGGCGCGGACCCGAGCGGCCGACATCCTGCACGAGTTCGGCCGACTGGTCGCGGTGCGCGTCCAGAGCCGGTGGCTCGGCTGGTCGGCCGACCTCGAGGACGAGCTGCTGGGCTGGATCGACGACAACTTCGCGGCCACCCGCTCCGGCGACCCCAGCCGCAACGCCGCGGTGGCCGAGCACTTCGACCGGATCGTGCACGGCATCCTGAGTGAGCGCCGCGCGCGGCGGGCGGCTGGTCAGGCGCTGCCGGACGACCCCACCACGGCGCTGCTGGACCAGCACGTCGAGGATCCGGAGGCACCCGGCGGCAGCCGCCTGCTGACCCACCCAGAGCTGGTCTCGACGCTGCGCAACTGGACCGCCGGCGACCTCGGCTCGATCGCCTCCTCGATCGGTGTCGTCGTCCACCATGTCGCGGCCGACCCGCAGCTGCAGGAGCATCTGCGCATCCTGTCGCACCGCGAGGCCGACCATCTCGAGGAGCTCGATGCCGCGGTCGACGAGATGCTGCGGATCGACAACCCGTTCCCCTTCAACAAGCGGGTGACGGTCCGGCGCACCCAGCTGGCCGGTTACAGCCTGCCGACGCAGACCCCGCTCGTCATCAACTGGACGGCTGCCAACCGTGACGAGCGGGTGTTCGGCGACCCGGACGCCTACCGGCCGGCGCAGAACCGCGCGGCCAACATCGTCTATGGCGCGGGACCCCATATCTGCCCGGGCCGGGTGCTCTCGACGCTGCAGATCCGGGGCGCGTTGGCCGCGCTGCTGCGGGCCACGACCTCGATCACGCTCGACCCCGACCGCACGCCCGTGCGCGAGGCCTTCCCCTCCCGCGGCTTCGAGACCGTCCCGGTCCTGCTGCAGGCCTGAGGACGACCACGAGCCAGCCGGGCTGGCAGCGGTCAGTGCCTCACGGCAGCTGACGGCCCGCCATCGCCTCGAGCCGGGCGACCCGGTCCTCCATCGGCGGGTGGGTGGCAAACAGCGACTTGACGTCGCCGGCGCGGAACGGGTTGGCGATCATCATGTGGCTGGCGTTGACCAGCTGCGGTTCCGGGGCCAGCGGCGCGGCCTTGGTCCCGGCAGAGATCTTGCGCAGGGCGCTGGCCAGGGCGAGCGGGTCGCCGGTGAGGGCTGCACCGTCCTCGTCCGCGTCATACTCCCGCGTCCGGGTGATGGCCAGCTGGATGAGCGAGGCGGCCAGCGGGGCCAGCAGTGCCATGGCGATCAGCGCCAGCGGGTTGGGCCGGTTCTCGCCGCCACCTCCACCGAAGAAGAGCATCATCTGAGCGACCGAGGTGATGATGCCCGCGAGCGCCGCAGCGACCGAGCCGGTCAGGATGTCGCGGTTGTAGACGTGCATCAGCTCGTGGCCGAGCACCCCCCGCAGCTCACGCTCGTCGAGCAGCTGCAGGATCCCCTCGGTGCAGCACACCGCGGCGTTCTCCGGGTTGCGGCCGGTCGCGAACGCGTTGGGCGCGGCGGTCGGGCTGACATAGAGGCGCGGCATCGGCTTGCCGGCGCGCGTGGAGAGCTCGTGGACGATGCGATACATCTGCGGCTGCTGCTCCGGGCCCACCGGGTAGGCCTTCATCGCCTTGATCGCGATCTTGTCCGAGTTCCAGTAGCCGTAGGCCGTCGTGGCGACACCGATCAGCGCGAACAGCCAGATGTAGCGGCCGCCGCCGATGAGGGCGCCCACGCCGAGGAGCAGGGCCCAGATGCCGCCGAAGAGGAGGGCCGTCTTGAGCCCGTTGTAGTGGTTGTGCATGCTGTGGAAACGCTCCGTCCAGCTCGGGTGTTCCGCGTTAGAAGATGCCCACCGGCGCGATGCTGCCGAGCAGGAGGAGCGTGGTCAGGACCCCGATCAGCACGCGGTGGGTCCAGGGCATGGCGTATGCCGGGGGCTCGGGCGCGACGTCAGCGGCCACCAGCTCCTCGGGCGACTCACGCTCGATCAGGGCCGCGAGCCAACGGACATAGACCGCGATGCCGAGGGCGATGTTGAGCGTGGCCACGACCAGCAACCACCAGGTGCCGTCGGCCGCGACGGGCCGCAGCACCACGACCTTGGCCACCAGGCCGATGATCGCCGGGGGCAGGCCCGCCAGGGTCAGCAGCGCGAACCCGAGCGCGGCCGCGCTCAGGGGCTGGCGACGCGCCAGCGACCGGTGGTCCTCGATCGCCGCCCCGCCCCCGGGACGGTGCGCCACGGTGATCACCACCACGAACGCCAGGACGGTGGCCACCACATAGACGGCCAGGTAGCCGCCGGCGGCGTGCACCGCCCGCGACGACAGCGAGGCCAGGGGCAGCATCAGCCAGCCGGCCTGGGCGACGGCCGACCAGGCGAGCAGGTGCACCAGGTCGTCCTGCCGCAGCGCCATGGCGTTGCCGAGCGTCATCGTGACGGCAGCGATCACGGCCACGGCGACCAGCGCGAAGCCGGAGCTGCCGGCGAGGGCCTGCACCAGCACGATCATGCCGCCGAGCGCGGCGACCTTGGAGGTGCCGGCCAGGAAGGTGGTGACCGGCAGCGGCGCGGTCGAGTAGGTCAGTGGCGTCCAGGCGTGGAACGGCACGGCCGAGAGTTTGAAGCCGAGGCCGGCCAGCACGAAGACGGCCGACAGGAGCAGGAGGGCCGACCGCTCGGGCACGGCGGCCGCCGTGGCTGCGGCCTCGGGCGACAGCAGGGCCGTGCCGGTGGCCGCCACCCACAGGGCGGCGCCCAGCGCAAGGAGCGCGAACGAGACCAGTGAGGTCGTCAGCAGGGCGACCGCGCCGGCGATGGCTTCGGCGTGCCGCTGCGCGCGGCGCTCCAGCGCGACCAGGCCGACGACCGGCAGGGTGGCCAGCTCCAGGCCGACCAGCAGGGTGCCGAGGTCCCGGGCCGCGGGCACGGCAGCCACCCCGGCAGTGGCGGCGAGGAACAGCGCGACCAGCACGACGGTCGGCGCCACGGTCGGGCCACCACGACCGGCCCGACCCCACTCACCCCAGGTGAGCACCAGCACGACGGCGGCACTGCCCAGAGCGAGCAGCTGCAGGCCACCGGTCAGCGAGCTCGCGGCATACAGGCAGGGCCCGGAGGGCAGGCAGAACGCGCCGGTGGAGTCGGCAGATGACTGCAGGATGGCTGGGATGGTGCCGACAGCACCTCCGGCCAGGCCGGCGGCTGCCACCCACAGGTGGGCGCTGCGCGCCCTGGGCCAGGCGACGTCGAGGACGAGCACGACGACGGCCGCCAGGGCCGGAGCCAGCACCGGCCAGAGGGCCGAGACGTTGAGCTCGAAGGTCACCGGCCCGCCCCCAGCGTGGCGATGACGCCCTCGACGGCGGGTGCGGTCAGGTCGAGCAGTGCGACGGGATAGACGCCGAGGGCGACGATGCCGACGCCCAGGACCGTCAGGATCCCGAGCTCGACGCCACGCGCATCGCGGATGGCAGGGCTGCGCCGGTCACCGGCCCAGACCTCCCGCAGGACGCGCACGGCATAGGCCGCGGCCAGGACGGCACCGAGCGCGCCGGCGAGGGCAAACACGCGGAACCAGCCGACGGTCCGGCCGGGGCCGGGGTCCCAGGCGGCGAACAGCGCGCCCCACTCCCCCCAGAAGCCGGCCAGGCCGGGCAGGCCCATCGCGGCGGCCATGCCCAGGATCAGGGCAAAGCCCAGCCGTGGCGTGATCTCGCGCAGCGCGGCCCGGGAGGTGGCCAGGTCGGCCCCGCCCCACTGGTGCTTCAGCGAGCCGACCAGCACAAAGAGGAGCCCCGCGATCAGGCCGTGGGCCATGTTGCCGAAGATCGCGGCCTGCAGACCGGTCTCGGTCCCGGCGGCGATGCCCAGGACGACGAACCCGAGGTGCCCGATCGAGGCCCACGCGATCAGCCGTTTGAGGTCCTGCTCGACCAGGCAGGCCAGCCCGGCCCAGAGGATGCCGGTCACCGCAAACCCGGCGAGTGCGGGGGCGACCGTGGTCAGCCCGTCCGGCAGCGGCGCGGCGACCAGGCGGATCATGCCGTAGGCACCCATCTTGAGCAGCACGGCGGCCAGCAGGACCGACCCGGCCGTGGGTGCCGTCGCATGCACCCACGGCAACCAGGTGTGCAGGGGCCAGACCGGCACCTTGATGCCCAGACCGATCAGGAGTATGACGGCCACGATCACCTGGGTGCCGTGCCCCATGGATGAGCCCGCGAGCTCGGCCCAGCGCACGAGGTTGGTGGTCCCGGTGGCGCTCCACAGGGCCAGGATGCCGATCAGCATCAACATCGAACCGGTGGCGGTGAAGAGCAGGAACCGCCACGCGGCGCCATCCCGGTCGGCGCGGGTGGTGGCGTCGCCGTGGCGGGCGATCAGCACCCACATCGGGATGAGCACGAGCTCGAACGCGACGAAGAAGATGAGGGCGTCGCGGGTCAGGAAGGTCAGCAGCGAGCCACCGACGACGACCAGGAGGCAGGCGTAGTAGGTCGCCAGGGAGCGTGGCCCGGGCACGACGGTGCCGACCGGCAGCGGTTCGGTGGGCTGGCGCCGACCGGGCTCGCCGAGGCGGGCGTCGGACAGCGGGCTGTGATAGGGCACCAGGGTCGCCACGACGGCCATCAGGCCCGTGAGCAGCACGAACGGGGCGCTGATCCCGTCGACAGCCAGGTCGAGGCGCACCCCCAGGCTCTCGATCCAGGCGAGGTCCAGCTCGGGGCGGCGCCAGACGGTCCAGCCGGCGGCCAGCGCCGCCAGCACGGCGGCCGTCACGGCGAGGCCGCGGCTGACGCGGGGACTCGGCGGGGTCCCGACGCGGTCGGCGACGAGGAGCCACCCCGCGCCGAGCAGCGGGGCCAGCACCAGGACCGGGATGGCGAGACCGTCGAGAGCGCTCACGAGAGCACCACCCCGATGATGGCCAGCACGACGACGCCGCCGAGGACGAGGACCAGGGCGGGCGCGGGGCGTCTGGGGTGGGTCGTCTCCAGCGCGCTGCCCAGCAGTCGCGCGGTGGGCACGGCGGCCCGGACATAGGCGTCCAGCACCTCACGGTCGGCCCACTGCACCGCGTGGGCCAGGGCCAGGACCGGACGCACGACTGCCGCGTGATAGAGCCGGTCGAAACCCAGACCGCGCTCGGTGGCAAGGCTCAGGTTGGCGGGCAGCCTGGCGGCCGCGTCCCGCGAACCGACACCGCGGGAGGCGACCCAGACGGCCAGGGCGGCCAGCGCCATCAGCAGCAGCGCGGCGGCGAGCAGCTGCAGGTTGACCGTCAGGGCCAGGTCGAGCTGCGGGGTGAAGGCCAGGACGCCGCCCACGACCGAGAAGAAGCCGAGCAGCGCCACAACCGAGCGTGCGGACGAGGAGATGGCCGAGTCGGCCTCCTCGATGCCGATGGCCTCCTCGACCACGTCCGGCTCGCTGAAGAAGTCATCGATGATCTGGCGGTCGGCGGTGGGCCGGGGGGCAGGCACGTGCCGGCGCCGGGGCCCGCGGTCCAGGATCAGCCAGGCGCGCATGCAGTAGGCGGCGGTCAGGGGCACGCTGGCGCCGACCGCGGCCAGGACGATCGTCGCGGCCGTCCCCATGCCTGCCTGCACCCCGTGCTCGGCCTGGGCCAGGACGAGCTCCTTGGAGACGAAGCCGACCATGGGGGGCACGCCGGCGAGCGCGAGCAGCCCGATGCCCATCGGCCGCCGCAGCGAGCGATAGCGCTTGGTGGACGAGACGACGAAGCGCACGACCGTGCCACCGGTGAGCACGCCCATCCACCCGACGGTGAGGAAGAGCAGCGCCTTGAACCAGGCGTGGGAGACCAGGTGCAGGATCGCGGCGTCGGGACCGTCGCCGGCGGGCACCACGGTCAGCGCCGCGAGCATCAGGCCGACCTGGCTGACGGTCGACCAGGCCAGCAGCCGCTTGATGTCGGGCTGGGCAAAGGCGAGCAGAGCGGCAAGCACGATGGTCGCTGCCACGAGCAGCGCGAGCAGCACCCGGGCCGGCCCACTGGCCTGGAGCAGCGGCAGCAGCTGGGCCAGCACGACGGTGCCGGCGGCGACCATCGTGGCGGCGTGGATCAGCGCGGACGCGGGCGTCGGACCCTCCATAGCGTCCGGCAGCCAGTCCTGGAAGGGCAGCTGGGCGGATTTGCCGAGCACCCCGAGGACGACTCCCACCATGGCCAGGGACAGTCCGGCGGAGGGACCCGCTGAGCTCCAGTGCTCGACGATCGCCGGGATGGAGGTGGTGCCGGCACCGGCCGCCAGCGCGATCAGTCCCAGCACGAAGCCCACGTCGGCCAGGCGGGTGACCAGGAGCGCCTTGCCCGCCGCGCGGTTGGCGCTGTCCTTGGCCGAGAGGTGGCCGATCAGCAGGAACGAGCACCAGCCCATCACCTCCCAGCCGATCAGGGTGAGCACCACGTCGGAGGAGAGGACCACCAGCAGCATGGCTGCGGTGAAGATCGACACCGAGGCCGAGAACTGCCGATAGCGCGGGTCGAACCAGAGATACCACCGCGCAAAGATCTGCACGAAGAAGGCGACCATCGACACGACAGCGGCCACCAGGGCGCTCAACCGGCTGGCCGACAGCTCCAGCGGCACCGTCAGCTCGCCGAAAGAGAGCGCGCCGATCGTGCTGGAGATCCGCGGCTCGCTCGTGCCGGCCACGGCATAGAGCTGCCAGACCATGGCCGCGAACACCAACCCGGAGCACCCGATCGCCACCCAGGCCGCGGGGCGGGAGGAGCGCCGCGAGAGGGCCAGCCCGAACAGTCCGGCCGCCGCCGAGAGCAGGATCGCCCACTGGGCGGGGGACCCGGGCAGGTCGGGCACCGGCAGGTCGGGCAGCGCCGGCAGCGGCAGTCGCGCCAACTCCCAGTCGGGCCACGGCCAGTCGACGGTGGGGATCATCGCGCCTCACCGGTCAGGTCGACGTCGCCGCGGGTGCGGTGCATGGCCATGACGACCGCCAGAGCCACGACGATCTCGGCGGCGGCGATGGTGATGACAAACAGGGTGAGCACCGAGCCCGAGGCGAGCACGTCCGGGCCTAGCTGGCCCACGGTGACGAGCACCAGCCCCGCTGCGGCGAGCAGCAGCTCGACGCCAATCAGCATCAGCACGGCGTGCCTGCGGGCCAGCACGCCATAGGTCCCGATCCCGGCCAGGAGCGCCGCGAGCAGCAGGGGCAGGGCCGGGCTCACGGCTCGTCCACCTGGCCCCGGCTCGTGGTCGCCACGGCCACCGCGGCCACCAGCGCGGCGAGGAGGAGCAGGGACAGCAGCTCGAACGGCCACACCCAGGTGCCGAAGATCTGCTCACCGATCTCCTGGTTGGACGGGCCGGCGACCTCCCGGGTCCCCCACCCGTAGGCCGCGATCAGGGTGCCACCGAGCAGCACGGTCACCCCGGCGCCCACAGCGGCGGCCAGCCAGCGGTGACCGACCGAGGTGTCGACCTCACCCGCCCCCGCACGCGTGAGCATCAGGGCAAAGAGGATCAGCACGACGACCGCGCCGACATAGACGAGCAGCTGGACCAGGGCGACCAGCTCCGCCCCCAGCACGAGATAGCACCCCGCCAGCCCACCGAGCGAGACCACCAACCACAGCCCCGCGTGCAGCACGCGAGCGCTGGTCACCGCCAGCACACCGGCGGCAGCGGTGATCAGACCCACTGCCGCGAACAGGACGTCGCGACTGGTCACTCGTCGACCACCTGCGAGCCGGTGTCCGGTGTGTCAGCCTGCGGCGCGACGGCCGGTCCGGGCCGCACATAGCCCCCCGGCAGCGCGGAGTCGGGCACCCGCTCCATCCAGGTCCCCAGCTTGGCCTTGCCGTGCAGCAAATTGCGGATGTCTCCCTCGGCATACGCAAAGTCCGGGGCCCAGAAGAGCGCGTCGAACGGGCACACCTCGATGCAGATGCCGCAGTACATGCACAGCGAGAAGTCGATGTCGAAGCGGTCCAGGACGTTGTGCTGGCGGGCGCGTCCACCCTCGGGCCCGGGCTCGATCGTCTCCTTGTGCGAGTCGATATAGATGCACCACGAGGGGCACTCGCGCGCGCACAGCATGCAGGAGGTGCAGTTCTCCTCGAGCAGGGCCACGACCCCGTGCGAGCGCTCCGGCAGGTCCGGCTCCTGGTGAGGGTACTGCCGGGTGTGGGCCGGGCGGGCCAGGGTCTTGGCCGTGGTGGCCAACCCCTTGCCGAGGCCGCGCAGCAGGTCCAGCGCGCCGGGTTCACGTGAGGTGGTCATCCCCAGATCACCACCCCGACGCCGGTCAGCGCCAGCTGCGCCAGCGCCAGCGGCACCAGGACCATCCAGGCCAGGCGCTGCAGCTGGTCCTCCCGCACCCGGGGCCAAGCGACTCTCAACCACAGGATGAGTATGGCGACCATCGTCGCCTTGAGCAGGGTCCACAGCGGCCCGAGCGTGTCGGACCACGGCCCGGACCAGCCCCCGAGGAAGAGCACGGTGAACAGCAACGACATCACCACGATCCCGGCATACTCCGCGAGGAGGAAGAAGGCGAACCCCAGGCCGGAGTACTCGGTGTAGGGACCGAAGACGACCTCGGAGTCGGCGATCGGGGAGTCAAACGGCACGCGCTGCAGCTCGGCGACCGCGGCGATGAGGAAGACCAGTGCGCCGGGCAGCTGCCACAGCAGCCACCACCACGACCAGGCGGTCGCGATGCCGGTCAGCGACAGGGTGCCGGCCGCCATCGCCACCGAGGCTGCCGCCAGGACCATCGGCAGCTCATAGCTGACCAGCTGGGCCCCTGCGCGCATCCCGCCGACCAGGGAGTACTTGTTGCCGCTGCCCCACCCGGCCATCAGGGTGCCGAAGACGCCGATGGAGGAGACCGCCAGGACGAACAGCAGGCTGGCCGGGACGTCCGCGGCCACCCAGGCGGCCGACCACGGGATCGCGGCGAGCACGACGAGATAGGGGATCAGCGCGACGGCCGGCGCCAGGCGGAAGACCCACTTGTCGGCGGCGGCCGGGGTGATGTCCTCCTTCTGCACGAACTTGATGCCGTCGGCGACCAGCTGCGCGATCCCGTGCGGCCCGGCCTCCATCGGGCCCAGGCGGCCCTGCATGTGGGCCATCACCTTGTGCTCGGTCTGCCCGATCGCCAGAGGCAGCGTGAGGAAGGCCGCCAGCACGACGATGGCCTTGAGGATGATCTCGACGGTCAGCGGTAGGTCGCTCATCGCATCTCCCCGATGAGCTCCGCGGACCGCTCCGGGCCTCGCAAGCTCGTGTCCTCGCGGGTCCTGTCGCTCATCGCACCTTCCCCGATGAGCTCCGCGGACCGCTCCGGGCCTCGCAAGCTCGTGTCCTCGCGGGTCCTGTCGCTCATCGCGGCCCCCAGGACTCGTCGGGCACACCGGGTGGCAGCAGTCGGCGACGTGGACGCCGACGTGGCGTGGCACCGTCCTTGTCGCCCTTGGCCTGCGGCTCACCGCCCTCACCCGGCTCCTTGGCCCCCGGCCACGGCTTGGAGGCCCGGGCCGTGAGGTGGAACGACTTGCGCAGCGGCGTGCCCTCAAACCCGTTGGGCAGCAGCAGCGGACGCAGCCCCTCGCCGGTGCCGTCGTCGAAGCCGGCGAAGTCGATGCCAAACATCTCGTGCGTCTCGCGCTCGTGCCAGGCCGCGCCACGGAAGACGCCGGTCACGCTGGGGAGCGCCGTGCCGTCCGGCACCCGCGCGCGCAGCAGGACGTGCTCCCACGGGTGGGTGCGGATCAGGTGACAGGCCACGTCGAAGCCGGGCTCCTCCTCCGCGTCGGTCTGGTCGACCGCGGAGAGCCAGTCGAAGAAGTCATACCCCTCGTCACGGGCCGCCCCGATCTCGGTGGCCCAGTCGGTGACCGACACCTCACGGGTGATCATGACCGGTCACCGCCATCGGCTGAGTCCGGTGGCGTCGTGGCACCACTCGGCGGAGTAAGCAGACCCCGGGTGACCTCGCCTGCGGACGGTGGCTGATCGGCATACGGACGCGGCCTGGAGCCGGCCCGGGCCCGCCCGGGTGTCTCGGCGGCGATCTGCTGCTGCAGGGTGAGGATTCCGTGGAGCAGCGCCTCCGGCCGGGGCGGGCAGCCGGGCACATAGACGTCGACGGGGATGATCTGGTCGACGCCCTTGGTGACGGAGTAGGAGTCCCAGTAGGGCCCGCCGGAGTTGGAGCAGGCGCCGTAGGAGATGACGTACTTGGGCTCGGGCATCTGGTCATAGAGCCGCCGGATCGCCGGGGCCATCTTGTCGGTGACCGTGCCGGAGACGACCATCAGGTCGGACTGGCGCGGGCCGGGGGCGAACGGGATCACGCCGAGGCGGATGAAGTCGTGCCGGGCCATCGAGGCGGCGATGAACT
Organism: Ornithinimicrobium cryptoxanthini; assembly: GCF_023923205.1. NCBI lineage: Bacteria > Bacillati > Actinomycetota > Actinomycetes > Micrococcales > Ornithinimicrobiaceae > Ornithinimicrobium > Ornithinimicrobium cryptoxanthini. The sequence goes on along the minus strand of NZ_CP099490.1, from coordinate 699,667 downwards.
CGATGGCGCAGCAGGCCAGGCCGAAGTTGAAGACCCACAGGGAGTATTTGCGGCCCCAGTTGAGGACCACCCGGACAGCATCCGGGGCGGCCTCGGCAGCACGCCCGACGCGTGGGGTCGGCAGGTCGACGGTCATCACACCCACCTCAGCAGTCCGCGGCGCCAGACGTGGCCCAGGCCGACCAGCAGGACCCCGAGGAAGATGCCCATCTCCACCAGGGAGACGGGCCCGAGGTCGGTGCGCAGCACCAGGGCCCAGGGGAAGAGATAGACGACGTCGACGGCGAAGACGACATAGAGCAGGGCATAGACGAAGTAGCGCACCGCACCCTGGCTCCAGCCCGAACCGATCGGGTCGACGCCCGACTCATAGGTCGTCAGCTTGCGAGGCTGGGGGTCGTGAGGGGCCATCACCCGGCGGGCACCCGCTGCGGCCACGACCAGGAGGATCCCGGTCATGGTCACCGCCAGCACCACGAGGTAGTCGGTCATCATCAGCGAGCCTAACCCCCTTGCGCGGGCCACGGGGGGATTCTGCGAGTCGACGTGCTGGGCACCAGAACTGGACACCGGAGTCGATCAGCGCCTCGGCCACTCCCAGCGCGGACCCGACAGCAGTCCCCCGTCCTGGGCCGACCGCGTGCCTGCGGCGTCCTTGGTGAGCTCGTGGCGCCGCGCACCGTGCTCGACCAGGGACTCGATCAGCTCCGGCGAGTGGGTGACCACGACCACCTGGGTCGACGGCGCGGCGTCCGCGATGAGGGTGGCCAGTGCGGGCAGGAGGTCACGGTGCAGGCTCGTCTCCGGCTCGTTGAGCACCATCAGACCAGGTGGGCGCGTGGTCTTCAGGGCCGCCACCAGCAGCAGGTAGCGCAAGGTGCCGTCCGACAGCTCGGTGGGGCGAAGCGGCCGCAGCAGGCCCGGCTGGCGCAGACTGGCCTGCACCCGGCCGTCGTCGAGCTGGCTCAGCCCGAGGGAGGACCCGGGGAACGCTGCGTCCACGGCGGACTGGACCCCGTCCTGGTCGCCCTGGAAGCTGATCGTGGTCAGCACCGCGGCCAGGTTGCCCCCGTCGGCGGCCAGCACGGGCGAGACCGTGCCGATGCACGGCTGCCGGGCCGGAGCGTCCACGTCGGTGCGGAAGTGGTCATAGAAGCGCCAGCCGCGGATGGCCCCACGGACCGCGGCGATCTCCGGAGCATCCTCGAGCCCGACCGCCTCTGCCAGCAGCGACTCCGAAGGGGCGACCTGCCAGTCCAGGGTGCGCCAGGCGCCCTCGCGGACCTTCACGACGGGGCCGTGCCGGTCGACCAGCAGGCTGCCCGCCCGGGCCACCGCTCCGTGGAAGACCTGCTCCCGCTTGATCTCCGGATCGTTGACGAAGGGGCTGTGCCCCGGCGGTGGGATGCCCAGGTCGACGAGGTAGCCCAGGTCGTCGCCGGAGTAGCCGAGGCGCAGCCCGACCGGCCCCCTGCGCACGGTGCCCTGCGCCGGGGCGTGCCCCGTCACCACCTCCTTGGCGGGTCGCTCCGGGCCGGCCCACAGGATTGATCCCAGGCCGCCGTCACGGGCGATGGCCCCCACGACCGAACCGTCGGCGCAGCCCGCCAGCAGGCGCAACGCGCGATAGAGGTTGGACTTGCCGGAACCGTTGGCGCCGGTGACGACGTCCAGGCCGCTCAGCTCCAGCGCCAGGTCCCGGATCGAGCGGTAGCCCTGGATCGCGATCGTGCGGATCATGACGGGCAGCCTGTCACGACGGTCTGACGCTCAGGGCGCCGTCAGCAGTCCGAGGCCGGCCTGGGTGAGGTCGGTGTAGGAGCCCGGCAGGATCGCCCCGTCGTGGGAGACCTGCACGCTCAGCACCCGTCCGGGCAACTCGGCGCCCGTCTCGACATAGAAGCTGAACGCCAGCACGCCGGGTGCAGAGCCTCCCTTGAACGCCTGGTAGGTCGCCTCCGGTGGCGCGAACAGGCCCGGGTTGACGCTGAGGATCGCGCGCAGAGGCTCGCCCTCTGCCGTGTCGGCCTGCTCCTGCAGGACGGCATGGGCGGTGCAGATCTCCTCCCCCGTCAGGAACCAGCCGACCCCGGAGGTCCAGACCGGCTCGCTCACGGCAAACGGGTTGGCCCGCAGCCCGCTCAGGTCCCCGGACAGCTCGTCCACCAGCTCGGCACGTCGTGCCGGGTCGGCGTCGGCCCACTGCTCGCGCAGCTGCGGAGCGGCCCAGCCCAACTCGAAGAACTGGCTCGTGCTCAGCAGCGGGGTGAGCCGCTCGGGGTCGTCGCTGACCCGCGCCAGCGCCGCGGTCAGCCGGCCTGGTCCCACGGCGTCCATCAGCAGGTCGGTGGCGGTGTTGTCACTGATCGAGATCATCAGCTCCGCGGCCTCCTGCACCGTCAGGACCGACCCGTCGGGCCGGTCCTGGAGCTCCCCGCTCGGCAGGCTCTTGACCTCCGGCGTGAGGGTGAGCTCTTCCTCCCAGGACAGGTCGCCCTCGGTGATGGCGTCGACCAGGGCCGACAGGACGATCAGCTTGAAGACCGAGCCCGATGGCGCCGGCTCGCCAGCCTGCTCCGACGCATGGACCGGGAGGCAGCGGCCGGAGTCGACCTCTCCGACATACACCCGTGTCGTGCCGCCGAGGTCCGCGAACTCCTCGTCGAGCTCCTCCCAGCTGCCCACCTCCGGGAGGTCGGCCGGTGGGCCGGGCTGCAGGAACAGCCCGGCGATCCGGCCGTCCGCGTCCACGGTGATCGACAGGCGCAGCGGCTCGTCCCCGGAGAGGGTGAGCTGGGTGGTCAGGGCTCCGTCCGGCTGCTCCTCGACGTCGCCGACCGTGGTCAGCGTCAGGGGTGGGCCAGCGCGGAACTGCGCCAGCACCGCTGCGATCTGGTCGGCCGGCACCTGAGCCAGGAACTCTGCGCTGAACCGCTGCCCGGCCTCCTCTGCCGTGGGCCCCGTGGCGTCGGGCGCCAGGTGGTCCAGCACCCACTGACTCTGTTCGCGCAGCGCGCCCTCGAGCTGCCCGAGGTCGGTGGCCTGCGCCGGGCCGGAGAGCGCGGCGTCGTCCTGCGGTCCGTCCGGCGCGGTGACGCTCGTCGTCTCTGAGGTGCGGTCGGCTGTTGGCGTCTCGGTGACCTGCCCCGGCGCACCTGTGCTGCAGCCCGTCACCAGCACCAGGGCGAGCCCGGTCAGCGTGACCGAGCCCCACCGACGATCGCCCCACCGATCCCCGGTCGGCTGTCGCAACCCATCACTCACCGCGCCTCCCTCACAGGCCGGAAGCCTACAACGACCAAATATCCAACAATAGTTGTGACAATAGGCTCACTCCGGCGCACCGACACCCCGTCGCCTGCCATCACGGCATACCATGGAAGGACCTGCCCGCGAGACGAGATCTGGTGACCCTCCCCGAATGAGTAGCAAGCCCATGCAGCGGTTGGACCGTGTCGTGATCCGGTTCGCCGGGGACTCGGGCGACGGGATGCAGCTGACCGGCGACCGGTTCACCTCCGAGACGGCCTCGTTGGGCAACGACCTGTCGACGCTGCCCAACTTCCCAGCCGAGATCCGCGCCCCTGCCGGCACACTGCCCGGGGTCTCCAGCTTCCAGCTGCACTTCGCCGACCACGACGTGCTCACCCCGGGCGACCACCCGGATGTGCTCGTGGCGATGAACCCGGCGGCGCTGAAGGCCAACCTGGCCGACCTGCCGCGCGGCGGCACGATCATCGTCAACACCGACGAGTTCAGCAAGCGCAACCTGGGCAAGGTCGGCTATGCCACCAACCCGATCGAGGACGGGGCCCTGGAGTCCTGGCACGTCCATGAGATCGCGCTGACCTCGATCACGGTCGAGGCGCTGGCCGACTTCGGACTGACCCGCAAGGAGAAGGAGCGGGCCAAGAACATGCTGGCCCTCGGCCTGCTGTCGTGGATGTACTCCCGCCCCCTCGACGGCACCGAGGCGTTCCTGCGCGCCAAGTTCGCCAAGGCCCCGGAGATCCTCGAGGCCAACCTGACCGCGCTGCGGGCCGGCTTCAACTACGGCGAGACCACCGAGGACTTCGCGGTCCGCTTCGAGGTGGCGCCGGCCACGATGCCACCGGGCACCTATCGCACGATCACCGGCAACGCCGCGATGGCGCTCGGGCTGGTCACCGCCGCGCACCGCGCCGGGTTGCCGCTGCTGCTCGGCAGCTATCCGATCACACCGGCGTCCGACATCCTGCACACGCTGTCCGGCATGAAGCGCTTCGGGGTGACCACCTTGCAGGCCGAGGACGAGATCGCGGCCGTCGGCATGGCGCTCGGGGCCAGCTTCGGCGGGGCGCTCGGCGTCACCTCCACCTCCGGCCCCGGCCTGGCTCTGAAGGCCGAGACCATCGGACTGGGGGTCTCCACCGAGCTGCCCCTCGTCATACTCGACATCCAGCGTGGTGGACCGAGCACCGGCCTGCCGACCAAGACCGAGCAGTCCGACCTGCTGCAGGCCATCCACGGCCGCAACGGCGAGTCACCGGTCGCGGTGATCGCCCCCCAGTCGCCCTCCGACTGCTTCGACATCGCGCTCGAGGCGGTGCGGCTGGCCACCACCTACCGCACCCCTGTGATCGTGCTCTCCGACGGCTATCTGGCCAACGGTTCCGAGCCGTGGCTGGTCCCGACGCTGACCGACCTGCCCGACCTGGAGGTCGAGTTCGCCACCGGTCCCAACGACACCGACGCCAAGGGCGAGCCGGTCTTCCACCCGTTCCTGCGCGACCCTGAGACGCTCGCGCGCCCGTGGGCAGTGCCGGGGACGGCGGGTCTGGAGCACCGCATCGGTGGCATCGAGAAGGCCGACGTGACCGGTCACATCTCCTACGACCCCGACAACCACGACAAGATGGTGCGGCTGCGGCAGGGCAAGATCGACGGGATCGCCGACACCATCCCCGACCTGGAGGTCGACGACCCCTCCGGTGAGGCACGGGTGCTGGTGCTGGGCTGGGGATCGACCTACGGTCCGATCGCGGCGGCCACCCGCCTGGTCCGGGCCACCGGCATCCAGGTGGCGCGCGCCCACCTGCGCCACCTCAACCCGTTCCCCAAGAACCTCGGCGAGCTGCTCCGTAGCTATGACCGCGTCGTGGTCCCCGAGATGAACCTGGGCCAGCTGGCCCTGTTGCTGCGCGGGAAGTTCCTGGTCGATGTGCAGTCCCACACTGCGGTCCGCGGCCTGCCGTTCCCGGCCACCGACCTGGCCGAGGTGTTGCACAAGGCCGTCGCGCAGACGTTGGAAGGAGTGCAGTGAGCATGTCGACGAAGACCGAGTTGGAGCTGCAGGGCACCCGTGGCGTCCCGCGCGTGGACCCGGAGGCCCCCGCGCAGACCAAGAAGGACTTCACCTCCGACCAGGAGGTGCGCTGGTGCCCGGGCTGTGGTGACTACGCCGTGCTCGCCGCCGTGCAGGGCTTCCTGCCCGAGCTGGGGCTGCGCCGAGAGAACATCGTCTTCATCTCCGGCATCGGCTGCTCCTCGCGCTTCCCCTACTACCTCGACACCTACGGGATGCACTCGATCCACGGGCGGGCCCCCGCGATCGCGACCGGCCTGGCCACGAGCCGTGAGGACCTCTCGGTCTGGGTCATCACCGGTGACGGCGACGCCCTGAGCATCGGCGGCAACCACCTGATCCATGCGATGCGCCGCAACGTCAACCTGACGATCCTGCTGTTCAACAACAAGATCTATGGCCTGACCAAGGGTCAGTACTCCCCCACCTCCCCGATCGGCTCGGTGACCAAGTCGACCCCAGTCGGTTCGGTCGACCAGCCGTTCAACCCGGTCTCGCTGGCCCTCGGCGCCGAGGCCACCTTCGTCGCCCGCACCATGGACTCCGACCGCAACCATCTGACCACGGTGCTGCGCGCCGCCGCCGAGCACCGGGGCACCGCCCTGGTCGAGATCTACCAGAACTGCCCCATCTTCAACGACGGCGCGTTCCAGCTGCTCAAGGACCGCGACGAGAAGGAGGCGCGGATCCTCAACCTGGTCGACGGGGAGCCGGTGCGCTCCGGCGCCGAGCACGTGGTCGCCCGCCAGGACGACGGCCGCCTGGCCGTCGTGCCCGAGGACGGCGCCGCGCCCGACTCGGTCCTGGTTCACGACGCTGGCGCGGACGACCCGTCCGAGGCCTTCGCCCTGTCCCGCCTCGACGACGGGTCGATGACGCACATCCCGATGGGCATCTTCCGCGCGGTCAACCGCCCCACCTATGACGACCTCGTCCGGGCCCAGGTTGACGGCGCCCGATCGAGCGCCGGTGGGCCCGCCGCCGATGACGACCTGCAGACGCTGCTGCACGGCAGCGACACCTGGCAGGTGAGTTGAGCCGCGCCACCCGGGCGACCAGCCAGGGTGGAGGCACACCGGCACCGAGGTCAGCCGAGGCCGAGTCGGTCCGCCGCGGCACGGCATACGGCTTCCTGGCCTATCTGCTCTGGGGTGCCTTCCCGGTCTATTTCGCGGCACTGAAGCCCGCTCCTCCCCTCGAGGTGCTGGCCCACCGCGTGCTCTGGTCGCTCGTGCTGTGCGTGCTGATCCTGGTCGCCGTGGGGCAGACGCGCTGGCTGGTCGACATGTTCCGCGACGGACGCCGCCTGCTGCTGCTCATCGCGGCCGGCGCGTTCATCGCCACGAACTGGACGGTCTATCTGATCGCGGTCATGACCGGGCACGTGACGGAGGCGGCGCTGGGCTACTTCCTCAACCCGCTGGTCACCGTCGGGCTCGGCGTCGTGGTGCTGGGTGAGCGGCTCCGGCCCGGCCAGTGGGCGGCGGTCCTGGTCGGCCTGGCTGCGGGGGTCTATCTGTCCATCGACTACGGCTCTCCGCCCTGGATCTCGCTGACGCTCGCCTTCAGCTTCGCGGCCTACGGGCTGATCAAGAAGCGGATCGGCGGGTCGCTCTCGGCGATCGAGTCGCTGACCGGTGAGACGGTCGTGATGGCGCCGTTCGTGGTCGGTCTGCTCGCCTGGCTCACGCTGACCGGTCAGCAGACCTTCACCGGCCACGGCGCCGGCCACAGCCTCCTGCTGCTGAGCACGGGCCTGGCCACCACCCTGCCGCTGCTGCTCTTTGCCGCAGCCGCCCGGCGGGTGCCGCTCGTGACGATCGGGCTCCTCCAGTTCATCACCCCGGTGCTCCAACTGATGGCCGGCGTGCTGCTCCTCGGCGAGGTGCTCCCCGCCTCCCGCTGGGTCGGTTTCGGCCTGGTCTGGGTGGCCCTGATCATCCTGTCCGTGGACTCGATCGTCTCGGCCGGGCGCTCCCGTCGCCTCGCACGGGCCGCAGCGGGCGCGGCGATCTAGGGCACGTCGCGCCCGGCGGCCGTCAGGAGGAGCGTGCGGTCGTGAGCGCGTGTCCCGCCGAATGCAGCAGCGCACGGACACCGGCCGCAGCCACCTCCTCGCCCTCGGTGATCTCCACCGCGAAGCGACGCCCGGTCACCCGGTGCACGACGATCCCTGGTCCTCCGCGGATGACGTATGCCGTGCGGTCCGGCAACCAACGCAGGCCGATCCCGCCCCACTTCATCGGATCGATGTCAAGCACCTGCGCCCCCACGACATCGGTCGCGGCCACCCGCAGCAAGGTGATTGGAGCCAGCAGCGAACGGATCACCAGCCCCTCCTCGTCGACCCGCACCTCGACCCGCGACCAGGCGAGCGTCAGCCCCACGGCCGCCACCGAGATCAGGCCGATCAACAGACCCATCCAGATGCTGCTCATCCACGACACCACCGTGGTGACGGTCAGCACCACGGCGACGAAGATCGCGGTGCCCGTCATGGTCCCGGAGCGCAAGGCCGTGGCCCACGGAACCAGGGGCGTCCCGCTCGAGACGGGGACGACGCGGGACCGCTCCGGCACGCTCTCGATGATCTGCGCGCGGTCGATCCGTTCGCGCCCATAGGCGACATAGACCACGACGGCGAGGGCGAGACCGATCACGAAGGGCACGATCGCCCAGATCACGTGCACGCGCTCAGCGCCGCCGGAGACGCGGGCACCCAGGGCAGCTGCACCATAGGTGGCGGCAGCCGTCGCGCCCATGCCGGCCAGCAGCGTGGTCAGCCACCGGGCCCAGAGGGCGGGCATCACGGCCGACAGGACGGCCAGGAGCGCGACGAGGACGGCGCAGGCCCCGGCGACGGACAATGTCACCGCAAAGAGCCCGGCTCCCGTGCCGATCCGGTCCGGCAGGTCCGAGGACCAGTGCATCGGCACGTGCGTCGGCTGGGGCCACACGTTGACCCCGATCAGCAGCACGGCGAACGGGAGGATGCCCAGGGTGCTGGCGATCAGCCGGTTGGAGCGGGAGGAAGTCACCGGGACAGGCTAACTGCCGCACGGCATACCTCTGCCAGACGACCCTCGGTCCCGCAGTCACCCGTTGGCTCCCTCCGCATGGGGTGGTGGCGCAGCGACTCCTCAGGACTCCGGATTTCGACCGCCCGGATGACGGCCATGGCGAACAAACCAGCGGTCACAACACCCCGCCAGGTGGCCAGCCGCTCACCCAGACCGGTCAGGAGGAGCGGAGGGCGACGCCGTCGACCAGAATCTGCAGCGCCTGCACCGCGGGCCCCTCCGGCAGCGGCGCCAGCAGGGCCCGCGCCTCGTCGGCGACCCGGAGCGTCTGCGCCCGGGCAGCATCCATCGCGGGGTGGCCCCGCAGCAGAGTGAGCGCCTCCCGCAGGTCCGCGTCGTCCTCGATGGGTCCGGCGACCAGCTCCTTGAGACGGTCGTCCCCGGGGTCGGTGGACCCTCTGACCAGCAGGACCGGCAGCGTCGCCTTGCCCTCCCGCAGGTCGGTGCCCGGGGTCTTGCCGGACTCCTCATGGTCGGAGGCGACGTCGAGCAGGTCGTCCGCGAGCTGGAAGACCACACCCAGCTTCTCGCCAAACTGGGTCAGCAGGCGGGTCGTCTCGACGTCGCACCCGGAGAACATCGCCCCGTAGCGGGCGGCGGTCGCGATCAGCGCCCCGGTCTTGTCCGCCAGCACACCGAGGTAGTGCTCGACCGGGTCCGCATGGGGCGGGACTGGTCGGTCGTCCCGGATCTGACCGGCGCACAGGCGCACGAAGGTGTCCGCCTGGATGCGCACCGCCTCGGCGCCCAGGCGCGAGACGACCTGGGAGGCCGTGCCGAAGAGCAGGTCACCGACCAGGATCGCCGTGGAGTTGTCATAGGCGACATTGGCGCTCGGCACCCCTCGGCGCAGGTCCGCCTCGTCCATGACGTCGTCGTGATAGAGCGAGGCCAGGTGCGTCAGCTCGACACTCACCGCAGCGTCCACGACACGTGCCGCGACCTCGTCCTGCGTCGCGCCGGCCGGCTCGGGCATGCTCGCCCCGACCTCGGCCGCGAGCAGGGTCAGCAGCGGTCGGAACCGTTTGCCACCGGCGTCGCTGAGGTGTCGGGCCGCTCCGGCGATGAAGGCGTCGTCATGGTCGACCACCTCGTTGAGCCGCCGCTGGACCGCCTCGAGGCCGGTCAGCAGACGGTGGTTGAGGTCGGGGTCGATCCCCGGCACCAGCTGCGTGCCCACGTCCTGCCCGGTCACCGCAGGAACTGCGCGGCGCTCGCGGCGAGGTCGAGCACCGGGGCCGGGACGATCCCCAGTCCGAGGGTCACCAGCACGCCGGTGACGACCGCAAACGTGGTCAGCGCAGACGGTGTCACGACGACGGTGTCGTTGCTGGTGTCACCGAAGTAGAACGTCACGATCACCTTGAAGTAGATGTAGGCCGTGACCGCGCTCGCCAGGACGCCGATGACCGCCAGCCACGCGTAGTCGTTGGCGACCGCGGCGGCAAACACCGCGAACTTGCCGGTGAAGCCCGAGGTCAGCGGGATCCCCGCGAAGGCCAGCAGCAGGAACGAGAAGGCCGCGGCCAACCAGGGCGCGCGCCTGCCAAGCCCGGACCACTGGCTGATGTGCGTGGCCTCGCTGCCGGCGGAGCGCACCAGGGCGATGAGGGCGAAGGCGGGGATGGTCATGAACCCGTAGGCCGCCAGATAGAACATGGTGCTCGAAGCACCCACCTGCTCCAGGGCGACCAGACCGGTCAGGATGAAGCCGGCGTGGGCGATCGAGGAGTAGGCCAGGATCCGCTTGAGGTCGGTCTGCACGATCGTGAGCACGGCACCCACGATCATGGAGGCCGCGGCGACTACCGCCAGCACCGGCTGCCAGTCGAGACGAGCAGCCTCCAGCCCGACATAGAACAGGCGCAGCATCGCCCCGAACGCGGCGACCTTGGTGCAGGCGGCCATGAAGCCGGTCACCGGGGTCGGTGCGCCCTGATAGACGTCAGGGGTCCAGTTGTGGAACGGCACGGCACCGACCTTGAACAGCAGACCCGTGGCCAGCAGCAGCATGCCGGGGATCAGCAGCCCGTCCATGCCGGTCTCGGTGCCGATCGCGTCGGCGATGACGTCCAGGCGCATCGACCCGGCGTAGCCGTAGAGCAGCACCGCACCGAACAGGAAGAACGCCGACGAGAAGGCGCCGAGCAGGAAGTACTTCAGCGACGCCTCCTGCGAGAGCAGCCGGCGACGGCGAGCCAGACCCGACAGGACATAGAGCGGCAGCGACAGGATCTCCAGCGCGATGAACATCAGCAGCAGGTCGTTGGCTGCCGGGAAGAGCATCATGCCGCCGACCGCGAGCAGGGTGAGCGGATAGACCTCGGTGGTGGTGCCCCCGAGACGGACTGCCTCCCGCTCCTCGAAGGAGCCCGGCACGGAGACGCCGGCCTGGGTGAAGGCGTCAGGGGTCGAGCCGCCCAGGCGCTCGCTCATCGCCAGCAGGCCGATGATCGACAGCGACAGGATCAGGCCCTGGATCATCAGGGTAGGACCGTCGATGGTCACCGAGCCGGCGGCCGTGATGCCCATGTTGTCCCGCGCCACCCACACCAGCGCCACGAGCGCGGCCACCAGGGTGGCGACCGACAGCCACAGCTGGGTGCTGACCCGCTGCTCACGCCGCAGGAACCCCTCGAGCAGACAGCCGATCAGGCCACCGCCGAAGACGATGATGAGCGGCAGGATCGCCAGGTAGTCGATCTGTGGAGCCTGGAACATCAGCCCTCACTCCCCTCTGCGCTGACGGCTGGTGCCGGGTCAGTGACGCCGACGTGCTGCAAGGTGGTGGTCACCGCGGGCTCCAACAGGTCGATGACGGGCTTGGGATAGAAGCCGAGGAAGAGGAAGGCGGCGATGAGCGGTGCCACCACGAACTTCTCGCGCGTGGTCATGTCCCGAGTGGTCCGCGCGATCTCCTCCGGCTTGGGGCCGGTGGCGATCTTCTGCCACCACAGCAGGATGTAGAGCGCGGCCAGGATCACGCCGGTGGCGCCGATGATGGCTGCCGCCGGGTAACGCTGGAAGGTGCCCACGATCACCAGGAACTCCGAGACGAAGGCGTTCAACCCGGGCAGCGCGAGGGCGGACAGCCCGGAGATCAGCAGGGTGCCCACGATCAGCGGGGTGACCCGCTGCCACCCGCCGTAGTCGGCGATGGTGCGCGACCCACGCCTGGCGATCAGCATGCCGGCGATCAGGAACAGCGCTGCCGTGGTGAAGCCGTGGTTGACCATGTAGAGCGTCGATCCGGTCTGGCTCACCGTGGTCATCGCGAAGATGCCGAGCACGATGAAGCCGAAGTGACTGATCGAGGTGAACGCGATCAGCCTCATCATGTCCGTCTGCCCGATCGCGAGCAGGGCGCCATAGATGATCGAGGTCACGGCCAGCACGATGACCACGGGGGTCGCCCACTGGCTCGCCTCGGGGAACATCTGCAGACAGAACCGCAGCATCCCGAAGGTGCCGACCTTGTCGAGGACGCCGACGAGCAGCACCGCGGTGGCCGGTCGTGCCTCGGTGGCCGCGTGCGGCAGCCAGGTGTGGACGGGGAACATCGGGGCCTTGATCGCGAAGGCGATGAAGAAACCGAGGAACAGCAGCTTCTCGGTGACGCCACCGATCTCCAGCCCGGTCAGGTTCGACAGCAGGAAGCCGTCGGTCCCGCCCGGCCCGACCGTGTAGAGGCCGATGACCGCGACCAGCATGATCAGGCCACCGAGCAGCGAGTAGAGCAGGAACTTGGTGGCTGCGCGAGCCCGGTCCGGGCCGCCGTACTGGCCGATCAGGAAGTAGACCGGCACCAGCATGGCCTCGAAGAAGACATAGAAGAGGAAGACGTCGGTGGCCGCGAAGACACCGATCATCATCGCCTCGAGCAGCAGCATCCAGGCCACATAGCCCTGCAGCCGCCGGGTGCCGTCAGCCGGGACGTCGTCCCAGGCCGCGATCAGGCAGATCGGCACCAGGATCACGCTCAGCAGGATCATCGACAGCGCGATGCCGTCGATGCCCAGCGCGAAGGTGACCCCGAACTGCGGGATCCAGGAGTACTCCTCGACCAGCTGCAGCTCGCCCCCGCCGACGCTGAACTGCAGCGCGGCGACCACGGCCAGCACCAGGGTGACCAGCGAGACGCCGAGGGCGAACTCGCGGGCCTTGGCGAAGCCGCGCGGCATCAGCACGAGCGCGAGAGCGCCCAGCGCCGGCACCGCCAGCAGGATTGTCAACCAGGGCACGTCGGTCATCACTGAATCACCCACACAGCACCGAGGATGGCAACGATGCCGGCCAGCATCGTCATGGCATAGGTGCGGACGAACCCGTTCTGGGCCTGCCGCACGACGTTGGCCACGCCGGCCAGGCCACGGCTCGTGCCGCCGACCAGACCGCCGTCGATCACGTCATCGTCAGCGACCTCCAGACCCGCCACCAGGCTGGCACCAGGACGCCGCAGGAAGTTCTCGTTGAACTCGTCCTGGAACAGGTCCTTGCGGGCCGCTCGCGTCGCGAAGGAGCCCACCGGGGCCACGACCGGCACCTCGTCACGGCCGAAGCGCAGCCAGGCTAGGCCGACACCGAGAACCATCAGGACGAACACGCTCGCCTGGATGGCGAACAGCGGGATCAGCGACTCGTGCGAACCGGGGTCGCCGAAGACCGGCTCCAGCCAGCCGGTGAGGATGCCTGTGGGATAGAGGGCGGCGCCGAGCGCCAGCGAGCCGACGGCCAGGACCATCATCGGGATGGTCATCGTCAGCGGCGACTCGTGCGGGTCGATGTCGTCCTCCCAGCGTGCCTTGCCGTGGAAGGTCATGAAGAACAGTCGGGACATGTAGAACGCGGTGATCCCAGCCCCGACCAGCGTGACGATCCCGAAGACCCACCCCTGCCAGCCCGGGGCGGAGAAGGCGGACTCGATGATGTGGTCCTTGGAGTACCAGCCTGCCGTGAAGGGGAAGCCGATGATGGCCAGCCAGCCGGCCGCGAACGTGACCCAGGTGATCTTGACCTTCGAGCTCAGCGCACCGAACCGTCGCATGTCGACCCGGTCCTTCATGGCGTGCATGACCGAGCCGGCCCCCAGGAACATCCCGGCCTTGAAGAAACCGTGGGTGATCAGGTGGAAGATCGCGAAGACATAGCCGATCGGGCCGAGTCCGGCCGCCAGCATCATGTAGCCGATCTGGCTCATGGTGGAGGCCGCGAGGGTCTTCTTGATGTCGTCCTTGGCGCAACCCACGATCGCTCCGTAGAGCAGGGTGATGCCACCGACGATGGCGACGGCGACCCGGGCGTCCGGCGTCAGGTCGAAGATCGCCTGGCTGCGCACGATCAGATAGACACCGGCGGTGACCATGGTTGCCGCGTGGATCAGGGCCGACACGGGGGTCGGTCCGGCCATCGCGTCCCCGAGCCAGCTCTGGAGCGGGAACTGCGCCGACTTGCCGCAGGCACCGAGCAGCAGGAGCAGGCCGATGATGGTCAGGACGGTCGTGGTCGCCGACCCGGCGCTGCCGTGGACGGTCGCGTAGTCCAGCCCGCCGAAGGTGGCGAGCATGTAGGCCATCGCGATGATCAGCGCGAAGTCACCAATGCGGTTGACGATGAAGGCCTTGTTGGCCGCGCTGGCGTAGGCCGGGTTGTAGTTCCAGAACCCGATCAGCAGGTATGACGCCAGACCGACGCCCTCCCAGCCGACGAAGAGAAGCAGGTAGGAGTCGGCCAGCACCAGGATCAGCATGGCGGCGACGAAGAGGTTGAGGTAGGCGAAGAAGCGGCGCTTGTCCGGGTCGTGCTCCATGTAGCCCAGGGAGTAGACGTGGATCAGCGAGCCCACGAAGGTGATCAGCAGCACGAACGCCATCGACAGCGGGTCGATCAGCAGCCCGGCGTGCAGCGTCAGGTTGCCCGCACTGACCCAGTCCCACAGGGGCACGGACAGCGAGCGCTCATCGGCGCCCAGACCGGTCAGCTGCAGGACGATCAGGGCACCCACGACGAAGCTGCCCCACGACAGGAGGGTGGCCAGGAGTGGACCGAACTTGTCGGTGGCCCGGCCGCCGAGCAGCAGCAGCCCGGCACCGAGCAGTGGCAGTGCGATCAGCAGCCACGCCAGGGCCGAGGTGCCCGTGGCCTCTGCGGCCCGGACCGCACTGGGATCGGCGAGCGCGAGGCCGACCGATGTCTCAAAGACAGACACGCAGCTCGCTCCTTACAGCTTCAGCAGGTTGGCGTCGTCGACCGAGGCCGAGCGACGCGCCCGATAGATGGACATGATGATGGCCAGTCCCACGACAACCTCGGCGGCCGCGACGACCATGACGAACAGGGCATAGACCTGACCGTCGAGGTTGCCGTGCATCCGCGCGAACGTGATCAGGGACAGGTTGCACGCGTTGAGCATCAGCTCCACGCCCATGAACACGATGATCGTGTTGCGTCGCAGCAGCACCACCAGCGCGCCGATGGTGAACAGCACGGTGGACAGATAGATGTATGCCGAGAGGTCCATCAGCGCTCTCCCGTCGGGTCATCGGTCGGGCCCGGCAGGTCAGCGGTCTCGCTGTCCGGTGGGTCACCGGCCGGGTCGACCCCCCGGTAGGGCTCGTGCACCTGGCCGCGCGCGACCAGCACACGGGGCACGGACACCTCGACAGGGGTGCCATCGGGCAGCAGCGCCGGGGTGTCGGAGGCGTTGTGCCGGGCATAGACGCCGGGGGCCGGCTTGCCGGCCACCCACTGGTTGGAGCGCACCCGGTCGGCGGCGTACTCGCGCTGGGTGCGACGCGGGGTGAGGCGCTCGTGGTGCGCCAGCACCATGGCACCCATGACGGCGATCACCAGGAGTGAGCCCAGGACCTCGAAGCTGAACACCTGGTTGGTGAAGATCTCCCGGGCCAGGGCCGTGACGGCGCCCTCGCTCTGAGCGGCTTCCAGCCCGACGGGCTCCGGGAAGGTGACCCTGCTGATGGCGTAGCTGCCGAGCGCGACGAAGACCAGCGCCAGGATCCATCCCCAGGCACGCTGGCCCGGGATGGTCTCGATCCGGGCGTCGGAGGCGTCGACACCCACCGTCATGACGACGAACAGGAACAGCATCATGACCGCGCCGGAGTAGACGAAGATCTGGATGATCCCGACGAACTCGGCGTACTGGGCGATGTAGAGGATGCCGAGGGCGACCATCACCATCGCCATGGACATCGCCGCGTGGACCGCCTTGTGCACAAACAGGAGCCCGAGGGCGCCGAGCACCATGACGGGACCCAGCACCCAGAAGAGCAGGGCCTCACCACCGCTCACCGGGACACCTCCTCGTGGTCGGGTTTGTCGTCCCCGGCGGCCTTGACCTCGGCGGCCCGCTGGGCTGCCTTGTCCCGGGCGAAGACGAAGTCACGCTGCTCCCTGGTCGGGGCAGTGACCTTGCCGCGGTAGTAGTCGCGCTCGACGGTGCCCTCAGCCATCGGGAACGGCGGGGGCAGCTGCCCCTCGCGCACCGGGGCGAGCAGCTGGTGCTTCTCATAGATGAGCGGAGCGCGGCCCTTGTCCGCCAGCTCGTACTCGTTGGTCATCGTCAGGGCTCGCGTCGGGCACGCCTCGATGCACATCCCACAGAAGATGCAGCGCAGGTAGTTGATCTGATAGACGCGGCCGTAGCGCTCACCGGGAGAGAAGCGGGCGCCCTCGATGTTGTCCGCGCCCTCGACATAGATGGCGTCCGCGGGGCAGGCCCACGCGCACAGCTCGCACCCGATGCACTTCTCGAGGCCGTCGGGGTATCTGTTGAGCTGGTGCCGTCCGTGGAACCGGGCCGCAGTGGGGCGCGGCTTCTCGGGGTACTCCTCGGTGTAGATCTTGCGGAACATGGTCCCGAACGAGACGCCGAAACCCGCGACGGGGGCGAACAGCTCCTCGAGGAAGCCGGGTTGTTCCTCGGTCCCGTCGGGGCGGGTCACCGTCGCAGGCGGGGTGTCCGCCGGTGGGACCTTGGCGACCTCCGCGCCCTTGCTGCGCCCGGACGCTGATTCCGAGTGCTTGGCCTGATGTCCTTGGTCAGCCACGGGAGTCCTCCCCATTGCCGTTGTCGGTTCTGCCGTTGCCGGTTCTGCCGTTGCCGGTTCTGTCGTCGTCGGTTCTGTCGTCGTCGGCGCTCGTGTCGTCGAGGACAGCGGTGCTGGCCCTGTCCCTGCCGCTGCCGGCGGTGCCGGCAACCGGTGCGGCCTGGGCCACGGCCGGGCCACGGCGCGAGGGCTCCACCAAGGTCTGGCCCGGCAGCGGCGGCACCGGGAAGCCACCAGCGAACGGGTCGACCTCGACCGGTGGGCGTCGGGCCTCGAGGGTGGCGGCCTCCTTCTTCTCCAGATAGCTCATCAGGAGCATGATGCCGCCCACGACACTGATGATGACCAGTGCGGTGGTGATGATGACCGGCCAGCGGCCAGACCCGAAGTAGCCGATCGAGGGGTCGGCGGCGCGCATCAGGATCACGGCCACGACCCACACCAGTGACAGCGGGATGAGCACCTTCCAGCCGAGCTTCATGAACTGGTCGTAGCGCACGCGCGGGAGCGAACCTCGCAACCAGACATAGAAGAAGATGAAGCTCCACATCTTGAGGGTGAACCAGAGGATGCCCCACCAGCCCTCGCTGAACATGCCGTCGTTGATCGCACCGATCGGCCAGGGGGCGTGGTAGCCGCCCAGGAAGAGCGTGGTGGCCAGTCCCGCGACGGTGAACATGTTGATGTACTCACCGAGGAAGAACATGCCGAACTTCATCGAGGAGTACTCGGTGTGGAAGCCACCGCCGAGCTCGCCCTCGCCCTCCGCCAGGTCGAACGGCAACCGGTTGGTCTCGCCGACCATGGTGATCACGTAGACCACGAAGGAGAAGAAGAGCGGGAAGGCGAACCACCAGCGGTCCTGCGCGGCCACGATCTGGCTGGTCGACATGGAGCCGGCGTAGAGGAAGACCGCGACCAGGGACAGGCCCATCGCGATCTCGTAGGAGATCACCTGAGCAGTCGAGCGCAGTCCACCCAGCAGCGGGTAGGTCGATCCCGAGGACCATCCGGCGAGCACGAAGCCGTAGGCGGCGACACCGGCCACGGCCAGCACCAGCAGGGTTGCGACCGGGGTGTCGGTCAGCTGCAGCGGGGTGGTGTGCCCGAACATCGAGACCTCGCCACCCATCGGGATGATCCCGAAGGAGACGAACGCCAGCGAACCGACCATCAGCGGGGCCAGGACGAACATGACCTTGTCCGCGTTGGTGGGGGTGACGTCCTCCTTCATGATCAGCTTCAGGCCGTCAGCCAGCGTCTGCAGGATGCCGATCGGGCCGAACCGGTTGGGGCCGGGCCGCTGCTGCATGCGGCCGATGAGGCGGCGCTCGAACCAGATGACGACCAGGACCGAGAGGAGCAGATAGACGAAGATCCCGACGGCCTTGATCAGCGACAGCCACCAGGGGGTGTCGCTGAAGTCGGCGACCGGCAGGTCAGAGAGCGGGACGGGGACTGCCGCGAGAGCGGTCGGAGAGTATGCCGCCAGCTCGGTGACGACGCCCAGCGCACTCATGCGTGACCTCCTGTGGCGGTGTGGCTCGCCGTCGTCGCGTCAGCCGGTTGGCTGGCCGCGATGGCCACGATAGAGCCAGCCTCGGCGCCCAGGGTGGCACGCACAGCGGACCCGGGCGAGTTGGTCGGGACCCAGACCACGTGGTCCGGCATCTCGGTGAGCTCGACGGGCAGGCTGATGGTGCCGCGCTCGGTGCTGACCGCCAGGTGCGCGCCCTCGGTGAGTCCGACGGACTCTGCGGTCCCGGCGGAGATCCGGGCCACGGAGCGCGGTGCCGTGCCGGCGAGGAACGGTTCACCGTCCTGCATGGAGCCGCTGTCGAGCAGGTGGTGCCAGGTGGCCAGGACAGCCTCGCCCTGAGCGGGGCCAGCGAGCTGGGCGGCCGAGACCCGGTGCAGGTCGGTGGTGCCCTCCCAGGGCCCGAGCGCCGTCATCTCGTGCCGCAGCGCGGTCAGGTCGCGTGCTCCCAGCTGGGTGCCCATCTCCGCAGCCACCAGGTCGAGCACGGCATGGTCACTGAGCGCATTGGAGGCCAGCGCCTGATCGAACGTGCGCAGGCGGCCCTCCCAGTCCGCGTAGGCACCAGCCTTCTCCTGCTGGGGAGCCACCGGAAGGATCACGTCGGCAAACTCGTGGACCACGGACTCGCGGAACTCCAGCGACACGACGAACGTGCGGTCCAGTGCCTGACGGGCCAGGGCCGGGTCCGGCAGGTCGTCGGGGTCGACGCCGCCCACCACTAGCGCGCTGAGCTCTCCCGCGGCCGCAGCCTCGAGGATGCCCTGGGTGTCTCGGCCCGCCGTGTCCGGCAGACCGGTCCCCCACGCGTGTGCCACGGCGTCGCGGGCCGCCTCGTCAGCGACCGGGCGTCCGCCCGGCAGGAGGTTCGGCAGCGCGCCGACCTCGAGTGCTCCACGCTCGCCCGCACGACGCGGGACCCACGCCAGGCGGGCACCGGTGGCCTCGGCGAGCGCGGCGGCTCCGGACAGGCCGCCCGGGACCAGCGCCAGGCGCTCGCCCACGAGGATGATCGAGTCGTGGGTCAGCGACGCGGCAGCGCTGGTGACCGGGTCAGAGCCGTCACCGGCCTGACCTGAGCGGTCCGCCGCGATCGCCTGCAGGATCTCGGTCTCCGTGCGCGGAGCCGTCGGGATCAACGTCCCGCCCATCTTGCCCAGACCACGGGTCGCGAACGGCGCGAGGGAGAAGACGGCCGTCCTGTTCTTCAGGAACCCCTTGCGCATCCGCAGGAACAGGATCGGGCTCTCGTCCTCCGGCTCCAGACCCACCAGCAGCACGGAGGAGGCAGCCTCGACGTCGGCATACGTCACGTCCGTGCGCCGCACGACGTGCGAGGCCAGGAAGTTGGTCTCCTCGGCCGAGTGCGGCCGAGCCCGGAAGTCGATGTCGTTGGTGCCCAGGACGGTGCGGGCGAACTTGCTGTAGGCGTAGGCGTCCTCGACCGAGCTGCGCCCTCCGACCAGCACCCCGACTCCCTGCGCGGCGTGGGCGGCGGCCAGACCTCTGGCCGCGGCAGCGAACGCCTCGTCCCAGGTGGCGACGTGGTAGGCGCCGTCCGCGCCACGGACGACGGGGTCGCGCAGCCGGTCGGGCTGGGTCGCGTAGGTGAATGCCCAACGGCCCTTGTCGCAGTTCCACTCCTCGTTGACCTGGTCGTCGGTCAGCGCCATGCGGCGCAGCACCGAGCCGCGCCGGTGGTCCGTGCGGATCGAGCAACCGGACGCACAGTGCTCACAGACACTGGACGTGGAGACCAGGTCGAAGGGACGGGAGCGGAAGCGGTAGGCCGCGCCGGTCAGCGCGCCGACCGGGCAGATCTGGACGGTGTTGCCGGAGAAGTAGGACTCGAACGGCTTCTCCTCATAGATGCCGACCTGCTGCAACGAGCCGCGCTCGATCAGCGCGATGAACGGGTCACCGGCGATCTGGTCGGAGAAGCGGGTGCAGCGGGCGCAGAGGATGCAGCGCTCGCGGTCCAGCAGCACCTGCGAGGAGATGTTGATTGGCTTGGGATAGGTCCGCTTGATGTCCTCGAAGCGCGAGGTCGGCCGGCCGTTGGACATCGCCTGGTTCTGCAGGGGGCACTCGCCGCCCTTGTCGCAGACGGGGCAGTCCAGCGGGTGGTTGATCAGCAGGAACTCCATCTGGCCGTGCTGCGCCTTGTCGGCGACCGGCGAGGTGTGCTGCGTCTTGACCTGCATGCCCGGCGAGACCGCCACCGCGCACGACGGCTGCGGCTTGGGCATCGCCTTGACGTTGCCCTCACGGTCGGGGGTGGCGACCTCGACCAGGCACTGACGGCAGGAGGCGATCGGGTCCAGGAGCGGGTGCTCGCAGAACCGCGGGATCTCGACGCCGATCTGCTCGGCGGCCCGGATGACCAGGGTCCCCTCGGGGACGCTGACGTCGACCCCGTCGATGGTCAGGTCGACCATCTTCACGTCCGGCTCGGCCGGGAGGTCGGCGCCCTCGTCGAACACGGGGTTGCCCCCGGCAGCGGGAGAGGTGTTGACAGTCATGCTGGCTGGGTCTCCTTCGCGAACAGCGTCGAACGCTCCGGGGGGAACAGCTCGGAGGCGGGTGTGTGCATACCCTGCTCGAACTCCTCGCGGAAATACTGCACCGCAGACGTGATCGGGCTGGTGGCGCCGTCACCCAGGGCGCAGAAGGCGCGGCCCAGGATGTTGTCGCAGATGTCGACGAGCTTGTCGATGTCGTCCTGGCTGCCCTTGCCGTGCTCCAGCCGCTGCATGATCTGCTTCAGCCAGTAGGTGCCCTCACGGCACGGGGTGCACTTGCCACAGGACTCGTGGGCATAGAAGTCGGTCCAGCGCGAGACGGCGCGGACCACCGAGGTGGTCTCGTCGAAGATCTGCAGCGCCCGGGTGCCGAGCATGGAACCGGCGGCGGCGACGGACTCGAAGTCCAGCGGCACGTCCAGGTGCGCGTCGGTGAAGATCGGCGTGGACGAGCCGCCCGGGGTCCAGAACTTCAGTGTGTGACCGGTGCGGATGCCGCCGGCCATGTCCAGCAGCTCGCGCAGCGTGATGCCCAGCGGTGCTTCGTACTGACCCGGTCGGGTGACGTGTCCGGAGAGGCTGAAGATGCCGAAACCTTGGGACTTCTCCGTGCCCATGTCGGCGAACCACTCCGCGCCGTTGGCCGCGATCGGGGCGATCGAGGCGATCGACTCCACGTTGTTGACGACCGTGGGCCGGGCATACAGACCCTCGACAGCGGGGAACGGCGGCTTCAGCCGAGGCTGACCACGACGGCCCTCCAGGGAGTCCAGCAGGGCTGTCTCCTCGCCGCAGATGTAGGCGCCGGCTCCGGAGTGCAGTGTGATGTCCAGGTCGAACCCGGTGCCCAGGATGTCCTTGCCCAGGTAGCCCGCGTCGTAGGCCTCCTGGATCGCCAGCTGCACCCGCCGGTGGACGTGGGCCACCTCGCCGCGCAGATAGATAAAGGCGTGGTTGCAGCCGATCGCGAAGGAGGTGATGACCATGCCCTCGAGCAGGATCTGTGGGGCGGCCAGGAGCAGCGGGATGTCCTTGCACGTGCCGGGCTCGGCTTCATCGGCGTTGATCACGAGGTAGCGGGGGCCACCGTCCGGCTTGGGCAGGAAGCTCCACTTCAGGCCGGTGGGGAAGCCGGCGCCACCACGACCGCGCAGCCCGGAGGCCTTGGCCATGTCGACCAGGTCGGCCTGGTCAGCCTTGAGCGCCTTGCGCAGGCCGGCATAACCGCCGTTGGCCTCGTAGGTCTCCAGGGTCCAGCTCGTGGGGTGATCCCAGAACTTGGTCAGGATCGGGGTCAGCTGAGTGCTCACGCGTCCTTCTCCTTGTCTGCGCCCGGCTGCTGCGCCGAACTGTGCTCCTCGCCGGTCTCCGGCTCTGCGTCGCTCGTGGTGTCCTGGGCGTCCGTGTCGGTGTCCTGGATGGTGTCCGCGTCACTGTCGTCCTCGCGCGCGGACGGTGGCGCCTCCCAGCCACGTTCCTTGGCCAGCTTCAGGCCCTCGAGAGAGGCCGGACCGGCGCCGACGCCCTCGTGGGCCAGACCGTCGGGGAATCCCGCCAGCATGCGCGAGACCTGCTTGAAGGAGCAGACCCGGGAGGCGCCGCGCGTGGGCGCCACCGGCTTGCCGGCGCGCAGGTCATCGACCATCGCCTTGGTGCTCTCGGGGGTCTGGTTGTCGAAGAACTCCCAGTTGGCCATGACCACGGGGGCGAAGTCGCACGCGGCGTTGCACTCGACCGACTCGAGGGTGATCTTGCCGTCTGGCGTCGTCTCGTCGTGACCGATGCCGAGGTGCTCGCTGACCTCCGCGAAGATCTGGTCGCCACCCATCACCGCGCAGAGCGTGTTGGTGCAGACGCCCACGGTGTATTCGCCGTTGGGGTGGCGCTTGTACTGCGTGTAGAAGGTCGCCACACCGGACACCTCCGCGCGGGTGAGGTCCAGCATCTCGGCGCACAGGTCCACGCCGCGGCCGGACACAAAACTGTCCACCGACTGCACCAGGTGCAGCATCGGCAGCAGCGCCGACCGCTTCTGCGGATAGCGCGCGATGATCGCCTCGGCGTCCGCCCGCAGACTCGCCAGCTGCTCGGCGGAGTACGGCTCCTCGCTGGCCTGCAGCGGCGTGAGGTAGTGCATCGGCGGCTCGCCGAACATCGTCACGTCGGGCCGGCTCATGTCTGCGGGTCCGGGCCCGGTCTCGGTGCTCATCGTGCCTCCTCGACGAACTCCGCGGACCGCTCCGGGCCTCGCAAGCTCGTGTCCTCGCGGATCCTTTCGGTCATCGGTCCACGCCTCCCATCACGGGGTCGATCGAGGCAACCGCGACGATGACGTCGGCGACGAGGCCACCCTCCGCCAGCACGGACGCCGCCTGCAGGTTGTGGAACGACGGATCACGGAAGTGCGCCCGGTAGGGGCGGGTCCCGCCGTCGGAGACCAGGTGGACGCCGAGCTCACCCTTGGGCGACTCGATGCCGACGTAGGCCTGACCGGGCGGCACCCGGAAGCCCTCGGTGACCAGCTTGAAGTGGTGGATGAGTGACTCCATCGACTCACCCATGATGTTGCGGATGTGGTCCAGGGAGTTGCCCTGCCCGTCAGAGCCGACCGAGAGCTGCGCCGGCCAGGCGATCTTCTTGTCCGCGATCATGACCGGCTCACCCTCGCTCGCCCGCAGCCGCTCGATGGCCTGCTCAGCGATCTTCAACGACTGCCACATCTCGTCGATGCGGATGCAGGTGCGGTCATAGGCATCGGCACCGTCGCGGGTGATGACCTCGAAGTCGTAGGTCTCGTAGCCGCAGTAGGGGCTCAGCTTGCGCAGGTCCAGCGGCAGTCCGGCGGAGCGCAGGATCGGCCCGGTGACACCCAGCGCCATGCACCCGGTGAGATCCAGGTGACCGACGTCGACCGTGCGGCCCTTGTAGATCGGGTTCTCGAGCAGGAGGTTCTCCAGGTCGCGGATGCCGAGACGCAGGTCGGGCAGCTCGGCCTCAAGGGCGTCCAGCGCCTCGCCCGGCACGTCCTGGATGACGCCGCCGGGGCGGACGTAGGCGTGGTTCATGCGCAGCCCGGTGACGGCCTCGAAGAAGCGCAGGATCCGCTCGCGCTCCCGGAAGCCGATCGTCATCACGGTCGTCGCGCCCAACTCCATGCCACCGGTGCCCAGACAGATCAGGTGCGAACCGATCCGGTTCAGCTCCATCATCAGGATACGGATGTCGTTGGCGCGCTGCGGGATCCGGTCGGTGATGCCGAGCAGCTTCTCGATCGCGAGGCAGTAGGCAGCCTCGTTGAAGATCGGCGTCAGATAGTCCATGCGCGTGCAGAACGTGGTGCCCATGGTCCAGGTGCGGAACTCCATGTTCTTCTCGATGCCGGTGTGGAGGTAGCCGATGCCAGCCCGGCACTCGCGCACCGTCTCACCATCAAGCTCCAGCACGAGACGGAGCACGCCGTGGGTCGAGGGGTGCTGCGGCCCCATGTTGA
Organism: Ornithinimicrobium cryptoxanthini; assembly: GCF_023923205.1. Lineage (NCBI taxonomy): Bacteria > Bacillati > Actinomycetota > Actinomycetes > Micrococcales > Ornithinimicrobiaceae > Ornithinimicrobium > Ornithinimicrobium cryptoxanthini. The sequence goes on along the minus strand of NZ_CP099490.1, from coordinate 675,628 downwards.
CCACGATGCGTTCCTCGCCGAGCGTGGCCGCATCGTGAGCGATCTGCTCCCAGTCACCGCCGGTCGCCGTGAACACGGGAGCGCCGAGGTCCTCGCCGTCGGCGTAGAGGTCTTCGTGGGTCTGCGTGGACATCAGCTGTAGCTCCTGCGCGTGTCTGGTGCCGGGATCGTGGCGCCCTTGTATTCCACCGGGATGCCACCCAGTGGATAGTCCTTGCGCTGCGGGTGGCCCGGCCAGTCGTCTGGCATCAGGATCCGCGTGAGCGCGGGGTGTCCGTCAAAGATGATGCCGAACATGTCCCACGTCTCGCGCTCGTGCCAGTCGTTGGCCGGATAGGTCCCGACGATCGATGGGACGTGCGGGTCCTCCTCCGGAGCGGACACCTCGACCCGGACGCGGCGCCCGCCGTGGGTGATGGACATGAAGTTGCTGACCGAGTGCAGCTCGGCACCGGTCATCTGGGGGTAGTGCACGCCCGTGGAGCCCAGGCACAGCTCAAAGCGCAGGGCGGGGTCGTCCCGCAGCGCGTTGACGATCGTCAGGAGGTGCTCGCGAGCGACGTGGAGAGTCATCTCACCGCGGTCGATGACGACCTCGACGGCCTCGGCATAGATCGGGCCGGTCGCCGCCTCGAGGGCATCGGCCACCTCGTCGAAGTAGCCGCCATAGGGACGGGCAGCCTCACCCGGGAAGAGGATGTCGCGCTGCAGACCGCCATAACCGGAGGTGTCACCGCCGGCGCTGGCGCCGAACATGCCCGTGCGGCGGGCAGCTACCACGGGCTCACCAGCGGCCCGGGCCACGTCGTCGGTCTGCTCGACCGGCAGGTCCTCGGTGGGGTTGTCGTTCTTGTCGCTCACGCCACTACCTCCGCCGTGACTCCGCGCTCGCTCCGGGCCTCACTGCGTTCGTGTCCTCGCGTCGCTGTCATCACGCCAACAACCCCTTCATCTCGTGCGTGGGCGTTGCCGCAAGAGCAGCGGCCTCGGCCTTGCGGGCCGCCTCGACACGGTCGACGCCGAACTTCGTCTCGCGGATCGTGTCGTGCAGCGAGAGCAGGGCGTTGAGCAGCATCTGGGGCCGCGGCGGGCAGCCGGGCAGATAGATGTCGACCGGCACGATGTGGTCCACACCCTGCACGATCGCGTAGTTGTTGAACATCCCGCCCGAGCTGGCGCACACACCCATCGCCAGGACCCACTTCGGGTTGGGCATCTGGTCATAGATCTGGCGGACGACGGGCGCCATCTTCTGGCTCACCCGACCGGCGACGATCATCAGGTCAGCCTGCCGCGGCGTGGCCGCGAACCGCTCCATGCCGAACCGCGCGATGTCGTAGTCCGGGGTGCCGACGGCCATCATCTCGATGGCACAACAGGCCAGACCGAAGGTCGCGGGCCACACCGATCGTGCCTGCATCTGGCCGACCAGACCCTCGACCGAGGTCAGCAGGATGCCTGAAGGCAGCTTGTCCTCAAGTCCCATGTCTCACACCGTCCTCCACAAAGTCCTACGCGTCCAACACTTCTCGGTCCCGCACGCCGCGTGACGCGACGCGGTCCAGCAGCAGGTCAGTCCCACTCAAGCCCACCCCGGCTCCACTCATAGACGAAGGGGACGGAGACCACAAACAGGAACAGCAGCATCGCCAGCAGCGAGAAGAGCCCCACCTGGTCGAACGCGACCGCGAACGGATAGAGGAAGAGCACCTCGACGTCAAAGATGATGAAGAGCATGGCCGTCAGATAGAACTTGATGGGGATGCGCCCGCCCTCGGCGGCCTGCGGCGTCGGCTGGATCCCGCACTCATAGGCCTCCGACTTGGCCCGGTTGTAGCTCTTCTGGCCGATGACCGCCCCCGCGCCCATCGAGCCCCCGGCGAACAGCAGGCCGAGTGCAAAGAAGAACAACAGCGGTAGGTACGGGTGGTAGTCCATCACCCACGCTCCTTTCGGCGCTGGCTGGTCGGCAGCCCAATCCTAGGGGTCACAGTGGCCATCATGCCGCAGGTGCCACTCTGGCGAGCGCGGCGATCGGTCGATCGTTGACCCAGCCACTGTTGGCCACTTCCGGATTGGCCGTCCTTGGCAGGGACTTCATCACTGTCTTGCGCCGCAGACCATACTGGTTCACCGGTCGTCCGCCGCGGCGGGCCAACCACTCGGAGTCCTGGGACACCTTTGCCGCCTCGCTTGTGAAGGGATTCACGAACTTCGGGCGTCAGTCTAGGTCTCCGCTGACGGCGCCCGAACTTAGGCCTGCCTCACTGCAGCTGCCGCAGGGTCATCGTGCCGTCACCGGCGAGCGCGGCGACCTGCGCCAGATAGAGCTCGGCGCAGGCGAGCGCATCAGTGAGGGCGTCGTGTGAGCGATAGCGCGGCAGACCCAGGTGGCGCCGTGCCGCAGCCAGCCCCAGCTCCTGGTCCGCGACCTGGGCGTGCGACCGGCCGCGGCGCAGCACCCGGCGCTGCAGTCGGACCGTGTCGACGACCACCAGGTCGGGCAGCGCGACGCCGTGCCCCCTGCAGGCCGCGTCAAGGAAGCCGGTCTCGATGCGGGCGTGGTGGGCCAGGAGCACCCGACCCTCCAGCGCCGCCAGCACCACAGGGAGCACCTCGCTCAGAGACCTGGCACCCGCGGCCGTGTCGTCGGTGATGCCGTGGACGGCTGCGCTCTCCCCCACGCCGCCAGGACCCGCCGGACGCACGGCATACCCCCGTGCCCCGCCGAGCGCAATGCTGAGCCCGTGGACAGGGACCATCCCCACGCTGAGAACCTCGTGCCTGGATGGGTCGAGGCCGGTCGTCTCGAGGTCGACCGCCAGCAGGTCCAGCTCGGTGACGGGCCGGTCTCTGTCGGCGCTGCCCCGTCGCCACCTCATGACAGCGTGTCCAGCGGCAGCCGCTGCCCCAGCGCCTGCTGCGCGCTGCGCACGATCCGGAAGGCGTCGCGCAGGTGGCGGCGCTCAAAGTCAGTCAGCTGCCCCGGGTCGACGAAGTTGTCCGGCTCCTGACCCATCCTGACCTGGCGGCCCTGGTGGCGCAGCCGCAGATAGGACACGAACTCGAGGGCGTCCGCGAGCTCGGCGCCCAACCCTGGTGACAGGGAGCCGGCGTGGGTGGCCGCCGCGATGCGCGCCTGGGAGCCGACCTCGGGCAGGCCGTGCAGCAGCGCGTGCACCCGGGCCAGCTCGACGATGGCCGCGACGCCGCCGGACTTCAGGTCCAGGCTGTCCCGGTGCTCCCCCTCCTTCTCCAGCACCAGCCCCCGGAAGAACCCGAGCGGAGGGCGGCGAGAGACGGCGTGCCGGGCCAGGTAGGCCAGGAACAGGTCGGCCTGCCCGGTCGCCGCGAGCACCGGGGCGCGCAGCTCCTCGACGAGTCGGTGGTCGCCGCGCAGCGGGCGCATGTCAAAGAAGATCGAGCCGTTCAGCACCGCCTCCGGCTCGGGCGTCTCGAGCCAGTGCGCGAAGTGGCTGCGCCAGGTCGACACGCTCACCCGCCAGCGTGGGTTGGTCGCCATGACCTCGCCGGGGCAGCGCGGGTAGCCGCACGCCTCGAGCCCGGACGACACGCGCTCCGCGAGCTGGGCGAAGTAGTGGTCCTGCTCCGAGGTCACCTCGTCGGAGAGCACCAGCGCGTTGTCCTGGTCGCTGGCCAGGCCCTGCTCGTGACGGGCCTGCGACCCCAGCACCACCCAGCAGTAGGCCACCGGCGGCGGACCGAGCTCGGTCTCGGCCAGGGTGAGGAGACGACGTTCGATCGCGTCGCCCAGCGAGGTGACCACCCGGCCGATGTCGCGGGCACTGGCATCCTCGGCCACGAGCTGCTCGACGATGACCGGGATCCGGCTGGCGAGCTCGACGAGCACGCCCACGTCCTGGGCGCCGGCGATGTCCGCGACGAGATAGACCGGGTTGTTGTGCTCCAGGCGCATCAGGTCGGTGCTGCTCACCAGGCCCAGCACCTGGCCCGCGACGTCCAGGACCGGCAGGTGGTGGATGTTGCGGTCGACCATCGCCATCAACGCCTCGAAGGCCAGCGCGTCGCTGCGGGCGGTCTCCGGGTCGGGCGTCATCACGGTCGCCAGCGGCTCAGCCGGGTCCCGCCCGGCCGCCAGCACCCTGCTGCGCAGGTCCCGGTCGGTCACGACGCCGACCAGGTGCCCGTCCTCGAGGACCAGGATCGCCGAGACGTGCTCGCGGGCCATCACCTGAGCCGCCTCGCGGATCGAGGTGGTCGGGGCGGCCCCGACGGGTGGCCGCCTCAGGAGGTCGCCGAGGGTGGTGCGCAAGACGGCCCCACCGCGGTCGGCCAGGTGCAGCTGCCCGACCGCGCGCCGCAGCCGGGCGGCGTGGGCGGAGGTGTAGAACGACTCGAAGCCGGGGTCGCTCTGGCACAGGTCCCGGAAGGAGGGCTCCGGGACGACGAGCAGCAGGCTGTCCTCGATGGCGGTGAAGTCGTAGCGCGACGGTGCCCGCTCCACCAGGGTGGACATCCCGAACGAGGTCCCCACGTCACTCCGCTCCACCAAAACACCCTCACTGTCGGTGATGTCGACGGCGCCCGAGCGCAGCACGAACATCACCCGGCTCGACTCACCGACGGACAGGATCCTCGTGCCACGGCGGGCATAACGGATGGACGCCGACGAGACCAGCGCCGAGAGCAGGGGACGCGGCAGCTCACGGAACGGCGCATGGGCAGCCAGGAAGTCAGCGACCTCGGTGACCTGAGCGTCCATGCCGCGTCCGACCCGTCAGCGCACCGCGTGGTGCAGCGCGACGATGCCGCTGGACAGGTTGCGCCAGCGCACGCCGCTCCACCCGGCGGCGCGGACCAGCCGCGCCAGCCCCTCCTGGTCCGGCCACACCTGGATCGACTCGGCGAGATAGACGTAGGAGTCCGGGTTGCTGCTCACGCGGCGGGCGACGGCCGGCAGCGCCCGCATGAGGTATTCCTGATAGACCGTCCGGAACGGTGCGAACGTCGGGGTGCTGAACTCACAGATCAACAGTCGCCCGCCCGGCTTGGTGACCCGGTGGAACTCCTCGAGGGCCCGGCCGGTGTCACTGACGTTGCGCAACCCGAAGGACATGGTCACCACGTCGAAGGAGTTGTCGGCAAACGGCAGGGCGAGCGCGTCAGCGGCGGTGAACGCCAGGTCGGGACGACGACGGTTGCCCTGCCGGAGCATCCCCAGGGAGAAGTCGGCCGGCACGACGTCGATGTCGGCATCGGCGAAGGGCTCGCTGCTCGTGCCGGTCCCGGCGGCGATGTCGAGGACGCGCTCACCCGGTCGTGCGTCGATCGCCCGGACCACGGCACGGCGCCACAGACGGTCCTGCCCCAGGGACAGCACATCGTTGGTCAGGTCATAGCGACCAGCCACCTCGTCAAACATCTCGGCCACCTCTTGGGGCGCCTTGTCCAGGCTCGCACGACTCATGCGGGTCATCTTCCCATCCCGGCACGGCATAGGCTGACCTGCCGTGACCGTCCCCGTCCTGCCCCGTCTGCGGGTCCGCACCCTTGCGGCCCCGCCCGTTCCCGACCTGTTTGACCTGCTGCCTCCCGATGTGGACGCCGCCTCGGTGGTCAGCTGGGTGCGCGAGGGAAGCGGGTTGATCGGATGGGGACGGGCTGCCAGCAGCAGGACAGCCGACGGTGGACGAGGCGGCCCGGACCGTTTTGCCACCGCCGCCCAGTGGTGGCGTGATGTCGTGGCGGGGGCGGAGGTCGTCGACGAGGTCGACCTGCCGGGGACGGGGCTGGTCGCCTTCGGCTCCTTTGCCTTTGCCCCCGGCTCCCCCGACGGTGGCGGACTCGTCGTCCCGCGCGTCATCGCCGGGCAGCACGACGGCAAGGCGTGGGTCACCAGCATCGAGGATCTCGATCTCTCCACGGCTGCGGACACCGAGCCCGGGGTCAGCGACCCCGCCCCGACCGACCCGGCCGAGGGCGCCCCTGCCGCACCAGACCTTCTCCCCGCCCCCGGCGAAGCTCAGAGTGAGCCAGCTCGCGGCATACGACTGCTTCCTGGTGCGGTGGCGCCGCCGGACTGGCCACGGGTGATCCGGGCCGGGATCGCACGGATCGCGGCCGGCGAGGTCGACAAGGTCGTGCTGGCCCGCGACGTCGTGGCTGCCGCCGACGCGCCGATCGAGACCGTGGACGTGCTGCGCCGGTTGGCGGACCGCTACGGCGCGACCTGGACCTTTGCCGTCGACGGTCTGGTCGGCGCAACCCCGGAGATGCTGGTGCGGCTGCAGCATGGGCGGGTCCGCTCACGGGTCCTGGCCGGCACGGTGCGGCGCGACCGCACCCCGGCGCCCTCGGTGACCGAGGCGCACCCGGAGCTGGAGGACGCACACACCCCCGACCCCCGGCTGCGCTTCGTCTCCGACGCCAAGGAGCTGGAGGAGCACCAGTTCGCGGTGCGGTCGGTGGCCGAGGCTCTCGCGCCGCACTGCGCAGCCCTGGAGGTGCCCGAGGAGCCGTTCGTGCTGGAGCTGCCCGACGTCTACCACCTGGCCACAGACATCAGCGGCGAGGCCTCCGACGACGCGACCTCCCTCGACCTGGCCGCCGCCCTCCACCCCTCCGCCGCGGTCTGTGGCACGCCCTCAGAGGCTGCCGCCCGGGTGATCGCCGAGCTCGAGGGCATGGACCGGGGTCGTTATGCCGGTCCCGTCGGGTGGCTGGACGCCTCCGGTGACGGGGACTGGGGCATCGCGCTGCGCTGCGGGCAGCTGTCCGCCGACGCGCGGTCGATGCGGCTGTTCGCCGGCGGTGGCATCGTCGCTGCGTCCGACCCGGAGTCCGAGCTCGCAGAGACCGAGGTGAAGCTCGCAGCGATGCGGCACGCCCTCGGCCTGGGGTCGTAAGCATGCCCTCACCCCGCAGTCACGTCGTGCTGCGTGACCCGCTCCCGACGGATCGGGCGCAGGTGCTCGCCGCCCAGGCCGAGCTCGCCGCCGACGACTTCAACTTCGCGCTGTTCGACTTCGGGCCGGGGCACGAGGACCCGAGGCACCAGGACCCGGGGTACCGGGACCAGGTGTGGGAGCAGTTCCTCGACAAGGTCGCCCGTGATCGGTCCGGCATCGACCTGGCCCCGGGGCGGGTGCCCGCGACGATGCTGCTGGCCCTGGTCGGCGACGACGTCGTGGGACGGGTCCACCTGCGCCACGAGCTCACCGCCGCCCTGCTCGAGGAGGGTGGGCACATCGGCTATGGCGTCCGTCCTGGCTTCCGTCGTCGCGGCTATGCAACGCAGATGCTGCGTCAGGGACTGGTTGTCGCGCAGCACCTGGGCATCGCGCGGGCGCTGGTCACCTGCGATGACGACAACCCCGGCTCGATCGCCACCATCGAGCGCTGCGGCGGGCAGCTGGAGGACAGGCGCAGGCGCGAGGACGGCAGGCTCACCCGTCGCTACTGGATCGACCTGGCCTGAAGGTCCCGGGCACCAGCCCTGAGACAGAGCCCGGTCGAACCTGCTCAATTTTCACGCGCCGCCGACACAGCACGAGCGAGGTGGGTCGCCTCAGCGCTGCCGGTTGCGTGGGTGAAGCCGGGCGTTGCGCTCGTTTCCTCGCCGGTAGTTGCCGGTCAGCCTGGCCATCAGCTCTTGGGGGTCGTGGGACTCGACGTCTTCGAGGAACTCCTGGGCGCGCCGCCCGCGCAGCGTGGTGGCGGTGCGACCGTGGTGAGAGATCACCACCTGCTCACCTCGCACGACGAAGCCGAAACCGACGGGACCGGGCATGTCCGGAGCGTAGCCAGGCGCATTGACCGACGCTACCGAGTATCCGCAGCATCCAGGACGGTGCGGAACGCGCGTTGCAGGGCGGCTGTGCCGGTCCCCCGAAAAGCCGTGGTGTGCCGAGGGCAAGTCCACAAGGATGCTGGCATGAACGACGTCGACGGGGAGAGGAGCTGGTCCACGGAAGACGGAGCGGCCATGAGAGCCCTGCAGCGGCCTGACGGGGCCTGGTCGATCCGGTTGCCTGACGACAATGTCGCGGCGTGGGCGGCTCTGCTCTCCATGGCGAGGTCGGACATCAGCGGTGCGATGCTGGTGTCCCGGTCGAGCGAAGACTGCGTTGAGGTCAGCTCGGAGTTGCGCCGGGCCGGATTTTCGCCCGTGAGGTCGGAGACGGTGTGGAGGCTGCCGGTGGCGGGACTCCTCGCACGGCCGTCCGTGCGCACGGTGCACCGAATCGTCTCCGTGACCTCGTGGGGTGCCGACGCAGTCGCGGAGTTGGACAACAGCATCCGGCGCGACATTCCCGGAACACGTGGATGGGTGGGCACTGGTGAGCAGCTCACCGCGTCGCTGGACGACCCGCAGTTCGATCCAGCCCTCTACCTGGTGGCTCAGCACTCGACGAGGAGAAGTCTCGACGGACTCATCCGCGTCTGGAACCGCTCCCCCGAGCCGAGGCTGGGGTGCCTCGGGGTCACTCGTCCGTGGCGCCGCACCCGGCTGGCCCTTGCCCTCGTCCAGGAGGTCGCCACGACGTTGCACGCCAGGGGCGTCGCCCACATCACGGCCGAAACCGACGCGACCAACCGCGGCTCCTACCTGATGGCCACCCACCACGGCGGCGAAGCCATCGAGACGACAGTCGAGTGGCAGAATGCGCGTCCCCGCCGACCAGACTGAGCAGGAAGAGAGGCACTTCTTCTATAGCTTGAGATCAGGCAGGCTCGACGGCGCGGTGCATCACCGTGTTCCTCTGGCCCTTGGTGCCCGGCAAAGCAACCGGTCTCGTCCTCGATGCACCGACCCTCCAAGAAACCGGTGGCCCCGCACGGCAGTCGGGCGGGAGACTGGCTGAGTGAACCACGAGAGTCCCGAGACGACCACACCCGACGTTGACCACCCTCCCGCCCCCGTCACGACCCTGGTCGACCTGTCCCTCGCCGATGCCGAGCGCATCATGGCGCTGGAGCACCTGGTCTGGTTCGAGATCGCGCCGGGGGTCAGCGCCCAGGACAGCCTGGCCGAGCTGGACTTCAGTCGCACGCGAGGAGCCGAGCTGGCTTCTCCCACACCACGACTCGGCGTCAGGCCCCAGGCTGGGCCACCGCTGGCCGGCATGTATGCCTCGTGGGCCATGGCGGTGACCGCCCCCGGCGCCGACGGCGGGCTGGTCCGCCTGCCGATGAACGGACTCACCTGGGTGGGAGTCCACCCCGACCTGCGACGGCGCGGCATCCTGCGCCAGATGATGGTCGAGCACCTGCACTCCGCCCACGACGACGGCGAGGCGATCGCCGGACTCCAGGCCGCCGAACCCGGCATCTATGGACGTTTTGGGTATGGCGCGGCCTCGCTCGACGTCACCCTCACCCTCGGCAGGGGCACCCAGCTGGATGCTGGCGCAGACCTGGACCAGGCTGCGGGCGAGGTCGGCACGCACATCGTCCCTGCCGGCACACCGGAGGCGATGGAGGTCATCCAGCGCGCCCACCTGGGTGCCGCTGAGAGCACCCTCGGCGCGGTCACCAGGACCGACGCGATGGCCGCCACCTGGTTCCGGGACCACCCGGTGGCCCGCGGCGGCCGCGAACCTCTGCAGGCGATGTTTGCCACCCGGGACCGTGAGCTCAGCGGCTATGCGCTGTTCCGGCGGACCCCGAAGTGGGAGCACGGCGTGCCCGCTGGTGAGGTGCAGGTGCGCGAACTGGCCGCCTCCGATCCCGCCTCGCTCCTGGCCCTGGGACGACGGCTCGTCGACTTCGACCTGACCTCGTCGGTCACGGTGGACGGGCGCAGCATGGACGACCCGCTGCTGTGGTGGGCAGGTGGGCCACGTTCCGCCGGCCTGCGGGCCGGGGACTCGCTGTGGCTGCGACTGGTGGACGTCGACAAGGCGCTGACCGCACGCGGCTATGCCGGTGCCGTGGACGTGGTCCTGGACGTGGTCGACCCGGTGTGCCCGTGGAACGAACGGCGCTGGCGCCTCACCGCTGGTGAGGACGGTGTGGGCGCCTGCCTGCCCACCGATGCCGACGCCGACGTGCACCTGCCCGTCGCAGCCCTGGGCGCGGCATACCTCGGCTCACGACCCCTCGCCGCCCAGGCCGCTGCCGGCACGGTGACCGAACGCAGACCCGGCGCCGTGGCCGAGCTCTCCCGCGCGATGCGTGGCGACATCGAACCGATCGCTGCGATCGGTTTCTGACCCGACCCGCAGGATGCTCTGTCCAGGCGAGCGTTAGGTTGGTGGTCGCCGGGAAGTCGTCGTCCACAGGGGGCCGGCGAGGGAGGAGAGCTTGTCATGTCGATCCGTCAGCGCGCGCTGGTCGGGGGTGTCGCCAGTCTTGGCGTCGTGGGCACCGCCGTGTGGGGCTTCCTCAGTCAGGTTCCCGAACACGGCGGCACCGAGCTCCAGATCGAGGACACCGCCGGCATCCTCTATGCCCCGGACCTGGAGGCTGCCGTCGAGGAGATCAGCTTCTATGAGCCGACGACCGTGGCGGTCTTCACTCACCGGGGCGGGTCCGAGGCGCTCATGAACGACCACGCCCTGAACGACGCGACCCTGGAGTATGCCCAGACCACCAGGCCCGACTGGCTCAGCGACAACGAGCAGAAGTGGGCCGACGACCTGTTCATCCTGGGCGTGGACCCTGAGGGGCGGCTGGTCGGCACCTATTTTGGGGAGAACCGCAAGGTCTCGCAGGACGCCCAGGCCGACATCCAGGAGGCCACCAAGGACGACTTCCGCAGGGGCCAGTGGACCGAGGGCTCGATCGCCGGCATCGAGGCCGCTGCCGGGCAGATGAACCAACCTTTCGCGCGCTCGGGCGGGGGCATCGCCGTGGGCGCCGGGATCTCGCTGGCCACCCTGGCAGGGTCGGGCACCTACCTGCTGGTGGGGACCAGGCGACGCAGCAGGAGCAGGACAGCCCGTGCCGCCGGCGACAGGGCGATGGCCAACGTGGTCCGCGACTATGACGTGACCCAGGTGCACGCCAACCTGATCCCCGAGACGTCCCGCTATGGCGGCGCGATGCTCCGTCGTTATGAGGACTACACGCAGACCTTCCGCGAGCTGACCGAGCTGGGCAACCAGGCACGGGCCATCCCGGAGAGCAGCTATGACACCACCCAGACTCTCTCGACGCTGACCAGCTATCAGGAGACCGCCGAAGGCCTGGACAACCTGGACGACGTCATCGCCGACACAGCCGCACTGCTCAACCTCGACCGGGCCTGGCCGCAGTCCTGGGAGCGTCAGCTCGCCTCGCTGCGCGAGGACCTCGAGGGTGTGGACCCGATGCTGTCCACGACGCTCGATGAGGAGGTGCGCGGCTTGGACGAGGCCCAGCCCCTGCGCGAGTTCGCCTCCCAGTCACTGGCCGAGCTCGACCAGCTGCACGGTGATCTTGAGGCCAGGGCGATCACGCCTGACGACGCGCTCGACGCGCTGCGCAACCTGCGGGACGGGCTGAGCGGACACCTGGACACGCTGGCGGGATCGGTGGCACGGGCCTACAGCGAGGAGGAGTCCGAACAGAGGACGATGAAGGAGGCGATGCGCGACGGGCGGGTCAGCTCCGAGCCCACGATCCTCAGCGCCTCCGACCACACGTGGACCTGGATCACCATCAGCTCGTTCAACAACGGCTACTCGTCCGGCACGTCGCAGGTCCAGCAGTCGAGGTCGTCGAACGGGTCCACGTCGGGATACAGCAGCGGAGGTAGCTTCAGCGGCGCTGGCAGCTCGTCCCGCTTCTGAGGCGCCGCGCGGTTAACGTAGTCAGGTGCCCATCCGTGCCCGGAGTCTCGCTGACGACCTGCGCGGACGCTCCCAGGAGGATCTCGTCGCCCTGCTCGTGGAGCGTCCGGACCTGGCTCGCCCGACCCCGGCGGACCTGACGACGCTCGCTGCGCGGGCGACGACCCGCGCCAGCGTGCAGCGCGCTCTCGACGGGCTCGACCTGGCCCACCTGCAGACCCTCGAGGTCATCTGCGTCCTGGGTGCGGCACCGGTGGGCGAGATCGCCACGGCGCTCGGGGAGCCGAAGCGCTCCCCTCTGGTCGCCGAGCTGGTCGAGCGTCTCTGCGCCCTCGCGCTGTGCTGGCGCAGCCCGGAAGGCTTCCGCGCGGCCCGCACCGTGCAGGAGGTGGTGGGTGCTCCCGCCGGGCTCGGTCCGGAGACCGAGGACGCCCCCACGGGCCAGGAGCTGACCGAGGCCCTGGACGGCCTGGACCGCCGGCAGCGAGCCATCCTGGACGCCCTGACGTGGGGACCCCCGGTCGGCGTGCTCCCTTCAGGCGGCAGCGGGGACGCCGCGATGCGCGAGGCGGGCGAGCACCTGCTGGGTCAACGGCTGCTGCGGCGCACCGACGAGAGCCATGTCCTGCTCCCCCGCCAGGTCGCCCTGCGTCTGCGTGGCGGCCGGGTGCACCGGCAGGCCGAGCTGGCGCCGCCGGCCTGGACCGACCCCACGCTCGATGCCGACCTCGTCGACGCCACGGCCGGTGGGCGCGCGGCCCAGCTGCTCGAGCAGGCCGCCGAGCTGCTCGACGAGTGGGGCACCCGACCTCCCCGCGTGCTGCGGACCGGCGGTCTCGCGGTGCGTGACCTGGCGCGGGCTGCCACGCTCCTGGAGGCGACCACCGCCGAGGCCGCCTGGCTCGTCGAGGTGCTGCATGCCGCGGGGTTGATCGCCGCCGACGAGTCCGCCGACCCGTCCTGGATGCCGACCGGTGAGTCCGACGACTGGGCCGAGCTGACCGCCGGAGAGCGGTGGGCCGCCCTGGCGACCGCCTGGCACGGCATGGCCGCCGGCCCCTCTGTCGTCGGCACCCCTGATGGCACGGGCAAGGTCAACGCCCTCAGCACCCAGACCTCCTGGCCGTTCGGGCGGCAGCGTCGCCATGATGTCCTGGCCGCACTCGCCACCCTGCCCGCGGGTTCGTCTCCCACGACCGACTTCCTGGTCGACCTGCTGCGGTGGCGCCACCCGATCCGGATGAGCCGCTCCATCGACCCCGGCATCGACGTCGTGCTGCGCGAGGCAGACTGGGCCGGCCTCACCGGGCGAGGTGCCCTCGCCACCGCAGCGCACGGCATACTCACCGGCGACGTCGTCGCTGCCGGCCAGCGGATGGACTCGCACATCCCCGAGGCGGTCGAGCACGTCCTCGTCCAGGCAGACCTCACAGCGGTCGCCCCCGGCCGCCTCGACGGGCCCGCACGGTCCGTCATGCGCCTGCTCGGGCAGGTCGAGTCTCGTGGTGGTGCCACGGTGCACCGCATCACCGAGAGCGGCATCAGGCGTGCCCTCGACCTGGGTTGGTCCGCGGACCGGGTGCTCAGCGAGGTGTCTGCGGTGAGCCGGACCGGGGTGCCCCAGCCGCTGGACTACCTGGTCCGCGACGTCGCCCGACGCCACGGCGTCGCCCGCGTCGGGTCGGTCGGGTCCTATGTGCGCTCGGATGACCCCGCGCTCCTGGACCGCGTGCTGGCCGACCGGACCCTCGGCATGCTGCAGCTGCGTCGGATCGCCCCGACGGTCCTGGTGAGCCCGGTCCCGGCAGGCACCGTGCTCGACGTGCTCCGGGAGAGGCAGTACGGCCCGGTCCCCGAGGGCGAGGACGGCGGGCTGACGATGGTCTCGCTGCAGGACCACCGCGCCACGCGGAGACCGGTCGCACCGACCCGGGTGAGGACCGTTGACGCCGAGACCGCCGCCCGCATCGTGGCGACGATGGTCAGTGGCGAGTCCAGCCGCCCGGCCGGGGGCAACGGTCTCCCCGCACCGACCGACCCTGTCGTCACCTCGTCGCTGCTGCGCGAGGCGGCGGCCGAGCGCCTGCCGGTCTGGATCGGCTATGCCGATGAGGTCGGCGGCATCCAGCGACTGCTGCTGCGACCCACCGCCGTCGAGCAGGGTCGGGTGCGCGGGACGGTGGCCGACCAGGACACCCCGCGCTCCTTCCTGCTCCACCGGATCTCCGGGGTGGCCGCCGCGGACTGACGCACTGCTGGAGGGCGGAGCACGGGCTGATCAGTCGAGCTCGGCCAGGGACTCAGCGACGGTGCGGGTGAGCGTCTCGCGCAGGTCGCGGTGCTCAGCGCGGGGCACCACCACCTCGAGCACCCGGATCCCGGAGGGGCGGGTCGCGAGGGCCTCGTGCAGGTCGCCAGGGGTCTCGATCCGCTCGAAACCCACTGAGTATGCCGACGCAAGCGCCCGCAGGTCAGCCCCGGTGGGGGTGCCGAAGACCCGCTCGAAGTCGTCGGCCCGGTCCGGCTCGCCATACTCCAGCGTGCTGAAGATGCCTCCGCCATCGTCGTTGACGACCACGATCGTCAGGTCCGGACGCGGTTCGTCCGGCCCGATCAGCAGCCCGTTGATGTCGTGCAGGAAGGTCAGGTCACCGACCAGGGCCGTGACGGGGCGCCCGGGGGACGCGAGGGCGATCCCCACGGCGGTGGCGTTGGTGCCGTCGATGCCTGCGAGGCCGCGGCTGCCGGTGACCATCAGGGAGCGCCCCGCCACGCCAGCCCGGTCGATGTCGCGGGCGGCGTTGGACGAGCCGAGCACGAGGAGGTCGTCCTCGGTCAGCGCCCCGAGCAGTGCCTGTGCCACCGCGGGGCCGGACGGCCAGGAGTCCGAGAGGACGGCAGCCACCGCCGCGTCCATCCTGTGCGCGGCATCCCGCCAGGCCTGCGCCCACGCAGGGTCCTGCCCGACGAGACCGTCCGTGTCCGCGTCGAGGGCTGACCATCCGTGGACCTGCTCAACGCTGTGTGAGGGGTCCGGCCAGGTCCCGTTCGGGGTGACCGCCTCGACCCGGATCCCGGGGCGGCGCAGTAGGGCACCGGTCTCCCGGTTGAGGGTGCAGCGACCGACGACGAGCACCCGCTCCGGGGCGTGGGCGTCGAGCCAGTCGCTCGCGGTCAGCACCAGCGACCCGTGCGGCAGCACCGTGCTCCGGTCGCCCGCACCGAACGGCTCGGCCACCACGGGCCAGGCCTGCGCGACGGCGACCGCCAGTGCCTGCTCTGCCAGGACGGGGTCGGGCAGGTCGCCGAGCACCATCAGGGTGGCGGGACCTGCGACCCGGTGGGCACCGTCAGCTCCTGACGAGGCGGCAGCATCCTGCCCGGGCGAAGCTGCCAGGTCGTTCGGGCCGGACGGTGGCGTGGGCAGCACCGTCCAGGACGCACCGTTGAGGCGCCCCACCAGGTCCTCAGGCAGGTCGCTGGGCACCGGCAGCTGCGGAGCGAGAGGGTCCCGGAAGGCGACGTTGAGATGGACCGGACCCGGTTCCTGGCCCAGGACGCCGGTCGCGGCAGCCCAGGCACGATCGACCGTGGTCCGCCATGCGGGGTGCGCGGCCCGAACCACCCCAAGAATGGGTCCTGCGCATTCAGAACCACCCCAAGAATGGGTGAGGTCGTGCTCCCAACGGACCGCGCCGGCAAAGATCCCCGGCTGCACGGTCGTCTGGTTGGCGCCGGTGCCCCGCAGCTCGTCGGGCCGGTCGGCGCTGAGCACAATCAGCGGCACCGACGCGTGGTGCGCCTCGAGCACAGCCGGGTGCAGGTTGGCCACGGCCGTCCCAGACGTCGTGATCACGACCGCAGGCCGCCGACTGATCTTGGCCAGACCCAGCGCCAGGAACCCCGCGGACCGCTCGTCCACCCGGACGTGCAGGCGCAGTCGGCCGGCGCGTTCCGCAGCCTGCACGGCATACGCCAGCGGTGCCGAGCGGGAGCCTGGGGCGAGCACGACCTCGCGGACCCCGCACCGGACCAGCTCATCGACCAGGACGGCGGCCAGCGCGGTCGAACCGTTCACGACGTCCTCAGAAGATCCGGACGCGGTCCTGCGGGGCCAGCCACATCCCGTCGCCCTCCTGGACGTCGAACGCTTCGTGGAACGCGTCGATGTTGCGCACCAGGTTGGCCCTGAGGTCCTGCGGCGCGTGCGGGTCGATCGACAGCAGACGCTTGGCCTCCTCCGGCCGGGCCTTGCCCTGCCACACCTGCCCGAAGCCGATGAAGAAGCGCTGCTCGCCGGTCCAGCCGTCGAGCTCGGGAGCCTCACCGCCGGTCGCCAGGCGATAGGCGACCAGCGACACGGCCAGCCCGCACAGGTCGCCGATGTTCTCGCCGACCGTCAGCCCGCCGTTCACCTTCGACCCCGGGGCATCTCGAGGCTCCAGCGCATCGAACTGCGCGATGAGTCGCTGCGCCCGCTCGTCGAACGCGGCGCGGTCATCCTCGGTCCACCAGTCGGTCAGACTGCCGTCACCCGCGAAGCGCGAGCCCTGGTCGTCGAACCCGTGCCCGACCTCGTGGGCGATCACCGCGCCGATCCCGCCATAGTTGACGGCGTCGTCGGCCTCGACGTCAAAGAACGGTGGCTGCAGGATGGCGGCCGGGAAGACGATCTCGTTGAGCATCGGGTGGTAGTAGGCGTTGACCGTCTGCGGCGTCATCTGCCACTCCTCGCGGTCGATCGGCCCACCGATCTTGCCGACCTGGTAGTCCATCTCCGCCGCGTTGCCTCGACGCACATTGCCGAGCAGGTCACCCGCATCGACAACGTATGACGAGTAGTCGCGCCACGTCGTCGGGTGGCCGATCTTGGGCCGGAACGCAGCCAGCTTCTCCAGGGCCTTGGCCTTGGTGTCCTCGCCCATCCACTCCAGCGCGGAGATGCGGGCGCGGAAGGCGGCGAGCAGGTTGTCGACCAGCTCGGCCATCCGCTCCCCCGCCTCTGGCGGGTAGTGCCTGGCGACATACAGCTGGCCGACCTCCTCACCGATCAGCCCCTCGACCAGGCCGACACCACGCTTCCAGCGCTCCCGAAGCTCCGGGGTGCCGGTCAGGGTCCGGCCGTGGAAGTCGAACGAGGCCTCGACGAAGTCGTCGGTCAGATAGGGCGCGCAGCTGTCCAGCAGGCGCAGCGTGAGCCACGCCTTCCAGTCAGCCACCGGCACCTCCCGCAGTGCCTCTGCCATCGCAGCGAACACGTCGGGCTGGCGAGCGATGACATGCTGCAGCGCGCCTTCGGGCAGCCCGAGCCCCTCGGTCCACGCCATCCAGTCCCAACCGGGCGTGGCCTCGGTCAGCTCGGCCCACGACCACTTGGTGTAGGACTTCACCGCGTCCCGGGCAGCGACGCGGTCCCAGTGCGCCGCCGCGATGCGGGTCTCCAGGTCGAAGGCACGCTGCGCCGCGTCCGGGCCCAGGTCCAGCCCGGCTGCCTCCAGCGCCGGTGCCGCGAGTGCGAGCAGCTTCTCGAGGTAGGTCACGTAGGCGGTGCGTGCCTCCGCGTGCTCCTCGTCCGAGTAGTAGGCCTCGTCCGGCAGCCCGAGCCCGCCCTGGTGCAGGTAGGCGATGTATTCCTCTGGGTTGCCGGCGTCGGCGGTGACGAACAGGTGCACCAACGGGTCCACGCCGCCGCGCTGCAGCCGCGCGGACTCCCGCACCAGCGTGGAGGGGTCAGTCACCGCCGCGATCGCCCGCAGGTCGTCGACGAGCGGGCCGGTGCCCTGCTCTGCGATGCGCTCGGTGTCCATGAACGAGGCATAGAGGTCACCGATCTGGCGCTCGGCGCTGCCGGGCTCGGCGTCGGCCCCGGCTGCGGCGCTCTCCTCGATCAGCGCATGCACATCGGCCTCGGCCGCCTCGCGCAGCATGTCGAAGGCTCCGTAGCGCCCCTTGTCCTGCGGGATCTCGGTCGTGGCCAACCAGCCGCCGTTGACATGCTCAAACAGGTCGTCCTGCGGACGAACCTGTGGGTCCATGAACTCGCGGCGGACTCCGGACTTCATCAGGCGTGCTCCTTTGGGTCGGTGACTGAGCCAACCGTATGTCGTGGCACCCGCAGTCGTGCATCGGGACGTGAGCGCTGAGTCTGCCATCGGGCGGGACCGTAGGATCCGTGCATGCCCTGTGTGCCGCCCAGCGGAGCGCCGCTGAGCGGACGCACCATCCGGCTCGACCCCGTCCAGCTGGCGGATGCCCACGATCTGTTCGCCGTCTTCAGCGATCCTGGCGTCTATGCGCAGGGTTATGCCATGGGTCGACCGCACGTGACCCCTGCCGAGACCGAGCGTCTCCTGGAGACGGCAGTCGCTGCCCGGGCCGAGGACGGGACCGGACGCACGGCATACACGATCCGTCTGGCGTCGGACGGCAGCCTCGGTGCCGCCGGCACGGTCGTGGGCACGACCTCGCTGGGCGACATCGACCTGGTCCGCGAGCACGCGCACCTGGGGTGGACGGTCTATGGCTCGACGTGGTGGGGCACGGCCGTCAACCCGGAGGCCAAGCTGCTGTTGCTCACCCACGCCTTCGACGACTGTGGCTTCGGGCGGGTCAAGATCCAGACCGATGTCATCAACACTCGCTCGCGTGCAGCGATCCAGCGTCTGGGCGCGACCTTTGAGGGGATCACGCGCCGGGACATCAGGCGCGCCGACGGCACCTGGCGTGACTCGGCCGTGCACTCGATCCTGGTGGACGAGTGGCCGGCCGTCCGGTCCGGACTGCTTGCCCGGCTGGAACGCTGGCCGGTGCCGCCGCAGGCGGGTACGGTCAAGGCGACAGCGCCGGCACGAGCTGGTGACGCCAGACCTGGACTGAGAGGCGACCCGTGAGCATCGCAGGCGGATTGTTCAACTCCAACAACAAGCAGGAGAACGTGGGCGACACCAAGTCGACCTCGGACGGCGGGGGCACCGACGGAGACACCCCGGCGGTCGACCTGACGACCTCGATCCCTGGCTTCGACGACGTGGACGCCGACGACTCGGGTTCGATCGTGATCGGGACGGATGACGACACGCAGGCGTGGGTCGACGAGGCCGCGGACAGTTCGGCCGTTGACGACCTCGACGTCAACTCTTCGCCGGAGGAACCGCTGGACCTCGAGTCCTGACGGCGCGGCCTCTCGCGCAGCGTGGGCACTGTCTGTCGTGAGTCTTCTCGTGCAGCGCGCGGGCACTGTCGGTGGTGAGTCATACACTTGTTCGCATGGATGAGGAAGCGCGCACGACGCGGACGATCGAGGAGCTGACCAGGTCTGCTGGTGAGGTCTTCGAGATCGCTCGTGACGGCGGGGGCTGGCTCGAGGACGGCGACCTGGTGGGGCAGGTGCGCGGCCTGCAGGAGGCCATCGGCGCACTCACCGCGGCTCAGACGGTGCGGATCGCACAGTTCGCGGCCCGCACGATCGAGGACGGAGACACCGGACACTTCCCGGTGGACAAGGGCCTCGGGTTTGTGGATGAGTTCGCCTCGGACACCTTGGCGCCGATGTTGGGGATGTCGCACGGCCCGGCCGCGACCCGTGTGTTCACCGCCGCGAAGCTCGCTGCTGACCTCCCGGTCACGCTGGCGGCCCTGGCCGCCGGGGACCTGGACCTCTTTCGGGCGCACGCGATCGCCGATGAGCTGCGCGAGGCGGACCATGACACGTGTGCAGTCGTGGAGGGCATGATCCACCCGAGGGTGTGCGGGGACACGCCGGGCAAGGCCCGCAACCGGGTGCGCAAGGCGTTGGCGCAGATCGACCCGGACTCGGTGCGCGAGCGCGCGGCCCGCGCGAAGCTGGAGCGCTTCGTGTCCACGCGGGCGAGCCACCTGCCGGGTATGACGCAGTGGTTTGCGCAGCTGCCGGTCGCCGAGTCAGCTCAGGCGTGGGCCGCGATCGACGCGCTGGCGCACAAGTATCTCCATGAGGACCCGACCCTCTCCCTCGACCAGTGCCGGGCCGACGCGTTGGCAGACCTGATCCTGGGCAACGCCACGATCCACGCCAGCCTGGCGCTCGCGATCCCGGTCAATGCCACGGCAGCGGACCCTGCGAGCACGTGTCCCGGCGCGGACTCCACAGCGGGCACGGCGCCGGAGGCCTTTGGCGGCCCTGCGCCCGACTGTCCAGCAGCCGGGAGCCCAGCATGCGAGAGCCCAGCGTGCGGGGGCCCAGCGTGCGGGAGCCCAGCGTGCGACGGGACTTCCGCCCGGCCGCGGGGCGCGGAGTGGGACGCGATCTGGACCAAGCTCTCGCCCCAGGACCCCGCTGCCGAGGGGATCGAGCTTCCCGGGATCGGCGTGATCCCCGCAGCACTGGCGCTGTCGATGGCCGGCGACCTAGGTGTCTCGATCACCCGGATGCTGATCAACCCGGAGACCGGCACGACCATCGAGACGCGAGCCACGAGCTATCGCCCGCCGCAAGCCATCACGACCTTCGTGCGACTGCGGGACGGGACCTGCCGCTTCCCCAACTGCTCCCGCCGTGCCGAGCGCTGCGAGCTGGACCATCTGATCCCCTGGCCGGCCGGACCGACCGCCGTGGCCAACCTGCTCTGCCTGTGCAAGCACCACCACCGGCTCAAGCACAACACCCGGTGGGAGCCCGAGCTTCGGGCCGACGGTGTCGTCATCTGGACCGACCCCTACGGCGACCAGTGGGTCACCCACCCGGCTGACCATCGACAACTCAGCCCGGCCTCCTGAGGCCGGGCGCCCCGTCACCCGCACACCCTCAAGGTTGCGTCCCTCACAGCCCGATCGGCTGCGCCGTCCTGACGTGGGGACCCTGCTGTCCGTCGTCGCATTCCCGCGGCTGTCCGTCGTCGCATTCCCGCGCGCGAGGTTGCGAGGGCTCTCAGCCCCCGGCGAGCGCCTTGACCACTCGCGAGGGCGAGGGGCGTCCCAGCTGACCGGCCATCCAGACGCTCGTCGCCACTAGTGCGTCCAGGTCCGCTCCGTGCTCAATGCCCAGGCCGTCCAGCGACCAGACCAGGTCCTCCGTCGCGAGGTTGCCCGTCGCCGACTTCGCATAGGGACACCCGCCGAGGCCGCCGGTGCTGGCGTCGACGACCGTGACCCCGTGGGACAGCGCCGTCAGGGTGTTCGCGAGAGCCTGACCATAGGTGTCGTGGAAGTGCACGCCGATCTGGTCTACACCGATCCCTGCCGCGTCGAGCGCGTCAAGCAAGCGTGCGACATGACCGGCCGTGCCGACCCCGATCGTGTCTCCGATGGACAGCTGGTCGCACCCCATGTCCATCAGCCGCGAGCACACGTCCACCACCTGACGGACGGGCACCGGTCCCTCCCACGGGTCGCCGAAGCACATCGAGACATAGCCCCGGACCCAGGCCCCTGAGTCCAGCGCCCGGCGCACGACCGGAGCAAACATGTCCAGGGACTCCGCCACGGAGCGGTTGAGGTTCTTGCGGGCGAACGTCTCGGTGGCGCTGCCGAACACGGCGACCGCCTTGACACCCTTGTCCAGCGCTCGGTCCAGGCCGCGCTCGTTGGGCACCAGCACAGGCCGTTGCAGACCGACGGCGAGAGGACCCAGCAGGTCCATCAGCTCCTCAGCATCACCCAGCTGCGGCACCCACGTGGCCGGCACGAACGACGTGAGCTCGACCGTCTGCAGGCCGGCCAACACGAGTCGACGGATGAACTCAGCCTTGACCTCGACCGGGACGACCGACTTCTCGTTCTGCAGACCGTCCCGTGGGCCGACCTCATAGATCGTGACCCGGTCCGGGAAGCCGGGGGCCGGCTCGGTCATCGGCAACGTCCTGGTCGTCATGTGCCCATCCTCTCAGGCACGCGACCGCCGACGAAGGCCTTGCCGATGCGCCTCGTCACCGCGCCCCTTCCGCCAAACCCCTTCGCCGCGTCACGCACCCTGGCCGAAGTGGGGAATGCCAGCCCGTCGGCATACCGTTGACCCCACGATGAATGGCCCACTGATCGTCCAGTCCGACAAGACCCTGCTCCTCGAGGTCGACCACCCCGATTCCCAGGAGGCACGGCGCGAGATCGCGCCGTTCGCCGAGCTCGAGCGCGCCCCGGAGCATGTGCACACCTACCGGATCACGCCGCTCGGCCTGTGGAACGCCCGTGCCGCGGGCCATGATGCCGAGCAGGTCGTGGACGCGCTGATCCGGCACAGCCGCTATCCCGTGCCCAACGCTCTGCTGCTGGACATCGCCGACACGATGGGCCGCTACGGCCGGCTCACCCTCGACCGCGACACCTCCACCGAACCGGCCCGACTCGTGCTCCACAGCACCGATCGCGCCGTGCTCGAGGAGGTCCTGCGCCACAAGAAGATCAAGCCGCTGACCGGCGAGCGCCTCGACGCCGACAGCGTCGTCGTGCACTCCTCCGAGCGCGGCCACCTCAAGCAGGAGCTGATCAAGGTCGGCTGGCCCGCCGAGGACCTCGCGGGCTACGTCGACGGCGAGAAGCACCCGATCGACCTGGCCCTGGACGACTGGTCCCTGCGGCCCTATCAGCAGCAGGCCGTCGATGGCTTCTGGGACGGTGGTTCGGGCGTGGTGGTGCTCCCGTGCGGCGCCGGCAAGACCCTCGTCGGCGCGGGTGCCATGGCTCGCTCGGGCACCACGACCCTGATCCTGGTGACCAACACCGTCTCCGCCCGTCAGTGGCGAGACGAGCTGCTGGCCCGCACGAGCCTGACCGAGGACGAGATCGGTGAGTACAGCGGCTCCCGCAAGGAGATCCGCCCGGTGACGATCGCTACCTACCAGGTGCTGACCACCAAGCGCGGCGGCGTCTACCGGCACCTCGACCTGCTGGACGCCCGCGACTGGGGGCTGATCGTCTATGACGAGGTGCACCTCCTGCCGGCCCCGATCTTCCGGATGACCGCCGACCTGCAGGCCCGGCGCCGGCTCGGGCTGACCGCGACCCTCGTGCGCGAGGACGGCCGCGAGTCCGAGGTGTTCACCCTCATCGGCCCCAAGCGTTACGACGCGCCATGGAAGGACATCGAGGCTCAGGGTTACATCGCCCCGGCTGACTGCGTCGAGGTCCGGGTCACCCTCTCTGACGCGATGCGGATGGCGTATGCCGTGGCGGAGCCGGAGGAGCGCTACCGTTTTGCGTCGTGCGCGCCGGCCAAGGAGAAGGTCGTGGACCAGCTGGTCGAGCGGCACCGGGGCCAGCAGACCCTGGTCATCGGTCAGTATCTCGACCAGCTCCACACCCTCTCTGAGCGGCTCGACGCGCCGCTGATCACCGGCGAGACCACGGTCGCCGAGCGGCAGAAGCTGTTTGCCGCCTTCCGCACCGGTGAGATCAAGCTGCTCGTGGTGAGCAAGGTGGCCAACTTCTCCATCGACCTGCCCGAGGCCTCGGTCGCGATCCAGGTCTCCGGGACCTTCGGCTCGCGCCAGGAGGAGGCCCAGCGTCTCGGCCGGGTGCTGCGTCCCAAGGGTGACGGTCGGACCGCGCACTTCTACACGATCGTGGCGCGCGACACGGTGGACGCCGAGTTCGCCGCGCACCGGCAGCGTTTCCTGGCCGAGCAGGGCTACGCCTACAGGATCGTGGACTCCGACGACCTCGGCGCACTGGATGTGGTCACGAGCTGACCGCCCCGGGCGGGCCTGGCGGCCAAGGTCGACCAACTCAGTGCTCTCCCAGGCAACTCCCAGAGATCGGCCCCACACTGGGCCTATGAGTGGGACTGACGCAACCCGTGGCCCTGAGGCCACCCTTCTTGTCGTCGAGGATGAGACGAACATCCGCGAGCTGCTGACCACGAGTCTGCGTTTCGCGGGCTTTGACGTGCATGCCGCCGCAGACGGCAACACCGCCCTGCGCCTGGCCGAGGAGCACGACATCGACCTGGCGGTGATGGACGTCATGCTGCCGGACATGGACGGGTTCACGGTGACCCGCAAGCTGCGCGACCACGGCCGCGACCTGCCGGTGCTCTTCCTCACGGCCCGGGACAGCCTCGATGACAAGGTCAAGGGCCTGACCGTCGGCGGTGACGACTACGTCACCAAACCGTTCAGTCTGGAGGAGGTCGTCGCCCGGATCCGCGCCGTGCTGCGGCGCACCCAGAACGCCGAGCCCGAGGACGTCGAGACCACGCTGCGGGTCGCCGACCTCGAGCTCGACGAGGACCGCCACGAGGTGGTCAGAGCGGGCCGGGTCATCGAGGTCTCCCCCACCGAGTTCAAGCTTCTGCGTTATCTGATGCTCAACGCCAACCGCGTGCTGTCCAAGGCCCAGATCCTGGACCACGTCTGGGACTACGACTTCCGCGGTGAGATGGGGATCGTCGAGTCCTACATCTCCTACCTGCGGCGCAAGATCGACACCGAGGGCGAGCCGCTGATCCACACCAAGCGTGGCGTCGGCTACGTCCTTCGTGAGCCGCGCGGCCCCGAGGGCTCCTGACCGTCGTGGGCTGGCTCGGGACCTCCCGCCGATCCGCCGTCACGCGGCTGCACAACCTGTCCCTGACGGCACGGCTGGTGACTGTCGTGGTCATGCTGGTGCTCACGGCATACGTCATCACGACCGCTCTGACCGCCACCCTGCTGCGGGACTACCTGACTGATCGGACCGACGCCGACCTCAAGGCCTACATCACGCCGCTGGCCAAACAGGCCTACTCCCGGCTGGGTGGCCAACAGCCCACTGACGTCGTCGTGCCGAACCCCTACTACCTGCGGATCACCAGTCCCTCTGGCGTGGCCTACGCCAACCGCGCCTTCGGCAACGAGCAGGTCCCCGACATCGGTGAGGTCCCGATCGACGACCCTCGGATCGGTGAGGAACCCTTCACGGTCGACTCCCAGGACGGCGACACCCAGTGGCGGGTCCTGCTGGCCGGCTACTCCAGCCAGCAGGGAGAAGGGACGGTGGCTGTCGCCCTGCCACTGTCACCGGTCTCCAACACGGTCCAGAAGCTGCTCGCACTGACCACCATTGTCGGCCTGTCCACACTCCTGGCAGTGGCCCTGATCAGCTGGTTCGCCGTCCGCCGCGCCTTCCGGCCACTCACCCGCATCGAGGACACGGCGGCGGCCATCGCCGCCGGCGACCTCGCCCGCCGCATCCCCGAACGCAGGGCCAACGACGAGGTGGCCTCGCTGTCCGACTCGCTGAACGCGATGCTCGCCCAGATCGAGCAGTCCTTTGCCGTGCGCGAGGCCTCCGAGGCGCGGATGCGCCAGTTCGTCGCAGACGCCTCCCACGAACTGCGGACGCCACTGGCCACGGTCAAGGGCTATGCCGAGCTCTATCGCGTCGGCGGCGTGACCAGACCAGAGGACGTCGCGGGCGCCATGCGACGCATCGAGGACGAGTCCTCCCGCATGGCACGGCTCGTCGAGGACCTGCTGCTGCTGACCCGGCTGGACACCACCCTGCACCGCCCGGTCGACGACGTCGACCTGACCGTTGTCGCCAACGACGTGGTGCAGGACGCCCGTGTGCGTGCGCCGGAGCGGACCATCTCGCTCAGCCGCTACGGCCCGTTGAACGGCCCGGTCGTCGTGCCGGGCGACGACTTTGCGCTGCGTCAGGTGCTGACCAATCTCGTCGCCAACGCGGTCGCCCACACACCGGACGATGCTTCCGTGGACGTGCTCATCGGCCAGACCGAGGACCGTGCGGTCATCGAGGTGCAGGACCACGGCCCGGGCATCCCTCCCGAGGCCGCATCCCGGGTCTTCGAGCGGTTCTATCGGGCCGACCCCTCGAGAACGCGCAGCCCCGGCAAGGGCGGAGGCACGGGTCTCGGCCTGTCGATCGTGGCCTCGATCGTGGCCCGGCACGGCGGCAGCGTCCGGCACCGGGAGACCTCTGGTGGCGGCGCGACGTTCCGGGTGGAGCTGCCCCGTCGTGCCGCCGTGGCCACTCCCGCACGCGTCCACTGAGTGCGCCGGGGCCGGGTCACTGTCCCCCGTCACCGGACGCGGCGAGAGCTCCCCGAGCTGTGGGCTCGGCGGGGCGCAGGCCGGGCGCGAGAGCGGCCAGACGGCCACGCAGGTGCGCGAGCTCGGTCTCGTTGCGGCACTGGCTGATTGCGTCCACATAGGCCGCCTCTGCCTCCGCGACCCGACCCGACCTGACCAGGAGTTCAGCCCGGACGCTCGCCGGTCGGTGGCTGCCGGGCATCTGCACGCCCTCGAGAGCACTCAGCCCGGCCTGGGGACCCGTGTCCTCGGCCACCGCCACGGCGCGCGCCACCTGCGCCGCCGGCGAGGGCATGACCTGGAGCAGGGTGTCGTAGTGCCCGACGATCCGGTCCCAGCGGGTGTCGTCAGCAGTGGCCGCAGTCGCGTGTTCCGCGGCGATCCTGGCCTGCAGCAGGTAGGCGAGTGCTGGCGCCGACATCTCCCTGATGTGACCCAGAGATCGGAGCAACCCGAGCGCCTCGCTGATCTCCTCTGGGTGCCACCGGGAACGGTCCTGGTCCGCGAGCAGCACGAGCTCTCCCTCGGCCCCGACCCTGGCGTCTCGACGGGAGTGCTGCAGCAGCATCAGCGCCAGGAGCGCGACCAGCACCGGCGCGGTGGGCCGCTGCGCTAGCACCACCCGCACCAACCGGACACCCTCGCCCGCCAGATCGGCACGCAACAGGTCAGCACCGCTGCCAGGCGCATAGCCGGCGGTGAAGGCGAGGTAGGCGGTCTGCGCGACCGAGTCCAACCGGTCCGGGAGGGCGGCGGAGGTGGGCATGGAGAACGGGATGCCGGCCGCCACGATCTTCTTCTTTGCCCGGGTGATCCGGGCCGCCATGGTCGGCTCAGGGACGAGGAAGAGGCGTGCCACGTCATAGGTGCTGACGCCCAGGACAAGCCTGAGAGACAGGGCGCTGGCCGCCTCGGAGGCCAGCGCCGGGTGGGTGCACATGAGCACCAGCCGCAGCAAGTCGTCCTCGACCAGGTCGCCCGTGTCGGCCATCGGTCCCGCCCTCTCCTGTCCGCGCTCAGCCTCGGTCACCAGGAGCGGGACCTTCCGCTGTCGCATCGCCTCGGCCCGCAGCCGATCCAGCACCCGGCGGCTGGCGGCGGTGTTCAGCCAGCCCGCGGGATTGTCGGGCACGCCGTGAGTTGGCCAGGTGCGTGCCGCGGCCTCGACCGCGTCACCGAGACCCTCCTCGACAAGGTCTAGCCGGCGGTAGCGCGCGAGGAGCAGGGCCACCAACCTTCCCCACTCCTCGCGCACGACCCGGGAGAGCGCGTCGTCGCTCATTGCCTGGCCCTCACGTGACGTCGATGACCGGGCGGATCTCGAGGGTGTAGGACGGCGGCAGCAGTGCGGCCGCCGCGATGGCGGAGTCCAGATCGGGCAGCTCGACCTCGTAGTAGCCGCCGATCATCTCTGCCGTCTCGGCGAAGGGACCGTCCGTGACCACGACTTTGCCATCGACGTGCCGGACCGTGGTGGCCGTGTCTGTGTCGTCCAGGGCCGCACTGGCCGACTCCCTCCCGTGCTCGGCGACGAACGCCGAGAAGGCAGCGTGTTGCTCGAAGAACGTGGCCCGCGCCTCCTCGCTCGCTCTGTCCCAGCCCCCCGGCTCATAGGCGATCAGGATCAGATAGCGCTTCATCTCACATGCCCTCGACGACGGGACTGATCTGCATGTCATAGGCCGGGAGCTCGGTGAGCAGCTCGACCAGGACGTTCCGGTCGGGCACCTCAATAAGATAGAACCCACCCAGCTGCTCGACCGCCTCCGCGAACGGGCCGTCGGTGACGGAGAGTTGCCCGTCGCGAGTGCGCACAGTTGCCGCGGCGTCCCCGTCCTGAAGCGCCTCACCGGCCAGGATGCTCACGCCCTCTCGCGCCGCACACGCCTCGTCAAAGGCCCCGAACCGCTGCATCACGGCGGCCTGCTCCTCGGGCGTCTGCTGGTCCCAGGCCTTCTCGTCACCGTCTGCCATCAGCAGGACCACGAACTTCATGACGCCTCCTCCTCGCCGACCGGACTGATCTGGAGGTCGTAGGCCGGGAGGAGCGTGGTCAACTCCAACAGCGTTGCGAGGCCGGGTGCCTCAATGAGATAGAAGCCGCCCAGCTGCTCGACCACCTCGGCGTACGGGCCGTCGGTCACGCTCCGCTCGCCGCCCCGTGTGCGGACCGTGGTGGGCATCCCGTCGAGGGCCTCGCCAGCCAGGATGGTCACTCCTGCAGCCGCTTGGCACGCAGCCCCGAAGTCGTCGTGCCGCTGCATCGCGACGCTCTGCTGCTCCTCGGTCTGTTCGTCCCAGGGCGGCATCTCGCCCTCGGACATGAGGAAGACCACGAACTTCACGACACCTCCTCCATGGACCCGGCCCGGTCCTCGGAGGACACGGTTCGCCGGATCTCGACGGTGTCCCCCAGTGCCGCGATGATCTTGGCGCACTCGGTCAGATCATCCAGGTCGTCGGTCTCGACCAGATAGAAGCCGCCGACCTGCTCGGCAGACTCCGCAAACGGTCCGTCCGCGACGGTCTGCCCGCCCGGCAGGACTCTGCGCGCAACGGCCGTGGAGTGCAGTTCGGCTCCGCCGGTGACCCTGTGTCCCCTCTGTGCGAGTTCCTCGCCGAAGCGGGTGTACTCGGCATAGCCGTCCTCGCGCTCCTGGAGACTCATCGTGGACCACCACCGGTCGGCGTCCCCCACGATCAACACCACGTATTCGCTCATGACTCGATCCTCTCGGCTCCGGGCCGCGGTCGCGACCTCACCCCCATGACGGACGACCTGCCCCCGAATCGACACCACTCGCAACCTGGGGACGCACGGGAGCTCTCAGGAAACCCCCAGTTCGGCCCCAGGCTCCTCCGAGGTCGATGGCGCACGCTAGGAGCATGTCTCCCAAGACCAACCCCACCATCGCCCAGTTGTCCGCGGTCGGCCTCCTGTCGGCCATCCTCGCCTCCGGCGGCACGTATGCCGTGGTGCAGGCCGGCCAGGACGAGCAGCCCGTCGTGCTCTCCGCCACGACCGCAGACGCTTCGAGCACCAGCGCCAGCCCCGCGGCATACTCTCCGTCCTCCGACTGGGCTGCCGTCGCCGCGAACGTGTCGCCCAGCGTGGTCTCCATCGGTGTGCAGTCCCGCGCCGGGAGCGGGGCGGGTTCCGGCGTGGTCTGGGACACCGATGGTCACATCGTCACCAACGCCCACGTCGTGGAGGGCGGCGAGCAGGTGCAGGTCACGCTGGCCGACGGCCGGTCGTATGACGCCGAGGTCGCCGGGTCCGACCCCGCCACCGACCTGGCGGTGCTGACCCTGAGTGACCCGCCCAGCGACCTGCACCCCATCACCGTGGGTGACGACGAGGCTCTCACCGTGGGGGACCCGGTCATGGCGATCGGCAACCCGCTCGGCCTCAGCGGCACCGTCACGACCGGCATCGTCAGTGCGCTGGACCGCCCGGTCACCACGCAGGCCGCCGGCGGCGGGGCCCAGCCCGGTGGCCAGCAGGCCGCACCGGTCGTCACCAACGCCATCCAGACGAGCGCGGCGATCAACCCCGGCAACTCCGGTGGCGCACTGGTCGACTCGGCCGGGACCCTGGTCGGGATCAACTCCTCGATCGCCAGCCTCTCCGGCGGGATGGGCGGTCAGCCCGGCAGCATCGGCATCGGCTTTGCCATCCCGGTCGGCGAGGTCTCCTCGATCGTCGGGCAGCTCATCGAGGACGGCACCGCGGAGCACGCCTTCCTCGGGATCGGGGTGGCGGACGCCAGTGCCGAGGTCGATGGCGCCACGCTGTATGCCGCGGGCGTCAGCCAGGTCGAGCCCGACTCCCCCGCGGACCGCGCCGGCCTGCAGGAGGGTGACGTCATCACCCAGATCGACGGCGAGCGTGTCAACGACTCCCTGGCTCTGGTCGCCCAGGTGCGGCAGCGCACGACTGGTGACCAGGTCGAGCTGACCTATCTGCGCGACGGTCAGGAGGCCACGGTGACGGTCACGCTGGACGCGCGCGCGGACGGCTGAGTTCCGCCGGAGCGGCCCCAGGTTGCTCCCCGCGTGGGGCGAAGACACCGTCTGCCCATGGTGCTAGCGGCCTCGGATCGGCTAGGGTCGCTCTTCCCCCCGTCCCCTCCCGACCCGAGGTGGCCCACCTGTGTCCAAGCACGCCCACCCTCCAGATCCCACGGCGGTGACCGCCGCCTCACCCCAGCCTCGCACCTCACCCCAGCCTCCCACCTCACCCCAGTCCACCACCGACCCCGAGCTCGCCCGCGAGCAGCAGCGCCTGCTCACCGCGCGCGCCGAGATGGCCCGGATGCGCGAGCACACGCTCGGCCTCCAGGCCCAGGCCGGCGACAAGATCGCCGGCGAGCAGCTCGCGGGCACCCTCTGGCGCCGCGCCCAGTCGCTGGTCAACGACCCTGGCAGCGCCCTCTTCTTCGGCCGCATCGACACCGCTGACCTGCCCGAACACAAGGGTGAGCGCCACTACATCGGTCGGCGCCACATCTCCGACGCCGACGGCGAGCCGGTCGTCGTGGACTGGCGCGCCGACGTCTCCACGCCGTTCTATCGCGCCTCGCCACAGGAGCCGATGGGCGTGACCCTGCGTCGCCGCTTCGGGGTCGACGGCGGCCAGCTCACGGCATACGAGGACGAGCACCTCGTCTCACCGCGGGCCCAGGACGTGGCCGACCACGGACACAGCCAGATCCTGGCCCAGGAGATCGAGCGCCCACGCTCGGGGCCGATGCGCGACATCGTCGCCACCATCCAGCCGGAGCAGGACGCGATCGTGCGCGCCGACGTGACCGCCACGATCTGCGTCCAGGGAGCGCCCGGCACCGGCAAGACGGCGGTGGGTCTGCACCGCGCCGCGTGGCTGCTCTATGCCTTCCGCGACCGGCTCGCCCGCACCGGCGTGCTGGTCATCGGACCCAACCGGGCCTTCCTCGATCACGTCAGCGCCGTCCTGCCGGCGCTCGGCGAGATCGAGGTCGGGCACACGACGGTCGAGGAGCTGACCGGTGCACCCCGAGCCACCGAGCCCGTGGCGAGCGCGGGACTCAAGGGCGACGCCCGGCTGGCCCAGGTCCTGCACCGTGCGGTCTGGTCCAGCGTGCGCAGGGCGACCGAGGCGCTGGTGGTCCCGCGCGGGTCACGCCGCTGGCGCGTGCCGGAGTATGACGTGCAGGAGATCCTCGACGAGCTCACCTCCCGAGGGGTCCGCTATAGCGCGGCCAAAGAGATGCTCCCGCGCAGGCTCGCGCACGCGGTGCTCGTGCGGATGGAGCGCACCGGGGACACCCCTGACGACCGGGTGCAGGACGCGGTGGCCCGCAGCACGCCGGTCAAGGGCTATTCCAAGGCTCTGTGGCCCGCCCTGGACCCGGCCGCCGTGCTCTTCGGCCTGTGGTCCGACGCAACGCTCCTCGCGGAGGCCGCTGACGGCATCCTGACCGCTGAGGAACAGCGGACCCTGCTGTGGGACAAGGCGCCGCGCAGCAAAGGAGCAGCTCGCTGGACCGCTGCCGACACGGTCCTGCTCGACGAGATCGCGGACCTGCTGGAGCGCACCGCCAGCCTGGGCCACATCATCCTGGACGAGGCACAGGACCTGTCGCCCATGCAGCTGCGGGCCGTCGGGCGAAGGGCGTCGACCGGCTCGCTGACAGTGCTCGGAGACCTCGCCCAGGGCACCACCTCGTGGGCCACCCGCTCCTGGCGCGAGTCGCTCGAGCACCTCGGCAAGGCCGACGCGCACGTGGAGGAGCTCACCCGCGGGTTCCGAGTCCCCGCTGCGGTGCTGGAGTATGCCGCTCGGCTGCTGCCCCAGATCGCTCCCGATCTGGGGCTGCCCGAGTCGGTCCGGTCCAACCGGGGCCGGCTGGAGCTGCTCCCGGCCAAGGGCCAGCTGCTGACCGTCGCCTCGGCGGCGGTCGGCTCCGCCCTGGCCGGCGCGCCCGGCACCGTGGGCGTGATCGTCGCCGATGCCGACCTCGATGCCCTCGCCGAGGCGCTGGCGAGCGCCGGGCTCGGGGCCGAGCCGCGGGTCCAGCTCATCCCGGCCACGCTGGCCAAGGGCCTGGAGTTCGACCAGGTGGTCGTTGTCGAGCCGGCGGCGATCGCAGGGGCCGAACCCGACGAGCGGACCGGGCTGCGCAGGCTCTATGTCGTCCTCACCCGCGCTGTCTCGGGGCTGACGGTCGTGCACGACCAGCCCCTGCCCGCAGCACTGGCCGTCGCACCGCCTCCTCCCGCAGCAGGCAGACTGGCTAGGTGACGACCAACTCACCGGCACCCGCCGCCCACCTGGAGAGTCTGCGCCGCTCGTGGCTCGCAGACCTGGAGTTCCTAGCGCCGGAGGCACCCCAGCACCTGAAGGTGGCCGAGGTCGACTTCCTGCTGGCGCAGTGGTCGCAGCCGCACCGCCGCTATCACAGCGTCCAGCACCTGACGGAGGTCCTGACCGCGATCGACGAGCTGGCCGCGGCGCGGGCGTGCGACGCGGTCAGCACCCGGCTGGCCCGTGTGGCGGGGTGGTATCACGACGTCGCCTACGACCCGCAGGCCGCGCCGGGCAGCAACGAGCACCGCAGCGCGACCATGGCCCGGGACCACCTCAACGCCCTCGGGGTCACCCGCGGCAGCGTGGACGTCGTCGAGTCGCTCGTCACCATGACCATCAACCACGACATCGACGGTGGGCCCGCCCACCTGGCCAGCTGGCGGCATACGGCAGCGGTCTTCCACGACGCCGACCTGTGGATCCTGTCGTCCCCGACCGACCGCTACCGGGAGTATGCCGAGCAGGTGCGGCAGGAGTATGCCCACGTGCCGCCCACCCTCTTTCGCCAGGGCCGCACCGCGATCCTGGCGGACTTCCTGACCCGGCCGGTGCTCTATCGCACGGACCTCGCCCAACGGCAGTGGGAGTCGCGGGCCCGCGAGAACGTGGCGGCCGAGCTGGACCGGCTGCGCGCCTGACAACGCCCGCTAGCGCATCCCCCTGAACCGTTCCACCAGTGGCCACCAGGGTTGGTCCGCACACCGCTGAGCCGCGGTGTCGTGCCCGACCCACTCCGCGGTCGTGACGTCGTCACTGCGCGGCGCGACAGGTGGCCGCTCGGACAGCCACGTGCCGAAGACCGCAATGTGGTTGTCGCCGGCGGTCCACGGCGACCGCTGCTGGCCCTCCGCGATCGTGATGCGCTCGTAGCCGACCGGCAACAGGTGGACGGGATCGAGGCGCAGGCTGGTCTCCTCGGCGACCTCTCGCACCGCAGCGCCGCGCACGGTCTCCCCCGCCTCACGCTTGCCCCCGGGCGGCGCCCAACCGACCCGCGCCACGCTCTGGACCAGGACCAGCGCGTCCGCGGGCCCGGCGATCAGCACGACCGAGGCACCCGCGCCGACCACCGGCTCGTGCGGCGAGCCGACGACGTCCAGGACGTGGGGTCCACCGACCGTGGCCAACCCGTCGACGATCCTGGCCAGGGGCCGCTCCCCCTTGCGCTTGCGGAAGCGCAACCCGCTGACGCTCAGGCGGCGGGCCAGCTCACGGTTGCCGACCGGCACCGCCCCTGCCCGGACCAGCTCGGCGTGGCGCTCCCCCGGCACGTCGTAGTGATCCCCCTCGAAGGACCGCTGCGGCAG
Source organism: Ornithinimicrobium cryptoxanthini (assembly GCF_023923205.1). Taxonomy (NCBI): domain Bacteria; kingdom Bacillati; phylum Actinomycetota; class Actinomycetes; order Micrococcales; family Ornithinimicrobiaceae; genus Ornithinimicrobium; species Ornithinimicrobium cryptoxanthini. Next base: position 642,213 of record NZ_CP099490.1, on the reverse strand, counting down.
GCCCACCTGACGCGCGAAGGCGTGGAGCTCCTCCGCAGAGCTGTCGCTGATCACGTGCGACCAGAGACGGCCGTGCGCGGGCCAGGTCGGCGGGTCGATCAGGATCACCGGCGCCTCCCGCTCAGTCGAGACGCACCCATCACACCAGCCGTCGCATGCGTCAGACCACCCCACGAGGGGCATACATGATGATGGCCACGCCGACCAGGCAGACCAGCGCGCCGCTGACGTCATAGCGATCCGGCCGGAACCCGTCGACGACCATGCCCCAGAGCAGCGAACCGGCCACGAAGACGCCGCCGTATGCCGCCAGGATGCGTCCGAAGTTCGCGTCTGGTTGGAGGGTGGCCACGATCCCGTAGAGACCGAGGCTGATCACGCCCAGCCCGATCCAGACCCAACCGCGGTGCTCGCGGATCCCCTGCCACACCAGCCACGCGCCGCCGATCTCCAGGACGGCAGCGAGGGCAAAGAGCAGCAACGAACGGGTGACGGTCATCCGGCCGAGCGTAGCCCCTGTGGACAACTTCTGCGGAGAGCCCGCCAACCGGCCTACCTTCGTCCGCACAGGCTTGGCCGCAGGGGTCCGGCCAACCGTGAGAAGGAGAGGGACCATGAGCACGACGTTTGCCGTCGACACCGCCCGGATCGCCGCCGCCTCGGGCGACATCCAGCGGATCTCGGCCCAGATCGAGAGTGACGTGCGCGCCATGATGGCACGCCTCAACGGACTGCAGGACTGCTGGCGCGGTGCTGCGGCGGGCAACTTCACCAACATCACCCAGCAGTGGAGCGCCACGCAGGAGCAGGTGCGGGGCTCGTTACAGCAGATCTCGCTCGCGCTGAAGTCGGCGGGCGAGGACTACGACCTGGTGGAGCAGGCCAACCGGACGCGCTTCACCGCCCAGTGAGGCGCTCCGGGCTGGCCCCCCACGGCTCCGCCAGGGGGTAGGCCGCCCACGAGGCAGCGCCTCGAGCGGCTAGGGGGAGGGGGGAGAACAGCGAGGTGGCCTCCTGGGGAGGCCACCTCGTTGCGCTGGTGGCTGCTGGCTCAGGTGTCGGCCCGGTCCAGTCCGTCGGGGTCGCGGACGGGTTCGACCTCCGCGGCAACGTCGGCCTCCGCGGCGGCCTGGGCCTGCTCGATCTTGGCGGTGTTGATCCGCGGCAGGGCGATGATCAGCAGCAGCAGGTGCGCGCCGCCGGCGATCAGGAAGGGCGTGCGCAGCGCCCACTCCCGTCCGAGGATCGGCTCTCCGCCGGTGACGATGAGCCCGCCGAGCAGGGTGCCCAGCGAGATGGTCCCCCAGCCGAAGAACCGATAGACCGAGTTGACCCGCCCCAGCAGGTGATCGGGGATGATCCGCTGCCGCAGCGAGACGGTGATGACGTTCCACAGCACGATGAATACGCCGCTGCCGACGCCGACCAACCACACCACCACGGCTGAGGAGGTCAGACCGATCACGATAAAGGACAGCCCAGACCCGATGATCGCCAGGAACAGGCTGGTGCCCTGGGTCAGCCGCGCACTGATCCGCTCAGCGACCAGCGATCCGAGCACCGCCCCGACCGCCATGCCGGTGATCACGACCCCGAACTGCCACCCCTCAAACAGGCCCAGGACCTCCTGGACAAAGAGCACCAGGATCACGAAGGACAGAGCCGAGAGCATGTTCATCCCGCCGAGCAGGATCGCCAGCGTGCGCAGCACCTTGTTGTTCCACAGCCACCGAAACCCCTCGCCCATCTCGGCGCGCCACTGGATCTTGCCCGTGGTGGTCTGTCCCTTGGGCATGAAGGAGCCGCTGAGGGCAAAGATGAGGGCGGCCCCGACCGCCAGCAGCCCGGCGTTGAAGAAGAACGGCAGGGCGAGGGCCACGGCGACGATCAGCCCACCCAGCGGTGGCCCGACGAAGTTGTTCATCGCCGTCTCGGCGCCCCACAACCGACCGTTGGCCCGCTCCAGCTGAGACTTGTCGACGACCGAGGCCATCAGGGTCTGGGCCGCGTTGTCGCGCACCACCTCGGCGCAGCCGAGGAGCAGCGAGACCAGGCAGAGGATGGCCAGCAGGAGACCTGAGCTGTCCGAGGCCGGCACCTCCCCGGAGGCCAGCTGCTCAGGAGTCGGCAGCCCGTCTTGGTGGAGCAGGACCACCACCGCGAAGCCGGCGATCACGGCCACCCGGGCGACGTCCATCCAGGCGACCAGGTGTCGTCGGTCGAAGCGGTCGGTGATCACTCCGGCCGGCAGCGAGAAGATCAGCCACGGCAGCCTCGAGGCGAGGCCGACCAGCGCGATCAGCAGCGCGTCGCGGGTGATCGCCGAGGCCAGCCACACCAGCGCGACGGACATCAGACCGTCCCCCAGGTTGGTCATCACCGAGGCGCTGAACAGCTTCCAGTAGTTGCGGCCCAGGCCGGGTCGCGAGGCGACGCGGGTGCTCACGCCTCGTCCTCAGCGGTGGGCAACGACGGCGTCGCGCTCGGGAAGATCCCATAGACGAGGGCATAGGTCTGATCCCCGGAGCGGGGCTCGTCGGCAAAGTCGGTCAGCAGCTCTCCCAATCGGTGCCGGAACTCACGGGTCCGCTCGGCCCGGATCCGGACATCACGTCGGTTCACGTCCAGCACCCTGGCCACGTCCAGGCCCGCTGCTTCGGCCTCCGCCTCGGCCTGGCCCACCTCAGCGGCAGCCCGTGCCAGCACCCGCTGCCCATGTCCGGTGTCCAGGTGCTCATAGAAGAAGATCCGCGCGGTCCGGCCCCAGTACTTCGCCTCCAACGCGCGCACCTTCTTGGTGCGGACCACGTGCACCAGGCCCGCGTCGGCGAGCACCTGCATGTGGTGACCGAGCGTTCCCTTGGGCTTGTCGAGGACGGCGGCCAGCTCCGAGATGGTCGCGGCCCGCTCGCGCAGCAGGGCGACGATCGCCTGGCGAGTCTCCTCGAACAGCGCGCGGTACTGCGCCGGGTCCTCCAGCGTCAGGGCATCGAGCAGCTCGTAGTCCGGGACCGCCGCACCCGGCTCCGGTCCATCCGAGGCGTCCCGGTCGGGAAGTGTCGTATCGTCGGTCATCACAGTATGGTCGGTGAATCCCGTCCGTTTGTCAACAAAACAACGGGGCGGCCTCCGTGAGGAGACCGCCCCGTTGCTGGTTGACCGCGAGGAACGCGGGAACTTCAGTCGGCGTGGGTCAGAAACCCATGCCGCCCATGTCGCCCATGCCACCGTCACCGGCGGGCATCGCGGCGGCCGGCTCCGGCTTGTCCGCGATGACGACCTCGGTGGTCAGGAACAGGGCTGCGATGGAGGCGGCGTTCTGCAGGGCAGAACGGGTCACCTTCACCGGGTCGGCGACACCGAAGCCCAGCATGTCGCCATACTCCCCGGTCGCGGCGTTGAGGCCGTGACCCGCGGGCAGGTTGCGCACCTTCTCCGCCACGACGCCACCCTCAAGACCGCCGTTGATGGCGATCTGCTTGAGCGGGGCCTCGATGGCGACCCGGACGATGTTGGCGCCAGTGGCCTCGTCGCCCTCCAGGGAGAGGTTGTCGAAGGCGGTCGCGGCCTGGATGAGCGCCACGCCACCGCCGGCGACGATGCCCTCCTCGACGGCAGCCTTCGCGTTGCGGACGGCGTCCTCGATGCGGTGCTTGCGCTCCTTGAGCTCGACCTCGGTGGCAGCGCCGGCCTTGATCACCGCAACACCGCCGGCCAGCTTGGCCAGGCGCTCCTGCAGCTTCTCGCGGTCGTAGTCGCTGTCCGAGTTCTCGATCTCGGCACGGATCTGCTTGACCCGACCGGCGATGGCGTCGGCGTCGCCGGCACCCTCGACGATCGTGGTCTCGTCCTTGGAGACGACGACCTTGCGGGCGTGGCCCAGCAGGTCGAGCTCGGCCGTCTCCAGCTTCAGGCCGACCTCCTCGGAGATGACCTGGCCACCGGTGAGGATGGCGATGTCAGCCAGCATGGCCTTGCGGCGGTCACCGAAGCCCGGAGCCTTGACGGCCACGGACTTGAAGTTGCCACGGATCTTGTTGACCACCAGGGTCGCCAGGGCCTCGCCCTCGACGTCCTCGGCGATGATCGCCAGCGGCTTGCCGGACTGCATGACCTTCTCCAGGACGGGCAGCATGTCCTTGATCGCGCTGATCTTGGAGTTGAGCACGAGGATGTAGGGGTCCTCCAGGACCGTCTCCATGCGCTCGGTGTCGGTGACGAAGTAGGGGCTGATGTAGCCCTTGTCGAAGCGCATGCCCTCGGTGAGCTCGAGCTCCAGGCCGAAGGTGTTGGACTCCTCGACGGTGATGACGCCCTCGTTGCCGACCTTGTCCATGGCCTCGGCAATCATGTTGCCGATCTCGTCGTCGGCCGCGGAGATGGACGCGGACTGCGCGATCTGCTCCTTGGTCTCGACATCCTTGGCCATCGAGAGCAGCTCGGTCGAGACGGCGTCGACGGCCTTCTCGATGCCGCGCTTGAGGGCCATCGGGTTCGCGCCGGCCGCGACGTTGCGCAGGCCCTCACGGACCATGGCCTGAGCCAGGACGGTCGCCGTCGTCGTGCCGTCACCGGCGACGTCGTCGGTCTTCTTGGCGACCTCCTTGACCAGCTCGGCGCCGATCTTCTCGTAGGGGTCCTCGAGCTCAATCTCCTTGGCGATGCTCACACCATCGTTGGTGATGGTGGGCGCGCCCCACTTCTTCTCCAGGACGACGTTGCGTCCCTTGGGGCCCAGGGTGACCTTCACGGCGTCGGCAAGGGTGTTCATGCCCTTTTCGAGCCCGCGACGGGCCTCCTCGTCAAAAGCAATGGTCTTGGCCATTCGGGTGGTTCCTCCCACACGCTGAACGGGGTTGGCGACCGACCTCGTGCCCGCGACGGACGGACCAGCCGCACCAGGCTCACGTCGCACCGGCTTGGCCGACCCTCACTCAGTCGGTCATTTCTGTCACTCTCATGGTCAGAGTGCTAAGTCCATGATTAGCACTCGGGGGGTCCGAGTGCAAATGCCAGGGGTGTTCCACGCACGAAACAGCCAGCCGTATGCCGTCACGCGAGCCTCCCGGACCGTCCCTGCAGCGAGGGTTCAGCGTGGTCAGCTCGAGCGATCGGGGCCTGACAGCACCCCGCGCAGGCCGTCCAGGACCGAGACGTCCTCGATCGTGGACGGCACGACCGCCTCGTCGCCGTCGGCGATCTGGCGCATCGTCTTGCGCAGGATCTTGCCGGAGCGGGTCTTGGGCAGCCCGTCGACGACGTCGACCTGGCGCAGCGCCGCCACGGCGCCGACCTCGGCGCGGACCCGGTCCACCAGCTCGGCCTGCAGCGCGGCGGTCCCGGCCTCGTCGAGCTGGATCCCGGCTTTGAGCACGACCAGGGCCCGCGGCACCTGGCCCTTGAGCGCGTCCCGGATGCCGATCACCGCGCACTCGGCCACCGACGGGTGCCCGGCCAGGGCCTCCTCCAGCGAACCGGTCGACAACCGGTGCCCGGCGACGTTGAGCACGTCGTCGGTGCGCCCCATGACGAAGACATAGCCGTCCTCATCGACATACCCCCCGTCCCCGGTGAGGTAGTAACCCGGGAAGGCGGACAGGTAGGAGCTGACATAGCGCTCGTCGTCGCGCCACAGCGTCGGCAGCGTCCCCGGTGGCAGCGGCTGCCGGATGCAGATCGCGCCCTCGACCCCCGGCTCCGTCGGCTGACCCGACGGATCGAGCACCTGCACGTCGTAGCCGACGGTCGCCGGCCCGGACGACCCAGGCTTGATCGGCAGCAGGGTGATGCCGACCGGGTTGATCGTGATCGGCCAGCCGGTCTCGGTCTGCCACCAGTTGTCGACCACCGGGACACCCAGCGCCTGCGTGGCCCACTCCCAGGTGTCCGGGTCCAGGCGCTCCCCGGCCAGGAAGAGGGTCCGCAGTGAGGAGGTGTCATAGCCGGCCAGCAGCGCCGCGTCCGGGTCGACCTTCTTGATCGCGCGGATCGCGGTCGGGGCGGTGAACGCGGCGACGGCGCCGTAGTCCTGGATCAGCCGCCAGTAGGCACCCGCATCCGGCGTCCCCACCGGCTTGCCCTCATAGAGGATCGTGGTCGCGCCGGTGAGCAGCGGGGCATAGACGATGTAGGAGTGGCCCACCACCCAGCCGACGTCGGAGCCGCAGAACCAGGTCTCCCCCGGCTGCACGTCATACAGGTTGCTCATCGACCAGCGCAGGGCCACGGCATAACCGCCACTGTCCCGCACGATCCCCTTGGGCTTGCCGGTCGTGCCGGAGGTGTAGAGGACATAGAGCGGGTCGGTCGCGAGGATTTTGACGCACTCGGCCGGCGCGATGGCGCCGGGGCGCATGAGCTGGCTCCACTCCAGGTCCGTCTCCCCCAGCTCGGCCAGCGCCTGCTCGCGCTGGACGATGACGCAGTGCTGTGGCTGGTGGCTCGAGCGGCGCAGCGCCTCGTCGAGCATCGGCTTGTACTCCACCACCCGGGTCGGTTCGACACCGCAGGAGGCCGAGACGACGACCACGGGCTCGGCGTCCTCGATGCGGGCGGCCAGCTCGGCCGGCGCGAAACCACCGAAGACGACCGAGTGGACCGCACCGATGCGCGCACACGCGAGCATGGTGATGACGGCCTCGGGGATCATCGGCAGATAGACCACAACGCGGTCGCCCTTGCTGACCCCGAGGTCGCGCAGCACGCCGGCGAACCTGGCGACCTCGTCGAGCAGCTCGGCATAGGTGTAGCTGCGCTGCGTGCCGGTGACCGGGCTGTCATAGATCAGCGCCAGCTGGTCGGCGCGGCCGTCGATGACATGACGGTCAAGCGCGTTGTAACAGACGTTGAGCACGCCGTCCGGGAACCAGTCGTAGAACGGCGCTCGGTCCTTGAGCACCGTCTTCGGCGGGTGGATCCAGGTCAGCTCCTGCGCTGCAGCGCCCCAGAACCCCTCCGGATCATCGAGGCTGCTGCGGACCAGCGCCCGGTAGTCACCCGCGGCCCCGGTCGTGTCGTCACTCCCGCTGTCGGTCCCGGCGTCCTGGCTCATGGCCCTATATTGCTGGCTGGCTCCCGGTCGCGCCAGGGCGGGTTTCTAGCGCACGCACGGCAGCCTCTCGCAGCGTCTCGTCCTGGAACCCGAGCCCGCGGGTCTTGCCGATGAGGCCGTCCACGCCCTGCACCCCGGTGGCCAGAGCCGCCTCGAGCTCGGTCGCGAGGGCTGAGAGGGCCTGCTGCTGCTGCTGCACGAAGGCGGCGTCGACCGCCTCGCCGTGGCCCGGCACGTGCACCGAGGCGTCCCTGACCAGCGGGTGCTCGCTCAGGGTTGCAACCGTCGAACCCCACTCGAACGGGAAGGAGTCCTCCATCGCCGGGTCCGCCCCCTGCTCGATCAGGTCACCCCAGAAGACGACACCGGCATCCGGGACCGCGACGACCAGGTCGTGGTCGGTGTGTGCCCTGCCTCCGAACAGCAGGTATGCCGTGCGGTCACCGAGGTCGATCGGGGTGTCCTCCTCGACGAGATAGAAGGGCAGCACCACCTCGGTGTCCAGGTAGGTCTGCGCCAGCTCGGGGCGGTCGGTGCGGGTCAGGTGCTCGACGACCTGGCTGCGCTGGTGCTCGGCCGTCCGCTGCAGGCTCTCAGCCGCCAGGACGTGCCCATAGATCTGCGAGTCACGGAAGGCGACGTTGCCGAAACAGTGGTCGTAGTGGGCGTGCGTGTTGACGACCACCTGCTCGAGCGGAGTGAGCTCGCGCACCGCCGCCGCCAGCTGGGTCCCCCGGTCTGCCGTGCTGCGGGTGTCGATGACCAGGACCCGCTTGGAGCCGATCACCAGACCACAGTTGAGGTCCAGCTCGGAGTGCCGACGCACAAAGATCCCGGGCGCGAGCTCGTGCATCGTCGCCACAGACATGGGCTCACCGTAGGCGAGGGCGGGCACCTGTCCCAAGTGGTTGTGTGACATGGCACATACGTCGGGCGCATCCGCCCCGTCTCACCTGGGCACGGTTGATGACGCTGCGATAGTGAAATTTCACTCCCGCACGCCGCGCAACGGTGCCCAGGAACCCGAGCGGGCCGCGACACGAAGGCGAACGACGTCAGAGGCGGTCGGGGGTGCTCGGCGGTCCGAGCTCCGGACGCTTCGGCACGATGGTGTCGCCCGAGGACTTCCCCTGCAGGCGCCTGCTCACCCAGGGGGCGGCATACTCCTTGGCCCACACGGCGTTCTCGCGCAGCGCCTCCAGCCGACCCGGCGCGGGCTGAGGTGGCAGGGGCACCCGCCAGTCTGCCTCCTCCGCGGTGTGACCGAGGGTCTCGTAGGCCGCCAGGGCGACCCGCCGGTGCCCCTCGGCACTCATGTGGATCCGGTCCGGCTCCCACATCCGCCAGTCGCGCAGGAAGCTGAAGGACCACTGGTTCATCAGGTAGGCGCCCTGCCGCTCGGCGATCGACCACAGGTGCCCGAGATAGATCGCGGCGCGACCGCGCGTGCGCTCCACGATGGGGGCACCGGCCGGGTCCGCGGGGGTGGCCATCAGCACGTCGGCGCCGGAGGCCCGGATCGTGGCGATCGCCTCCTCGAGCTCAGCAGCCAGCGCGTCCGGATCAGCGCCGGGCCGGAGGATGTCGTTGCCGCCGCCGATGATGCTGACCAGGTCCGGCTGCAGCTCGAGCCCGGCCTCGATCTGCGGACCGGCGATGTCCGCCAGCTTCCGGCCCCGCACCGCCAGGTTGGCATAGGTGAAGTCCGGCGAGTGGGCCGACAGCAGCGCGGCCAGCCGGTCCGCCCAGCCGATCAGCCCGCCGTCCGGGCCGGGGTCACCCAGCCCCTCGGTCATCGAGTCGCCGAGCGCGACATAGCGGTTCCACTCATGAGGTCGCGGCCGGATGCTGCCGGTGTCTGCACTGCCTGCCATGCTCCTATGGTGCCGGATCGCCCGTCACGACAGCCCAGCAGGGAGTGTCAGGGCAGGGACCAGTCCACTGGTTCTCCGCCCTGTGCGGTGAGCAGGTCGTTGGCCCGACTGAACGGCCGGGACCCAAAGAACCCGCCCCGCGCCGACAGCGGTGAGGGGTGGGCGCTCTGGATCGTGGGGACATCGCCCAGGTCCCCCGCCAGGGAGCGTGCGTCGCGACCCCACAGGATCGCGACGAGCGGCCCGCCGCGTCCGACGAGCGCGGAGATCGCCAGGTCCGTCACCTGCTCCCAGCCCTTGCTGCGGTGGCTGGCGGGCGCTCCGGGACGCACGGTGAGCACCCGGTTGAGCAGCAGCACACCGCGCTCGGCCCACGGTGACAGGTCACCCGTGCTCGGGAGCGGCAGCCCGAGGTCGGTGCCCAGCTCGGCATAGATGTTCTGCAGGCTGCGGGGCACCGGACGCACGTCGGGTGCGACCGAGAAGGACAGCCCCACCGCGTGACCGGGGGTGGGATAGGGGTCCTGGCCGACGATCAGCACGCGCACCTGGTCCAGTGGCTGCGAGAAGACCCGCAGGACGTGCTCGCCGGGGGGCAGGTAGCCGCGACCGGCCTCGACCTCGGCACGCAGGAAGGCTCCGAGCTCGCGGACCGTGTCGGTCGCCGGGGCCAGCGCACGAGCCCAGGACGGGTGCACGAGCTCTGCCAGCGGGGCGGTGGGCGGACTGCTCACGACGTCACAGTATGCCTGGGTGGCAGCGCGGTGCGACTGTGCCCGTGGTGCTCACGGCGCTGGTGATGCTGACGGGATCAATGGGGTTGACAGTTCGACGATGCAGCGGCCCGTCATAATGACAAGCCTGTCATTTGCGTCGTAGAGTGTGGGCCAGAGCCGGGTGGGGCGCCCGGCGGACGAGCACGGAAGGGACAGCATGGGAGCCGCACCGAGGATCGTTGGCGACGAGTCTGCTGCCGGGCTGAGCGAGCGCGACCGCCAGATCATCGACTTTGAGCGCCAGTGGTGGAAGTATGCCGGCGCGAAGGAGCAGGCGATCAAGGACCTGTTCGACATGAGCTCCACGCGCTACTACCAGCTGTTGAACCAGCTGATCGACTCCCAGGCGGCGCTCGAGCACGACCCGATGCTGGTCAAGCGCCTGCGTCGGATGCGCGCCCAGCGGCAGAAGTCGCGCTCGGCACGTCGGCTCGGCATGGAGCTCTGAGAGCACCACTCCACCTGGGACGACACACTTGGAACGACACACCAGACACGCTGAGGCGGGCGGGACCGGATCGGTCTCGCCCGCCTCTGGTGTGGACGGGGTGCGTGGGGACCGCGGAGCGGTCAGCGGTGACGGATCTGCAGCAAGGCAGAGGGTCGGTTGCTGTCGCTCAGTGCGAGTCGGTTGGCGACCTCGAGGCTGTGTTCGCGCTCGCGGTGGGCATCCATGGCCAGGTCGACGTCCATCGGATAGCACATGATGATTCCTCCTCTCAGCTGCTCTGGTGCTGGCTGGCGGGGTCGTGCTCAGGCGCCTCGACCAGGTGGGCGACGGCGATGTCACCGCTGACGGTGCGCAGGCGCAGCTCGACATAGGGGTCGCCCTCGGCGGGCTGGCCCAGGGACTGGAGCCCGGAACGCACGTCTCCGGAGAGACTGTGGATGTCGGTCCAGACCGGCAGGCCGGCCCTGACCTGCACGCTGACGTCGCCGGACGCGGTGCGGGCCTCGACGCCGCCGCCGGCCAGGCGACCGACCGTGACATCACCGCTGGCAGTGGTGACTCCGGCCCCGCGTCCGGAGTCGTCGATGCGCACGTCGCCGGAGCCACTCTTGGCCGTCACCGCACCGTGCGCGGAGCCCAGGATGAGGTCACCGCTGCCGGTGACGGACTGGACATCGCCGGTGACGGTGCCGATCCGGATGTCGCCCGAACCGCTGCGCACCACCGCCTCCCCGTTGACGACGGTGACATCGAGATTCCCAGAGCCTGAGGTGGCGTCCAGGCTGCCGACGTCCTTGAGCTGGTTGTCGCCCGATCCGGACCGCAGCGAGCAGGCTCCCAGCACGCCGGAGGCGATGAGGTCGGCCGAGCCGAGCTTGGTGGTGACGGCACTCCCGCGAGGGGCGCTGATCCGCACGTCCAGGTGGGCACTGCCGCCGAAGCTGAACCAGCCGTCCCGAGAACGCGGTCCGATGACGGCGACGGTGCTGCCCCGCTGCTCGACCGTGGCCTCCTGCGAACCCTTGCCGGTGACGGTGACCAGGGTGCGGCCGTTCGTCTCGCCGGCCGTGATCTCGACCCGTCCGCTGCCGATCTCGACGGTCAGCTCTGGGGGGTGGGGAGTCTCAAATGTGTAGTCCATGGTGTGTCCTTGCTCGTAGTCGTCGCTGGTGGGTGCTGATCAGGACCAGCCGGACATCCGGCTGCCTGGAGCACGCGGCGGCTTCGGGGCGCCGGGTGCGGACGGGTAGTCGAACCGGACGCCGTGTCCGCGCAGGTTGATCCGCAGGCCACCTGACGCGGCGTCCCGGACCGCGTCGACCAGCCAGCTGTTCAACGACTGGCCGACCTCGACGGCGAGCTCCTCCGCGCGCTGTTTCAGCCCCTCGGGCAGGCGCAGCGTGATGCGAATCTGATCGCCGCTCTCGTCGATCGGCTCGACCTCGGGGTCCTGCGGGTGGGCCTCTGCGGGACCCTCATGAGAACCGACGCCGTCCAGGACGAACTCGAGCGACCGGCCGCGCAGGCGGGTCTCGACGCTCCCGGAGGGCAGCTCGGTGGTGATCTCCGCGGCGGCATCGGTGAGTGCCTCCAGCAGGACCAGACGGATCGCCGGGTCCACGGCCAGCAGCACGCGCTGTGCCGCGGCCGTGATTTCCGGGCCACCCAGCTCGGTCGCGGCCGCAACCTCGCTGCGCAACCGCTCGACGTATGTGGTGAGTTCCATGACGTCGACTATGACACCACTATGGTGTCGTGTCAACACCATAATGGTGTCAGCCTGGATAGACGTGCGTGTCCGTCGCCTTGAACGACAGCCACACCGCAGCCCCGAGACGCAGGTCCAGCTCGGCGACAGCGGCGGGCGTGACGTCGGCCAGCACGTGCGGGCGGTCGGGCGCGCTCACCTGCGCCCGCACGGTGTGGGCGTGCTGCTCGAGGCCGGCCACCCTGCCCTGCCACACGTTGCGGGCGGACCCCTCCGGGTGCTGGCGGTGCAGCGTCACGGACGTCGGCGGATAGGCCACCAGCACCTCCCCCTCGAGGGTATCTGCGACGTGCAGCTGTCCGCCCGCCTCGAGCCGCACGACGCTCCCCTTGCCCCGCCCGCGGTGCAGGTTGAGGCCGACCAGGCGCGCGACATACTCCGTCCGGGGTGCCCGAGCGACCTCCGTCGGAGAGCCGTCCTGCACCACCTCGCCACCCTCGAGGACCACGAGGCGGTCCGCCACGACCATCGCGTCGAGCGGGTCATGGGTGACCATCAGCGCGCTGCCGCCGAACTCGCGCAGGTGCCGCCCGAGCTCACCGCGCACCTCCAGCCGGGTCGAGGCGTCCAGCGCCGCGAGTGGCTCGTCGAGCAGGACCAGACCCGGGTCCGTCGCCAGGGCGCGAGCCAGCGCCACCCGCTGCGCCTGCCCGCCCGAGAGCTGCCCCGGCCGCGACCCGGCGTGCTCGAGCACCCCGACTCGCTCCAGCCACACCTGCGCGGTCTGCCGCGCAGCACCGCGACCGACCCCGCGGGCGCGCAACCCGAAGGCCACGTTGTCAAGGGCGGACAGGTGCGGGAAGAGCAGGTAGTCCTGGAAGACCATCCCCAGATCGCGGCCCTCAGGCGGCACGAACGTCCCGCGCCCGGGGTCGTCGAGCACGCGGCCACGGAGCGTGACGGACCCGTCGGTCAGTCGCAGCAGCCCGGCGAGCGCGTGCAGCACCGTGGTCTTGCCCGCTCCGTTGGGGCCGAGCAGGGCCACGACCTGGCCTCGCGGGACCACCAGCCCCACGTCCAGCTCGAAGGTGCCACGGCGGACCGCGAGGTATGCCGCGAGGCCGCCGGCCGCCGTTGCCTCTCGGTTGCCCTCAGTCGCCTCGCCGCCGCGTCGGGTGGTCACGAGGACGCTCCCGAGATCCACCGGCCGCGCAGGCTGACCAGGACCACGACCGAGACGAACAGCAGGACCAGCGCGAGCACGATCGCTGCCTCGGGGTTGGTCTCCATGCTCAGATAGACGGCCAGCGGCATGGTGCGCGTGACGCCCGGGAAGTTGCCGGCGAAGGTGATGGTGGCGCCGAATTCGCCCAGCGCCCGGGCGAAGCAGAGCACCGCTCCGGCTGAGATGCCGGGGGCCACCAGCGGCAGAGTGACCCGGCGGAAGATCAGCCAGCGTCCCGCCCCGAGCGTGGCGGCCGCGTCCTCATAGCGCCGGTCGGCACCGCGCAGGGCCCCTTCCACGGCGATCACGAGGAACGGCATCGCCACGAACGCTTCAGCGATCACGACCGCCGCCGTCGTGAACGGCAGGCTGATGCCGAACCAGTCATAGAGGTGCTGTCCGATCAGGCCCCGGCGCCCCAGGAGCAGAAGAAGGGCGACGCCCCCGACGACGGGTGGCAGCACTAGGGGCAGGGTGATCAGCGCACGGACCAGCCGCAGGCCCCGGAACTCCGCGCGGGCCAGCACCCAGGCGAGGGGCACGCCCAGCACCAGACACACGAGGGTGGCCAGGAAGG